>NZ_BAAAJK010000050.1:0-70626 GCF_039526905.1 Pseudonocardia kongjuensis | reverse complement strand
CGCCGACGCCGTCGACCGCGCGCTGTCCGACCCGCGCGCCGCGCGACGCCGGGCCCGGGCGGCCGGCGGGGCCGGCCGGCAGGGCTGACCGGCACGCGTCGCTCACACCGCGTCCGCCCCCCGTTCCCCGGTCCGCACCCGGACGACCGTCTCGACGGCCTGCACCCACACCTTCCCGTCGCCGACCTTCCCGGTGCGGGCCGCCTCGGTGATCGCGCCGACCACCCGGTCGACCTGCTCCTCGTGCACCACGGCGTCGATCCGGATCTTCGGCACCAGGTCGACCGCGTACTCGGCGCCCCGGTACAGCTCGGTGTGCCCCTTCTGCCTGCCGTAGCCGCGGACCTCGCCGATGGTCATCCCCAGCACGCCGAGCTGTTCGAGCGCGCCCCGGACGTCCTCCAGCGCGTAGGGCCGGACGATCGCGGTCACCAGCTTCACGACGCCTCCACCGGTGGCGCGGTGGTGGCCTGCCCGGCCGGCCGCGCGGACGCGGTGCCGCCGCGCAGCGTGGAGAAGTCGTAGGCGGTCTCGGCGTGCTCGGTCTCGTCGATGCCGGTGACCTCGTCGTCGCCGTCCACCCGGAACCCGATGGTCACCTTCACCAGGTAGCCGAGCAGCAGCGCGAGCACGAACGAGTAGGCGAGCACCGCCCCGGCGGCGAGCGCCTGGCGGCCCAGCTGGACCAGCCCGCCGCCGTAGAACAGGCCGTTGTCGCCGGCCGCCGCCGAGTTGACGCTGTTGTCGCCGAAGAACCCGATCAGCAGGGTCCCGACGATCCCGCCGACCAGGTGGACGCCGACGACGTCGAGCGAGTCGTCGAGCCCGAACCGGTACTTCAGCCCGACGGCGAGCGCGCACACCGCACCGGCGATCAGCCCGATCGCCAGCGCCCCGACCGGCCGGACGAACCCGCAGGCCGGGGTGATCGCGACCAGCCCGGCGACGGCGCCGGACGCCGCGCCCAGCGTGGTGGGCCGCCCGTCCCGGATCTGCTCGACGAGCAGCCAGCCGATCAGCGCGGTCGCGGTCGCCAGCATGGTGTTGGTGAACGCGGTGGCGGCGAGGTCACCGGCGGACAGCGCCGAGCCGGCGTTGAACCCGAACCAGCCGAACCACAGCAGCGCCATCCCGAGGAGCACGAACGGCAGGTTGTGCGGGCGCATCGGTTCGCGCGGCCAGCCGCGCCTGCGCCCGAGCACGATCGCCAGTGCCAGTGCCGCGGCGCCGGCGTTGATGTGCACCGCGGTCCCGCCGGCGAAGTCCTCGGCGCCGAGGGTGTTCGCGATCCAGCCGCCGACGTTGTCCGGGCCGGTGAAGCCGTCGAACGCGAACACCCAGTGCGCGACCGGGAAGTACACCACCGTGGCCCACAGCACGACGAACGCCGTCCAGCCCCAGAACTTCGTGCGGTCCGCGACGGCGCCCGAGATCAGCGCCGGGGTGATCACCGCGAACATCAGCTGGAACATCACGAAGGCGAGCGCGGGCAGCGCGTCCGGCCCCGGCCACGGCGCGGTGTCGGTGCCGACGCCGACCGCCTGGCCGATCGTGTTCGCCAGCCCGGCGAACTCGCCGCCGCCGAGCAGGCCGCCGCCGATGTCGTTGCCGAACGCCCAGCTGTAGCCGTACAGCGCCCAGAGAACGCTCACCACCGCCAGGCAGATCACGTTCATCATCAGCATGTTCAGCACGGACTTGCTGCGCGTCATCCCGCCGTAGAAGAACGCCAGCCCCGGCGTCATCAGCATCACCAGCGCGGCGCTGACCAGCACCCACGCCGTGTCTCCCGCATTGAGTTCCACCCGTCCTCCGTTCGGTCCGCCCCGACCAGGTGGCATGTTTCGCCCGCTGTGTTGCAGGGAGGAACGGTCCGCGGTTTCCCGGGCGTGTCGGGTCCCGGCACCGGGCGCAGCGGGCGCCGACCGCGCCGACCGCGCAGGCGGTACAGGGGGTACAGGGGGTACAGGAGGTACAGGGGGCGCGCTGCCCGGCCCTTCCGGGCACAGCGGTACGGACCGGTGGGATCAGCCCATCTCGTCGTCGAGCCGGCCGTTGTTGTAGTCGTCGTACGCGGCCAGGTCGAGGAAGCCGTGCCCGGAGTAGTTGAACAGGATGACCCGCTCCTCCCCGGTCTCCTTCGCGGCGAGTGCCTCGTCGATCGCGGCGGCGATCGCGTGCCCGGTCTCCGGGGCCGGGATCTTCCCCTCGCTCCGGGCGAACTGCACGGCCGCCTCGAAGACCTTGCCCTGCGGGTACGCCGCCGCCTCCATCCGGCCGTCCTTCACCAGCGACGACACCAGCGGCGAGTCGCCGTGGTAGCGCAGGCCGCCCGCATGGATCGACGGTGGCACGAAGTCGTGGCCGAGGGTGTACATCGGCATCAGCGGGGTCAGGCCCGCGGTGTCACCGAAGTCGTAGTCGTAGCGGCCCTGGGTCAGCGTCGGGCAGGACAGCGGCTCGACGGCGAGCAGCCGCACGCTCTCGTCCGGCACGAACGGGAAGGTGATGCCGCCCAGGTTCGAGCCGCCCCCGCAGGACCCGATCACGACGTCCGGCAGCGTCTCGCCGGCCAGCCCCAGCTGCTCGCGCGCCTCCAGCCCGACCACGGTCTGGTGCAGCAGCACGTGGTTGAGCACCGACCCGAGCGCGTAGTGGGTGTCGTCGCGGCCGACGCAGTCCCGCACCGCGTCCGAGATCGCCGCACCCAGCGAGCCCGGGTGGTCCGGCTCGTCGACCGGGCTCGGGACCACCTCGCCGCCCCAGGTCTCGATGGCGATCCGCCGGTAGGGCTTCTGCCCGAACGACGCCCGCACCATGTAGACCTTCAGCTCCAGGTCGAACTGGGCCGCGGCGAACGCCAGCGAGGTGCCCCACTGGCCGGCGCCGGTCTCGGTGGTGAGCCGCCGGATGCCCTCGCGGGCGTTGTAGAACGCCTGCGGCACCGCGGCGTTCGGCTTGTGGCTGCCGGCCGGGGAGACCGATTCGTCCTTGAAGTAGATGCGCGCCGGGGTGCCCAGCGCCTGCTCCAGCCGGACCGCCCGCTGCAGCGGCGTCGGCCGCCACAGCCGCAGGATGTCGAGCACCTCGCCCGGCACGTCGATCCACGGTTCGGCGCTGACCTCCTGCTCGATCAGCGACATCGGGAACAGCGGCGCCAGGTCGGCCGGGCCGACCGGCTCCCGCGTCCCCGGGTGCAACGGCGGCTGCACCGGGCTCGGCAGGTGCGGAACGACGTTGAACCAGGCCGAGGGGATCTGTTCCGGAGGCAGCGTCCAGCGGGTCATGACCTCGGAATCTATCCCGAACGTGCCCGGGATCACGAGGGGGGCGGTCCGCCCGGCTCGTCGATCCGGACGGCGACCTGCTCGTTGTCGTAGGTGTAGCAGAGGTAGCTGTAGCCGACGCCGTGTGCGGCGGCGTACTCCCACCAGGCTCGGGCCTCGTCGCGCTGCCACTGCGGGAAGTTGAAGAACTCGTCGAACAGCACGATGCTGCCGCGGCGCAACCGCGGGCCGACCCCGGCCAGCACGGTGACCGCGGACGAGTAGAGGTCGGAGTCGACGTGCAGGAAGTCGACCGGGCCGGGATGCGTCGCCAGGAACCCGTCGAGGGTGTCCTCGAACAGCCCGGGCACCAGCTCGGCGCCGGGTACCCGCGGGAGCTCGCCGACGTCGCCGAACGCGCCGGCCGGGAAGCCCTGGCGCCAGGTCTGCGGCAGGCCGGTGAAGGTGTCGAAACCGTGCACCCGGCCGTCGCCGCGGTGCTCGGCGATGGTGCGCAGGGTGCCGCCGCGGTACACGCCGAACTCCAGCGCAATCCCGCCGGTCGGAGCGGCCCGGAGCGCGTGCTCCAGGGTGGCCTGCGGGTTCGGCAGCGGCACCGCGTCGGCGAGGTGCTCCCGGGCGAACCGGGCGCTGCTCGCGACGGCCTCCCGCTCCCCCGCCGCGATCGTGTCCCGGCGGTCCCGGATCTCGACCGCGCGCAGCTCGGCGACGACCCGGTCGACCTCGGTGCGGACCCGGCCGTCCAGCTCCTCGCGCAGCAGCGCCAGCTCGGACCGCAGGGTCGCCGTCTGGTTCGCGGTGTGCCGGGCCAGCGCGTCGTCGAGCACCCGCCCGGCGCGCCGGCGGGCCCGCCGGACGAGCCCGCGCGGCCCGGGGAGCCCGATCAGAGCTCCCGGGACGCCCGCAGCCGACCGAGGGCCTCCTCGAGGATGGCCTCACCGTCGGCGTCGCTGCGCCGTTCCTTCACGTACGCGAGGTGCGTCTTGTACGGCTCGGTGCGCGGGGCGGCCGGCGGGTTCGCCGAGTCCCGGCCGCCGGGCAGCCCGCAGCGGGGGCAGTCCCAGGTCTCGGGGACCTCGGCCTCCGCGGCGAACCAGGTGTTGTTGACGTGGCCGTTCACACAGTAGAAGGGGATCCGTTCACGGGCGGCACTCTCGCCCCGCTCGGACTCGCCCATCGGACCGGCCCCCACCCGGGTGCCGCGGATCGCGTTGCCGCCAGCCATCTCCCTCGTCCCCTCTCCCTCGCCGCGACGGTCAGACGTTCGCCAGCATCAGGCCGTTGCCGACGACGGCGATCGCCCAGATCATTCCGACGAAGATGGTGTAACGAGCCATGTTGCGGTCGGCGGCCGCGGAGCCGGACAGGCTCGACTGCACGCCGCCGCCGAAGAGGCTGGTCAGACCCCCACCCTTGCTGCGCTGCAGCAGGATCAGCGCGATCAGCAGAAGGCTGGTCACGATGAGGATGATCTGCAGTGTCAGGATCACGCGCTTCCCAATCCTGGTCGCTCGCCGGAGTGGCCGAGGATACTCCGCACGCTGCGGGGGCCCTCCGGCCGGGGTGGCCGGGAACGCGTGGAGCCGTGGCCCCGCACCCGGCGGCCACGGCTCCACGGCTGTGCGGACGGACCTGCCTAGGGCAGCGGACCGCCGGCCGCGATCGCGGACAGCTTCGCGAACTCCTCGGCGTCCAGGCTGGCGCCGCCGACGAGGGCGCCGTCCACGTCGGCCTGGCCGACGATCTCCGCCACGTTCGACGACTTCACCGAACCGCCGTAGAGGATCCGCACGGCGCGGGAGACCTCCGGCCCGTACAGCTCGGTCAGCGTCCCCCGCAGCGCCGCGCAGACCTCCTGGGCGTCCGACGCGCCGGCCACCCGGCCGGTGCCGATCGCCCAGACCGGCTCGTAGGCGAGCACCAGGGTGGCCGCCTGCTCGGCGGTGACCCCCTTGAGCGCGCCGCGCAGCTGGTCGGTGCAGTGCTGCACGTGCTCGCCGGCCTCGCGGACGTCCAGGCCCTCGCCGACGCACAGGATCGGGGTGATCCCGTGCCGCAGCGCGGCCAGCACCTTCGAGTTGACGACGGCGTCGTCCTCGCCGTGGACCTCCCGGCGCTCGGAGTGCCCGACCACCACGTAGCGGCAGCCCAGCTTCGCCAGCATCGCGCCGGACACGTCGCCGGTGTAGGCGCCCGAGTCGTGCGGGGACAGGTCCTGCGCCCCGTGCACCACGCTCAGCTTGTCGCCGTCGATCAGCGTCTGCACGCTGCGGATGTCGGTGAACGGCGGCAGCACCGCCACCTCGACCCGGTCGAAGTACTTCTCGGGCAGCGCGAAGGCGAGCTTCTGCACCACCGCGATCGCCTCGAGGTGGTTGAGGTTCATCTTCCAGTTGCCGGCGATGAACGGCTTACGGGTCATGCGTCACCCTCCAGTACCGCGACGCCGGGGAGGGTGGCGCCCTCGAGGAACTCGAGCGAGGCACCCCCGCCGGTGGAGATGTGCGAGAAGCCGTCCTCGGGGATGCCCAGCGCGCGCACCGCGGCCGCGGAGTCACCGCCGCCGACGACGCTGAACGCACCGCCCGCCGTGGCGTCCGCGATCGCCTGCGCCACACCGCGGGTGCCGTCGGCGAACGGGGCCAGCTCGAAGACGCCCATCGGGCCGTTCCAGAAGATCGTCCGCGCCGCGCCGATCCGGTCGGCGAACGCGGCGACCGACTCCGGGCCGATGTCCAGGCCCAGCCAGCCGTCCTCGATGCCGGTGACCGGCACCGTGCGGGTGGTGGCGTCGGCGGAGAACGCGTCGGCGACCACCACGTCGGACGGCAGGACGATCTTTCCGGACTCCAGCAGCGTCCGGCAGGTCCCGACCTGGTCGGCCTCCAGCAGCGACGACCCGACGCCGTGCCCCTGGGCGGCCAGGAAGGTGAAGCACATCCCGCCGCCGACCAGCAGGGTGTCCACGCCGGGCAGCAGCGCCTCGATCACGGCCAGCTTGTCGGAGACCTTCGAGCCGCCGAGCACGACCGCGTACGGCCGCTCCGGATCCCCGGTCAGGGTCCGCAGGACCTCGACCTCGGACAGCACCAGGCCGCCCGCGTAGGGATCGAGCCGCTGCGCGACGTCGTACACCGACGCCTGCTTGCGGTGCACCACGCCGAAGCCGTCCGAGACGAACGCGGCGTCGTCGCCCACCAGGGCGGCCAGCTCGTCGGCGAACGCGGCGCGCTCGGCGTCGTCCTTGGCGGTCTCCCGGGCGTCGAACCGGATGTTCTCCAGCAGCACGACGTCGCCCGCGGCCATGCTCGGCAGCGGCTTCCCGAGCTCCACCAGCCGGACCGGCGCGCCGAGCAGCTCACCGAGCCGGTCGGCGACCGGGGCCAGCGAGAGCTTCTCGTCCGGGCCGTTCTTCGGCCGGCCCAGGTGCGCGGTCACCACGACCAGCGCCCCGGCCCCGGACAGCGCCGAGATCGTCGGCACCGAGGCGCGGATGCGGCCGTCGTCGGTGATGTTCCGGTCGTCGTCGAGGGGAACGTTGAGATCGGACCGCACCAGCACGGTCCGGCCCTGCACGCCCTCCCCCTCGTTCAGGAGGTCGTCGAGGGTCCTCACAGCTTCGACGCCACCAGCCCGGCGATGTCGACGAGGCGGTTCGAGTAGCCCCACTCGTTGTCGTACCAGCCGACCACCTTGACCTGGTTCCCGATGACCTTGGTCAGGCCCGAGTCGAAGATCGTCGAGTGCGGGTCGGTGACGATGTCGGAGGAGACGATCGGGTCCTCGGTGTACTTCAGGATGCCCTTCAGCGGGCCCTCGGCGGCCGCCTTGAACGCCGCGTTGATCTCCTCGGCGCTCGCCTCCTTGCGGACCTCGACGGTCAGGTCGGTGGCCGAGCCGGTGGGGATCGGCACCCGCAGCGCGTAGCCGTCGAGCTTGCCCTTGAGGTGCGGCAGGACCAGCGAGATCGCCTTCGCCGCACCGGTCGAGGTGGGGACGATGTTCAGCGCGGCGGCGCGGGCCCGGCGCAGGTCCTTGTGCGGGCCGTCCTGCAGGTTCTGGTCGGCGGTGTAGGCGTGGATCGTGGTCATCAGACCCTTCTCGATCCCGAGCAGGTCGTCGAGGACCTTCGCCAGCGGCGCCAGGCAGTTCGTGGTGCAGGACGCGTTCGAGACGATGTTCTGCGAGCCGTCGTAGTCGCCGTCGTTGACGCCCTTGACGATGGTGAGGTCCTCACCGGTCGCCGGGGCCGAGATGACGACCTTCTTCGCGCCGGCGTCGAGGTGCTTGGACGCGGCGTCGCGCTTGGTGAACAGACCGGTCGACTCGACGACGACGTCGACGCCCAG
Organism: Pseudonocardia kongjuensis; assembly: GCF_039526905.1. Taxonomy (NCBI): domain Bacteria; kingdom Bacillati; phylum Actinomycetota; class Actinomycetes; order Pseudonocardiales; family Pseudonocardiaceae; genus Pseudonocardia; species Pseudonocardia kongjuensis. Next base: position 62,990 of record NZ_BAAAJK010000050.1, on the reverse strand, counting down.
GTCCTTCCAGGGCAGCTCGCCGGGGTCGCGCACGGCGAGCCCCTTGAAACCCTTGCCGTCGACGACGATCTCGTCGCCCGAGGTGCCGACCTCGTAGGGCAGCCTGCCGAGGATCGAGTCGTACTTCAGCAGGTGCGCGAGCGTCGCGTTGTCGGTGATGTCGTTCACCGCGACGATCTCGATGTCCGTGGTGCCGGCGGCGCGCTGGGCGTCCACCGCCCGCCAGAAGTTCCGGCCGATGCGGCCGAAGCCGTTGACTCCTACGCGGACCGTCACAGTGCCTCCATGGGCTCGTCGTGCGCTGTCGTCTGGGTGTCCCAGTCCCCGGCGCGCCGGGTCCCGGCGGCGGGGCGGCAGGTCGGTCACGGCGCTCTCCCCCGTCGGGGAGCACCGCCTCCCGTGCTCGGCGACCACCCTATCGGCGGACCGCCCGCCCCGAACCCCGCGTACCCGGTGACCTGCGCCGCGATCCGTACCCGGACCCGATCGGGTACGGATCGCGGACGGGGTCAGGCGATGCGCAGGAACTTCTTCCAGCCGGGACGGGTGTCGGGCGCATCGGCGGCGGCGCGCTCGTCGTCGGTGAAGCCCTCGACGGGCTCGCGCGGGGCGGCGGCCCTGGCCCTGCCCACGAACGAGGCCGCGGCGGTCAGCGCGGCGGTGATCCCCTCCCGGCCGGGACCCGCGGTGATCGTCGCGGTCGCCGGGATCCCGAACCGGGCGGCCGCGGCGGGCCCACCGGCGCGCTGCTTGACGGCGACGGCCGAGCCCTCCCCCGCGGCGGCGTCCGGCTCCTCCGCCGGGCCGGCCGGCACCCCGGCCGCGGTGACGTCCACCAGCACGAACTCCCAGGCGTAGGCGGCCTGCTGGTGGGCGATGCGCTCGCGGACCGCGGCGGTGTCGCCGACCGCGGCCTCCCCGACGAGCAGGACGACGACCCGCCCGGGCCGGTCCCCCTCGGGGCGGGCGGCGAGCTCGTCGCCGACGGCGTCGAGCAGCCGGTGGGCGCCGGTGCGCAGGTCGGGCCCGTCGAGCGCGCGCAGCTTCGCGGGCAGCGCCGCGAGCGCCTCCTGCGCGGGCACCGGGACGGCCGGCGGGTGCGAGCCGTCGGCGAGGGAACGGGTCAGGTCGTTCCCGGTCGACAGCACGACCTCCGGCTCGTCCGGCCCGGCCTGGGCACGGAGCAGGTCGGCGAGTCCGGCGCGGAGTGCGGGGAGCAGCGGCCGCAGCATGCTGGATCGATCGAGATGAACGGCGAGGAGAGTGGAACCCGGGTTCGTCACGGCGGCATCATGCCCGACCCCCCGCAGCCCTCCCGTGACGGGGTGTGATCACCGTGGTGGTGCGGGCCGTCCACCGACGCGCTCTGGCGCCGGGTCCGGGAGCACGGCTGGTCGCGGGTCCGTCCCCCGGTCTTCCTCGCCGCCGGGCACCCGCTGACCCCGGCCGGACGGGTCCGTGCGGCGGCACTGCACGCGGGGCCGGCCGCCGTCGTCAGCGGAGCGGCCGCCGCCCGGTGGCACGGCGACGTCGATCGCCCGATCCCGGTCGTGGAGGTCACCGTCCCCCGCAGCTCCGGGGTACGCCCGCGGACCGGGGTGCGGGTACGGCGCCGCGACGTCGCGGCGCAGGACCGGGAGATCGTGCGCGGGGTCGCGGTGACCTCCCGCGCGTCGACCCTGCTGGAGCCGGCGGGCCGACCCTGCTCGACCGGGCGCTGCAGCGTTCCCTCTCCCCCGAGGCGCTGTACGCCGCCTACTGCCGGATGGTCGGGCGGCCCGGGGCGCGGCGGGCGACGGCGCTGCCCACCGCCGCCTCGGACGGCGCGGCCTCGGCGGCCGAGCGGTTGCTGGTCGCGGCCCTGCGCGACGCACGGATCGGCGGCTGGATCCTCGGGGTCCCGTGCGGGCCGTGGACGATCGACCTCGGCTTCCCCGCGGCGCGGCTCGCGGCCCTGCGCACCGGCACGGCGATCAGCCGTTCTCCTCCTCCAGCATCTCGGCGGTGACCGCCGACTCGGTGTCCGGGATCCCCAGCTCCGCGGCCTTCTTGTCGGCGGTCTGCAGCAGCCGCCGGATCCGGCCGGCCACCGCGTCCTTGGTCATCGGCGGGTCCGCGAGCTGGCCCAGCTCCTCCAGCGACGCCTGGGTGTGCTCGGCGCGCAGCCGCCCGGCCGCCCGCAGGTGGTCGGGCACCTCGTCGCCGAGGATCTCCAGGGCGCGCGACACCCGGGCCGCGGCGGCGACCGCCGCCCGCGCGGACCGGCGCAGGTTGGCGTCGTCGAAGTTCGCGAGCCGGTTCGCGGTCGCCCGGACCTCGCGGCGCATCCGCCGCTCCTCCCAGGAGAGCACGCTCTGGTGGGCGCCCATCCTGGTCAGCAGCGCACCGATCGCGTCCCCGTCGCGGACCACGACCCGGTCCGCGCCGCGCACCTCGCGGGCCTTCGCCGCGACCCCCAGCCGGCGCGCCGCGCCGACCAGCGCCAGCGCCGCCTCCGGCCCCGGGCAGGTCACCTCCAGCGCGGAGCTGCGGCCCGGCTCGGTCAGCGAGCCGTGCGCCAGGAAGGCGCCCCGCCAGGCCGCCTCGGCGTCGGACAGGTCCCCGGAGACGACCGGCGGCGGGAGCCCGCGCACCGGGCGGCCGCGGTTGTCCAGCAGCCCGGTCTGGCGGGCCAGGCCCTCGCCGTCGCGGATCACCCGGATCACGTACCGCGCGCCGCGGCGCAGGCCGCCCGCGGTGATCACGTGCGCGTCCGCGGTGTGCCCGTAGAGCTCGTGGATCTCGCGCCGCAGCCGCCGGGCGACCGAGCCGGTGTCGACCTCGGCCTCGATCACCACGCGGCCGCCCACGATGTGCAGCCCGCCGGCGAACCGCAGCAACGAGGCCACCTCGGCACGCCGTGACGACTGCTTGGTGACGGTGAGCCGGCTCAGCTCGTCCTTCACCGTGGCGGTCATGGCCATTGCGGGCTCCTTCCGCGCTGCGGGCTGTGCTGTTGTGTCCCGTCCCCGCCGCCGGTCCCGGCCGCCGGTACGGCGGCGCGGAACACGTCGAGCAGGGCGCCCGCGAGGGCGTCCGGATCGTGCCGCGGGGTGGCCGCGCGGACGTCGGCGACGTCCGCGAGCCAGACCCGCCCGCCCGGGACCAGCAGGTCGGATGCGGCCGCGTGCAGCCGCTCCGGAAGGCTCACCGACCCGATGTCCGCCAGGACGGCATGCGCCCGCAACTCGGGCGCGTGACCGGACAGTACTTCAAGGTGCTGCTCCGGCGAGAAACCGGCGGTCTCCCCCGGCTCGGGACTGAGGTTGAGCAGCACGATCCGGGCCGCGGCGGTCCGCAGCAGCGCGTCGCGCAGGCCGGGGACCAGCAGGTGCGGCAGCACGCTGGTGAACCACGATCCGGGGCCGAGCAGCACGGCGTCGGCGGCGAGCACCGCGCGGACGGCCTCGTCGCAGGCCGGCGGGTCCTCCGGCAGCAACCAGACCCGGCGCACCCGGCCGGGCGTCGACGCGACCGCGACCTGGCCGCGGATCAGGTGCGGGCCGTCGACGCCGTCCAGCTCGACCTCGGCCTCGATGTCCAGCGGCACCCGGGCCATCGGCAGCACCCGCCCGGCGCAGCCGAGCAGCCCGCCGAGCGCGTCCAGCGCGCGCACCGGATCGCCGTCGCGTTCCAGCAGCGCCGCCAGCAGCAGGTTGCCGACGGCGTGCCCGGCCAGCGCGCCGGTCCCGCCGAAGCGGTGCTGGACCAGCCCGGACCAGAACCGGCCGTCGGCGTCGTCGGCGGCCAGCGCGGCGAGCGCCATCCGCAGGTCGCCCGGCGGCAGCAGGCCGAGCTCGCGGCGCAGCCTGCCGGACGACCCGCCGTCGTCGGCGACGGTGACCACCGCGGTGACGTCGGCGACGTCGGGGCACCGGCGCAGCGCGCTGAGCGTGGCGTGCAGGCCGTGCCCGCCGCCGAGCGCGACGACCCGCAGACCCTCCTGCGCTCCGCTCACTCGCGCCCCATGTCGCGGTGCTCGACGTTGACCTGGACGCCGTCCCGGCCGGCCAGCCGGCGGCCGATCTCCTCCGAGATCGCCACCGAGCGGTGCTTCCCGCCGGTGCAGCCGACGGCGACCGTCAGGTAGCGCTTGCCCTCCCGCCGGTACCCGGCGCCGACCAGGTCCAGCAGGTCCAGGTAGCGCTCGACGAACTCCTCGGCGCCCTCCTGGGACAGCACGTAGTCGCTGACCTCGCGGTCCCGGCCGGTGTGCTCGCGCAGCTCCGGGATCCAGTGCGGGTTGGGCAGGAACCGCACGTCGACGACGAGATCGGAGTCCAGCGGCAGGCCGTACTTGTAGCCGAACGACAGCACGGTGATCCGGGTCGCGGAGTGCGTGCCCTCGGCGGCGAACGAGCCCTCGATCCGGGCCCGCAGGTCGTGCACCGACAGGGTGGAGGTGTCGACGACGAGATCGGCGTCCTCGCGCAGCGGGCGCAGCACCTCGCGCTCGGCGTTCAGGCCGTCGGTGATCCGGCCGGCGCCCTGCAGCGGGTGCGAGCGGCGGTTCTGCTCGAACCGGCGGACCAGCACCGCGTCGGACGCCTCCAGGAACAGCAGCTTCGGGCGGTAGCCCCGGCTGTCCAGATCCTTGATCACCGCACCGAGGTCGTCGGTGAAGGCGCGCGAGCGCACGTCCATCACGACCGCGATCCGGGTCACGTCGCCGCGGGCCCGCGAGCCCAGGTCGACCATCGTCGCGATCAGCTCCGGCGGCAGGTTGTCGACGACGAACCAGCCGAGGTCCTCCAGTACCTTCGCCGCGGTGCTGCGGCCGGCGCCGGACAGCCCGCTGACCACCGCCACCTCGATGCCCGGACCACCGTCCGGTGCCTGGTCCACCACGTCGGCCGCCCCCGTCATCGCTGTTCCTCCCCCTCGGTCGTCGGGCCGGGCCCGTTACCGCCGTGCAGCGCCGACACCACGGTCTCCGCGGTGCGCCGCCCGAAACCGGGCAGCCCGGCGATCTCCTCGATCCCGGCGGCGCGCAGCTTGCGCACCGACCCGAAGTGCTTCATCAGCGCCTGCTTGCGGGCCGGCCCGAGGCCGGGCACCCCGTCCAGCTCGGACGCGGTCATGCCCTGGGAACGACGCTGCCGGTGATAGGTGATGGCAAACCGGTGCGCCTCGTCACGGACCCGCTGGAGGAGGTACAGACCTTCACTCGTCCGGGACAGGATGACCGGGTCGTCCTCGTCCGGCAGCCAGACCTCCTCGAGCCGCTTCGCCAGCCCGCAGACCGCGACGTCGGTGACGCCCAGCGCGGCGAGCTCGGCGGCGGCCGCGTCGACCTGCGGCTTCCCGCCGTCGACGACGAGCAGGTTCGGCGGGTAGGCGAACTTCCGCGGCCGCCCGGTCTCCGGGTCGATCCCGGTCCGGACGGTGTCCTCCGGCGGCACCTCGCCGGACCCGGCGGGGGCGGTGTCCCCCGCGGTCTCGGCCAGGTAGCGGCGGAACCGGCGGCGCACCACCTCGGCGATCGCCGCGACGTCGCTGTGCCCGGCGGCGGCCCCGTCCCGGATCTCGAAGCGGCGGTACTCGGACTTGCGGGCCAGGCCGTCCTCGAAGACGACCAGCGAGGCGACGACGTTCGTGCCCTGCACGTGGCTCACGTCCACGCACTCGATCCGCAGCGGCGCCTGGTCGAGGCCGAGGTTCTCCTGGAGCTCCTGCAGCGCCGCCGAGCGGGCGGTCAGGTCCCCGGCCCGGCGCAGCCGGTGCTGGGTGAACGCCTCCTTCGCGTTCCGGGCGACGGTCTCGGCGAGCGCCTTCTTGTCGCCGCGCTGCGGCACCCGCAGCTGCACCCGGGAGCCGCGCAGGCCGGTCAGCCACCGCTCCAGCGCGCCGGCCTCGGCGGGCAGCACCGGCACCAGGATCTCCCGCGGGACCGGCTGGGCGGCGTCGTCGGCGGCCCCGGCGAGCGCGTGCTGCTCGCCGTAGAACTGCGAGACGAACCGCTCGACGAGCTGCTCGGTGTCGGTCGGCTCGACCTTGTCGATCACCCAGCCGCGCTGGCCGCGGACCCGGCCGCCGCGCACGTGGAAGACCTGGACGGCGGCCTCCAGCTCGTCCTCGGCGAAGGCGACGACATCGGCGTCGGTGCCGTCGCCGAGCACCACGGCCTGCTTCTCCAGGGCGCGGCGCAGCGCGCCGAGATCGTCGCGCAGCCGGGCGGCGCGCTCGAACTCCAGGTTCTCCGAGGCCTCGGCCATCTCGCGTTCGAGCCGGCGCACCATCCGGTCGGTCCGGCCGGAGAGGAAGTCGGAGAAGCCCTCGACGATCTCGCGGTGCTCGTCCGCGCTGACCTTCCCGACGCACGGGGCGGAGCACTTGTCGATGTAGCCGAGCAGGCAGGGCCTGCCGATCTGGCCGTGCCGCTTGAACACCCCGGCCGAGCAGGTCCGGGCCGGGAAGACCCGCAGCAGCAGGTCGAGCGTCTCCCGGATCGCCCAGGCGTGCGCGTACGGGCCGAAGTAGCGCACGCCGCGGCGGCGCGGGCCGCGGTAGACGTGCAGCCGCGGGTACTCCTCGTTCATCGTGACGGCGAGCACCGGGTAGGTCTTGTCGTCGCGGTAGCGGACGTTGAACCGCGGGTCGTACTCCTTGATCCAGTTGTACTCGAGCTGGAGCGCCTCGACCTCGGTGCCGACGACCGTCCACTCCACCTTCGCGGCGGTCGTCACCATCTGCCGGGTGCGCGGGTGCAGCCCGGCCAGATCGGCGAAGTAGGAGTTCAGCCGCTGCCGCAGGCTCTTGGCCTTGCCGACGTAGATCACCCGGCCACGCGGGTCCGAGAAGCGGTAGACCCCCGGCGACTCCGGGATCGTCCCGGACGCCGGACGGTAGCTGCTCGGGTCGGCCATGGTGCCGTCCAGGATAGTTGCGACCCCCGACACCGCGGGCCGCACCCGGCCCCCGCGGACCCCCCGGACGGGGTGTAGTGACGTGTCGGTGACCGGAAACCGTCGGTCCCCTGCGGTAGACCTCGTGTCGAACACGAGTTCGACGTCCTGCCCCGAGGAGGAGCACCGTGAGCACCACGCACGACACCCCCGGCGGTCCCGCGCTGCAGGAGGCCCGGCTGGACCGGATCCGCAAGCTGCTGGCGAAGGCGGAGCGGGCCGGCACGGCGGCCGAGGCGCAGATCTACACCGACAAGGCCGTCGAGCTGATGGCCCGGCACGGGGTCGACGAAGCGGTCCTGGCCGCCACCGGGCCACCGGGCCACGATCCGATCGGCGGCGTCCGGATCGCGGTCGACGACCCGTACAGCGCGGCGAAGGCCCGGCTGCTGGGGTGGACGGCGGCGGCGCTGCGCTGCCGGTGGGTGCTGCACGACTCCCGCGGCGGCAAGGTCGCCGCGGTCACCGTGTTCGGCTTCGCGTCCGACCGGGAGCGGGTGGAGCTGCTCTACACCTCGCTGCTGCTGCAGGCGTTCACCCAGGTGAACCGGATCCGGCCGCCCGATCCGGGCGAGTCGGTCGCCGCCTACCGGCGCTCCTGGATCTACGGCTTCGCCGCCCGGGTGCACGAGCGGCTGTGCGAGGCGGAGCGGGCCGCCGTCGGCGAGAGCGACGCCGCGGGCGACGGTGCCACCTCCGCCGCGCTGGTGCTGGCCGACCGGGGCGACCGGGTGGCGCGCGCCTACTCCGAGGAGTACTCCGGCCTGCGCCGCGCCCGGCCCCCGCAGGTGTCCGGATCGGGCTACCGCAGCGGCGCCGAGGCCGCGGACCGGGCCGATCTGGGCGGCACCCGGCTCGGCCGGCGGGGCCGGGCCCGGGCGATCGGCGGCTGAGCCGGCCGGGCGCCGGACCTGCCCGGCCCCGGACCCGGACCTGCCCGGCCCCGGACCGGTCCGGCCCGGGTCAGCCCCTGCGGACCGCGTCGCGGTGCAGGTCGCGCAGCGTGCGGACGTTGCGCACGGCGAGCCCGCGATCGACGGCCTGGACGGCGAGGATCGGGTGGTACTCGTCGTCGGGCAGCTCCAGCCGGGCCGAGGAGGCGCCGTCCGGGAACGAGATGCCGTACACCTCCGGCCACGGGAACCAGCGGGTCAGCACCACGTTGCGGATCTCGATGCCGTGCCCGTCGGCGCGCACCCGGGGCCGCGCCATCAGCAGCAGCCCGCCCGCGACGAATGCACCGATCACCATCATCGACGCCTGGTCCACCGGGCGGAAGATCACGCCGGTGTCCTCGGACGGCATCAGGTACGCGACCACGGCGAAGAAGACCATCACCGCGACCGCGCAGACCCACGCGGTGATCAGGATCGCCCGCGGGCGGAGGGTGACGGCGTCCGGGCCGGGTCCGGCCGGTGCCGGGGCCGCGGCCCGCGGCTGCTCGGGGGTCTCGCCGGTCCCGCTGTCCGGGGGCGGCTGCTCGGTCACGGAAGGTCCTTCCCGCCCGGCCCGGTCGGGGCCGGCGCTCATGTCTGCACCCCGGCGCCGGCCCGCAGCTCGCGCAGCACCAGCGCCGATTCCAGGGCCGCGGTGCAGGCCTCGGCCCCCTTGTCCTCCGGCGCGCCGGGCGCACCGGACCGGTCCACCGCCTGCTCGACCGTGTCGGTGGTGAGCACGCCGTTCCCGACCGGGGTGGACTCGTCCAGCGCGACCCGGGTGAGCCCCGCGGTGACCGCGTCGCACACGTACTCGAAGTGCGGGGTGCCGCCACGGACGACGACGCCCAGCGCCACCACCACGTCGTGCGAGCGGGCCAGCTGCTGGGCGACCACCGGGAGCTCGATGGTGCCCGGCACCCGGACCACGGTCGGCTCGGCGCCGGCGTCCCTGGCCGTGGCGACCGCCCGCTCCAGCAGGGTGTCCACGATCTCGGCGTGCCACCGGGCGGCGACCACACCCACCCGCAGTCCGGTCGCGTCCAGCTGTGCGGCCCCGGCGGGCCTGCCCTCACCGCTCATGGGTCGATTCTCGCCTCCCGGTCCGATCCACGCCGGACCGGGTCCTCCGCCGGGACGGCCGCCGTTCAGCCGGACACCAGCGGCGCGATCAGCCGGGTCATCTGCCGGGACGGCACGACCCCCAGCTCCCGCTGCACGAGGCTGCGGAAGCGCTGGTAGTGACGGACCGCGCAGGCCGGGTTGCCCTCGTCGATCAGCACCTGGACGACCAGCCGGTGCGCGCTCTCCCGCATCGGCTCGACGGCCACCGCGGTCATCGCGGCCTCCAGCGCGGCCAGGTGCCGGCCGGCCGCGAGCTGCTCGGCCGCCAGCTGTTCGAGCGCGTGCAGCCGGACCTGGTCCCAGCGCAGCCGCTCGGGCGCCAGCCAGGCGTCCGGCCAGTCGTCGAGCAGCCGGCGGGCCAGCCGGGCCGGCAGCTCCGCGCCGTCGGCGCGCACCCGGCGGGTCCGCACCCGGTCGGCCAGCTCGACCACGTCGACCCGGACCGAGGGATCGAGCCGCAGCCGGGCCGATCCGGCGGGCAGGACGGCCGGGCCGATCCGGCGCCGGACGTGCCACAGCGCGGAGCGCAGGTTGGCCGCCGCCCGGCGGCGGGCGCTGTCCGGCCAGAGCGTCTCGGCCGCGCCGGCCCGGTGGATGCCGTGCGCGGACAGCGCGACCAGCGCGGTCACCCGCTGCGCCGCCACCGGCAGGGTGACGGTCGCGCCGTCGCAGTGGATCCGGAACACCCCCAGCAGCTCGAGCCCGATCACGCCGCCGGCCCCGACGTCGTCCACAGCGCCCCCCGTCACGAACCGACGTACGCACGGAGTGTTCCGTTGTGATCCGCAACGCTGCATCGACAACGTGCGGTAATCCATCCGTGACCGTTCCGACATCGGGGCGTCACCGGCGGGTCGCTGCGGCGTCACCGGCGCGTGGGCCGCCGGACGCGGTGCCGCCGGCCCGGCACCCGGGCACCCGGCCGCGGAACCCGGGCCACCCACTGGCTGCGCGGTGCCCGGGACCCCGCCGGGACGCACCGGGGACGCGCCGGAGACGCACCGGTGACGCGGCAGGGACGCCCGGGTGACGCCCCGGCGACCCGGTGCGCACGCCCCGGCGACGACCGGCCGGGACAGTCCCCGGCGGCACGCGAGGCAGTCGCGGGGCAGTCGGCCCGGCCACACCGACGGAGGTTGCGCATGGCACAGGACGTCTCCATCCACATCGGCCTCAACCGGGTCGATCCCGGCGTCTACGGTGATCCGCTGACCCTGCGCGGCTGCGAGAACGACGCCCGCGCCATGCAGCGGATCGCCGCGCGGGCCGGCTTCGACGGGTCGCGCAGCACGGTGCTGCTCTCCGAGCGGGCCACCGCGGCGACCGTCACCGGCGCGATCCGGGACGCGGCCCGCACCCTGGATCCGGGCGGGATCCTGTTCCTCACCTACTCCGGGCACGGTTCCCAGATCCCGGACCCCGGCGAGCCGGACGGCCTGAACGAGACCTGGGTGCTCTACGACCGGCAGCTCGTCGACGACGAGCTCGGCGCGCTGTGGGAGCGCTTCGCGGACGGCTGCCGGATCCTGGTGCTCTCCGACAGCTGCCACTCCGGGTCGGTCATCAAGGACCTCGCCGGGGAGCTGGTCGACGCCACGCTGCAGGGCACCCTGCAGGCGCTACCGCTGCTCGCCCGCTCGATGCCCGGGCTGGAGAACGCCCGGCCGCGGGCCCGGGCGATGCCGTACCGCAACCAGGTCGCCGACTACCTCGCGCACCGGGCGTTCTACGACGCCGTCCCGCGGTTGCGGGACATCGCCACCGGCGCGTCGGTGCTGCTGATCAGCGGCTGCGCCGACAACCAGGTCTCGCTCGACGGCGACGTGAACGGGCTGTTCACCGAGAAGCTGCTCGAGGTCTGGCAGGAGGGCGTGTTCGACGGCGACCACGAGCGGCTGCACACCGAGATCAGCCGGTTGCTGCCGTTCACCCAGTCCCCGCAGCTGTCGCAGGCCGGCGAGTACTCGACCGCGTTCGTACGCCAGCGCCCGCTCACCGTCGCGGCGCCGTCCGCGACCGGTTCCCCGACGCCGGCGCAGACGCCGGCCCAGAACGGGTCGGCCGGCTCCTGGTCCGACCGGCTCCACGAGTGGCTCGACACATGGGAGGACCCCACGATGACCGTGAACCGCAGCACCGACCCGCAGGGCGGGTCGCAGGAGAAGTGGATCGAGCTGCTCCCGATGGCGATCAACATCGGGATGCAGCTGGTCGACGCGTTCACCAAGGAGGGCTACCGGATCCAGGATCCGGCGGGTCGCTCGGTCGCCACGTCCGATCCGGGGCAGCGGCAGAAGTGGCTCGAGTTCATCCCGCTGGCGATCAGCCTCGGCGCCGAGATCTACGACGCGCTGAGCAAGTCCGGGAACCTGCCCGCGGAGCGCCGCCGGGCGCTGCCGGCCGAGGTGTCCCCGGACACCGCGAAGGACTGGCTGGACCTCATCCCGACGCTCATCCAGCTCGGGTCGGGCATCTACGACGAGCTGACCCGTGACGGGTTCGTCACCGGCGGCTCGGCGCCGTCGCTGAAGGACCCGGCCGCGAAGGGCTGGCTGGATCTCATCCCGATCGCGCTGGAGGCGGGCCTGCAGGTGCTCGACGAGCTGACCCGCTCCGGCCGGCGGGAGCTGCCCGGCCGGGTCCGGTCCGCGGACGCGCAGCGGGTCCGCACGTTCGGCGAGACGGTGCTGGCCGAGGTCGGCGGCAGGTGACGGACGCCCGGGGCGCGGGCCGGTCCCGCGCCCCGGGCCGCCACATCAGCGGATCAGCGGATCAGCGCCCGGGATCGGCCAGCCCGCCCAGGTCGGGCAGGTCGTGCCCCATCCGGTCGCGCTTGGTCCGCAGGTAGCGCAGGTTCTGCGGGGTCGGGCGGACCGGCATCGCCTCGCGGCCGACGACGCGCAGGCCGTAGCCCTCCAGCCCGGCCCGCTTGTCCGGGTTGTTGGTGAGCAGCCGCATCGACACGACGCCCAGGTCGGCCAGGATCTGGGCGCCGATGCCGTAGTCGCGGGCGTCGGCGGGCAGCCCCATCGCCAGGTTCGCGTCGACCGTGTCGGCGCCGGCCTCCTGCAGCTGGTAGGCCTGCAGCTTGTGCAGCAGGCCGATCCCGCGGCCCTCGTGCCCGCGCATGTAGAGCACGACACCGCGGCCCTCCCGGGCCACCGCCTCCAGCGCGGCGTCGAGCTGCGGGCCGCAGTCGCAGCGCAGCGAGCCGAGCACGTCCCCGGTCAGGCACTCGGAGTGCACCCGGACGAGCACGTCCTCGCCGTCGTCGGCGGGGGTGCCGACGTCGCCCATCACCATCGCGATGTGCTCGACGCCGTCGAGCAGCGAGTCGTAGCCGTAGGCCAGGAAGTCGCCGTGCCCGGTCGGGATCCGGGCGGTCGCGACCCGCTCGATGTGCTTCTCGAAGCGGCGCCGGTAGGCGATCAGGTCGGCGATCGTGATCAGCGTGAGGTCGTGGTCGGCGGCGAAGACGCCGAGCTCCTCGCCGCGGGCCATGTCGCCCTCGTTCTTCTCCGAGACGATCTCGCAGAGCGCACCGGCCGGGGGCAGCCCGGCCATCCGGGCCAGGTCGACCGCGGCCTCGGTGTGACCGGGCCTGCGCAGCACGCCGCCCTCGCGGGCCTGCAGCGGCAGCACGTGCCCGGGCCGCACCAGCTCGGCGGCCTCGGTCGCCGGGTCGGCCAGCAGCCGGATGGTGTGCGCCCGGTCCTGCGCCGAGATGCCGGTGGTCACGCCCTCCTTGGCGTCCACGGTGACCGTGTACGCGGTGCGGAAGGAGTCCCGGTTGGTGTGGTGCATCGGCGGCAGGTCGAGCCGGTCACAGGTCTCCTCGGTGATCGCCACGCAGACGTAGCCCGAGGTGTAGCGGACGGTGAAGGCCAGCAGCTCGGGGGTGGCCCGGGCCGCGGCGAAGATCAGGTCGCCCTCGTTCTCGCGGTCCTCGTCGTCCATCACGACGACGGCCTTGCCCTCCGCGATGTCCGCGATCGCCTTCTCGATCAGCGCGAACCGCTCGGCCCGCTCGGCCGGCGTCATCGCGGTGTGCGGGTTCTCCGGCAGCTTGCCCGAGACGTTCCCGCCCGGGGTGTTCGACGGCTCGCTCACCGGGCGGCCCCTTCCGTTCCGGACCCGGGGCCCTGCAGGTACCCCGCGGTCATCCGTTCCACGTACTTCGCGATCACGTCGACCTCCAGGTTGACCGGGTCGCCCGGAGTGCGCGCGCCGAGGGTGGTGTCGGCCAGCGTCGTCGGGATCAGCGCCACACCGAAACCGTCCGGGTACACCGCGGCGACGGTCAGCGACACGCCGTCGACGGCGATCGAGCCCTTCTCCACGACGTAGCGGGACAGCTCGGCGGGCAGCGAGAAGCGCAGCGCGTCGCTGCGCTCCCCCGGGTCACGGGAGACCAGCGTCCCGACGCCGTCGACGTGCCCCTGCACGATGTGCCCGTCCAGCCGGCCGCCGGCCGGGACGGCCCGCTCCAGGTTGACCCCGGATCCGGGGGCGACCGCGCCGAGCGAGGTGCGCTTGAGCGTCTCGGGGACCAGTTCCAGGGTGAGCGTCGGCCCCGGGCCGGTCCCCTCCGGTACGACGGCCGTGAGGCAGCAGCCGTTCACCGCGACCGACTCGCCGTGCCCGACCTCGGCGGCCAGTGCGGCACGCACGGTCAGCACGACGACGTCGTCGTCCGTCCGGACGTCGACGACCTCGCCGACCTCCTCCACGATGCCGGTGAACATCCTCGTTGCCTCCTGCTACCCGACCTGCCCGGAGGCCGGTCGTGCGTCGATGACCACGTCGCCGCCGGCGCGGCGGACCTCGTCCACCTGCAACCGCACGATGTCCGCGATCGTTCCCACACCCGCGGCGCCGAGCGCCTGGGGTCCCTCGCCGAGCAGTGCCGGGGCCAGGTGCACCAGCACCCGGTCCACGACGCCCGCGGCGACGAAGGCACCCGCCAGTATCGGCCCACCCTCCAGCAGGACGTCGACGACGTCCCGTATCGCGGGATCGGCCAGCACCTCGGCCGGGTCGCGGGTCCGCAGGTGCAGGGTCGGGGCCGCGCCGTCGGTGCGGAGCCGCGCCCCGGGTGGGATGTCCCGGTGCCCGACGACCACCCGCAGCGGCTGGTCGGCGAACAGGGTGCCGTCCGGGTGGCGGGCGGTCAGTGCCGGGTCGTCGGCGAGGACGGTACCGGTACCGGCGACGATGGCGTCCATCCTGCGCCGCAGGTCGTGCACCTCGCCGCGGGCCTGCGGGCCGGTGATCCAGCGGCTGGTCCCGTCGGCGGCGGCGACCCGGCCGTCCAGGGTGGTGGCGACCTTCCAGGTCACGTGCGGTCGCCCGGTCCGCTGCCGGTGCAGCCAGCCGCGCAGCGGACCGCGGGCGACCTCGTCGGCGAGTGTGCCGAGCGTCACGTCCACGCCGGCGGCGCGGAGCCGGTCCAGGCCGCCGGCGGCGATCGGGTTCGGGTCGGTGAGCGCGGCGTGCACCCGGACGATCCCGGCGTCGAGCAGCGCGTCGACGCACGGCGGGGTGCGGCCGTGGTGGTTGCACGGTTCGAGGGTGACGACGGCGGTGCCGCCGGCGGCGCGGTCGCCCGCCTCGGCGAGCGCGGTGCGCTCGGCGTGCGGGCCGCCGGGCGGGGCGGTGGCGCCGGTGCCGGCCACGGCGCCGGTCCGGTCCAGCACGACGCAGCCGACCGCCGGGTTCGGGCTGGTGCGGCCGTGCACCAGGTCGGACGCGGCCAGCGCGCGGCGCATGGCGTCCGTGACGGCGACGGACGTCTGGTGCGGCGCGGTGCTCACCGGATCGGTCCGGTTCAGCCGGCCCAGCGGTGCGGGTTGGCCGTGCGCACGCGCTCACGCAGGGCCGCGACGGCGCGCCCCGGGTCGTCCGCGCCGTAGACCGCCGAGCCCGCGACGAAGCAGTCGACGCCCGCCTCGGCGGCCTGCTCGATCGTGTCGGCGTTGATCCCGCCGTCGATCTCGACGAGCAGCCGCAGGTGCCCGGTGTCGACGAGCCGGCGGGCGGCCCGGACCTTCTCCAGCACCTCGGGGATGAAGCTCTGCCCGCCGAAGCCGGGCTCGACGCTCATCACCAGCAGCGTGTCGTAGTGCCGCAGCACGTCGACCCAGGGCTCCAGCGGGGTGCCCGGCTTGATCGACAGCCCGGCCAGCGACCCGGCCGCGCGCAGGTTCTTCGCCAGCATCACCGGATCGCGGGCGGCCTCGACGTGCACCGTCACGTTCCGGGCGCCCGCCTCGGCGTAGCCGGGGGCCCAGCGGTCCGGGTCCTCGATCATGAGGTGGCAGTCCAGCGGGATGCCGGTGGCCGACTCCAGGCTCTGCACCACCGGGAGGCCGAGCGTCAGGTTCGGCACGAAGTGCGCGTCCATCACGTCGACGTGCAGCCAGTCGGCCCCCGGTTCGTCCCCGCGGGGACCGACGGCGGCGGCCTCGTCGGCGAGCCGCGCGAAGTCCGCAGACAGGATGCTGGGTGCGATCATCGGGTGCACGCCCGCAGGCTATCCCTGCCCGGCACGGCCTCCGGCACCCCCGTGCGAGGGAGGGATCACATCCGGCACGGGGGAACCGGGCCCGCGGCGCCGATCCGGCCCGACCCGGCCCGGCCCGGTGCCGCCCCGGGTGCCGCTCAGCCGGCGGGGCGGCGCAGCAGCGCGAGGAACATCGCGTCGGTCCCGTGCCGGTGCGGCCACAGCTGCACCGACGGCCCGTCGCCCAGTCCGGGCATGCCGTCCGGCAGGACGGTCCGGGCGTCCAGCTGCTCGACCGGACCGGCCGGGCCGGGGCGCCCCTCCCGGCCGACGATCCGCCCGACCACGCCCACGGTCTCCGACACGTGCGGCGAGCAGGTCACGTAGCCGACGACGCCGCCGGGCCGGACCAGCCGCAGCGCCGCGACGAGCAGCTCGCGCTGCAGCCGGGTGAGCGCCGCGGTGTCCTCGGGGCGGCGCCGCCAGCGCGCCTCCGGGCGGCGGCGCAGGGCGCCGAGCCCGGTGCACGGGGCGTCGACCAGCACCCGGTCGAAGGTGCCGTCGGGCAGGCCGGACTCCCGGCCGTCGGCCACGTGCACGGTGACCGGCAGCTCGGCGGTCGCCTTCCGGACCAGGTCGGCGCGACGCTCGGCTGACTCGACCGCGTCGAGGGTGCCGCCGAGCGCGGCGACCAGGCCGCCGAGCAGCGCGGCCTTGCCGCCGGGGCCGGCGCACAGGTCGAGCCAGCGGCCGGTGTCCTCGCCGACCAGCTCGGCCCTGGCGAGCGCGGCCGCGACGAGCTGGCTGCCCTCGTCCTGCACCACGGCCAGTCCCTCGGCGACGGCGTCGAGCTCACCGATCTCGCCGCTGCCCGGCTCCAGGTGCACCCCGTAGGGCGACCACGGCGCCTCCTCCCCGCCGGTCGCCAGCGCCAGCTCCTCCGCGGAGATCTCGCCCGGCCGGGCCAGCAGGTGCACCCGCGGGCGGGCGTCGTCGGCGGCCAGCGCGGCGGTCAGCTCGTCGCCGGTGTCGCCGAGCGCGTCGGCGAACGCCTGCGCGATCCAGCGCGGATGGGCGTGCCGCAGCGCGGCGGCGCCGACCGGGTCCTGCGCCGGGTCCGGGGCGAGCCGGTCCAGCCAGGTCGGCTCGTCGTGCTCGCCGATCCGGCGCAGCACCGCGTTGACGAACCCGGCCGACTGCGCGCCGTGCTCACCGCGCACCAGGTCGACGCAGGTGGAGACGGCGGCGTGCGACGGCACCCGGGTGCGCAGCAGCTGGTAGGCGCCGAGGCGCAGCGCGTCGAGCAGCGCGTGCTCGATCTTGGCGAGCGGCCGGTCGGTGCACTCGTCGATGATCGCGTCGAGCAGGCCCTGGGCGCGCAGGGTGCCGTAGCCCAGCTCGGTGGCGAGCGCGGCGTCGCGGTCGCGCAGCCCGTGCCGGCGCAGGATGCCGGGCAGCGCCAGGTTGGCGTAGGCGTCGCGCTCGCGCACCGCGGTGAGCAGGTCGTAGGCGGCCTGGCGGGCCGGGTCGCCCGCCGGGGGGCGGCCGGAGCCGGTGCGACCGCGCGGCGGGCCGGCGTTGCGCGGGCCTGCGGTGCGCTCGCGGCGGCCGCCCGCGGTGCGGTCCCGGCGCGGGTCGCGGCGCGGGGCGGAACCGGAGTCCCGGTCCCGGCGCGGCGCGGAGTCGCGGCGCGGAGCGGAGCCGGAGTCGCGGCGCGGACCGGCCCCGGAGCCGGAGTCGCGGCGCGGACCGGAATCCGGCTCCCGGCGGGATCCGCCACCCGGGCCACCCTCGCGACGCGCACCGGCTCCCGGGCCGCCGTCCCGGTCCCGGCGCGGACCGGCACCCGGACCGCCATCCCGGTCCCGGCGCGGACCGGCACCCGGACCACCGTCCCGGTCCCGGCGCGGACCGCCGCCATGGCCGCCGCCGGTCCCCCGGCCGCCGCCGGGGGCGGCGCGGTCCGGGCGCTGCCCGCCGCCGGACCAGCCCGAGCCGGACCGGTCGTCCCGGCGGGGCCGGTCAGCACGGTTGCCCCGGTCGGCAGGGCCGCCCCGGTCGGCACGGCCGCCCCGGTCACGGCGCTCACCGCGGTCGCGCGGGCCGTCACGGTCGGGCCGGTCGGGCCGGTCGTCGCCCGGTCGGGTTCCGGGGTCCTGCTCGCTCACGTCGTCTCCTCGGCGGTCGTCCCGCCTCGGCCGGATGGTTCCGGCCGTCCTCGCTCGTCGTCGGTGCCCGCCGCCGGGATCGTCCGGCGTCGCGGCGGGTCAGCTCAGGTGTTCGCCCGGCTCGATCCGGGCGCCCCGGGCCCAGTCCGGCGCCGCCATCAGGCGCTTGCCCTTCGGCTTCACCTCGCCCAGCTCGACCGGGACGGTGGCGGTGCCGGCCAGCACCCGGCGGCGCTCCACCCGCAGCTCTCCGGGGGCGAGCTCCAGCTCGCCGGTGCGCAGCGGGCGGACCGGGCCGACGCCGAGCCGCTCGCCGCGGAACTCGTACCAGGCGCCCGGCTCCGGGGTCACCGACCGGATCAGCCGGTCGACCGCGGTGGCGGGTGCCCCGACCGGCACCCGGGCGTCGGCGGTGCTGACCTTCGGGGCGAACGTGATCCCGTCCGCCGGTTGCGGCACGGCGGTCACGGTGCCGTCCTCGATGCCGTCGAGGGTGGCGGCGAGCAGCTTGGCGCCGGACTCGGCGAGCCTGCCCAGCAGCGTGCCCGCGGTGTCGGTGGGGCCGACGGTCTCGGTGACGACACCGAACGTCGGCCCGGTGTCCATGCCCTCCTCGAGCCGGAAGGTCGTGGCGCCGGTCACGTCGTCGCCGTGCCGGATCGCCGCCTGCACCGGGGCCGCGCCGCGCCAGGCGGGCAGCAGCGAGAAGTGCAGGTTCACCCAGCCGTGGGCGGGCACGTCGAGCACGGACCGCGGGAGCAGCGCCCCGTAGGCGACGACCGGTGCGCAGTCCGGTGCCAGCTCGCGGAGCGCGGCGAGGAACTCCGGCTCGGACGGCCGGGCCGGGGTGAGCACCGGCAGGCCGGCGGCGTCGGCGAGCTCGCCCACCGGTGACCGGGTCAGCCTGCGGCCGCGGCCGGACGGCGCGTCCGGCCGGGTCAGCACGGCGACCACCTCGTGCCGCGGCGAGTCCAGCAGCGCCCGCAGCGCCGGGACGGCCGGCGCCGGCGTGCCGGCGAAGAGCAGCCTCATCGAGCCTTGCCGAACAGCGGGTGCGGGCTGACCTGCACCGTCGGTGCCGGTTCGCCGAACCACTCGGCCTCCCGGATCGCCCGCATGGCCTCCTTGCGGGTCTCGGCGTCGAGCCGGTCGATGAACAGCACGCCGTCGAGATGGTCGGTCTCGTGCTGGATGCACCGGGCCAGCAGCTCC
Organism: Pseudonocardia kongjuensis; assembly: GCF_039526905.1. NCBI lineage: Bacteria > Bacillati > Actinomycetota > Actinomycetes > Pseudonocardiales > Pseudonocardiaceae > Pseudonocardia > Pseudonocardia kongjuensis. Next base: position 44,104 of record NZ_BAAAJK010000050.1, on the reverse strand, counting down.
GACCCCTCGACGACCAGCGGCTCGCCGTGCATGTCCCAGCCGCGGGCGACCACGGTCAGCTTGCGCCGGCAGTCCCAGCCGAAGCCGGGGATGGACAGGCAGCCCTCCATGCCGATCTGGTCCTCGTCGCCGACCGCCTCCCAGGTGGGGTTCACCAGGTGCCCGGTGAAGCCGTCGCAGTCGTAGACGAACACCCGCTTGCCGACGCCGATCTGCGGCGCGGCCAGGCCGGCGCCGCCCTCGTCGTGCATCGTGTCGGTGAGATCGGTGACCAGCTTGCGCAGCTCCGCGTCGAAGTCCGTGACCTCGGTGGCACGGGTGCGGAGCACGGGGTCTCCGAACAGCCGGACGGGCTGGATGGGCACGGTTCTCCTCGCGGACGGTGGGTGGTGGGTGGGGAACCGATTGTGCCATTGGGGCCGGGCGGGGTTACTCGATCTCCCCCGGATCCATCCGCACCCGCACCGCGTCGGCCGCCTTGCGGGCCGTGCGCAGCGCCTGGGCGTCGTGCAGGGCGGCCGCCAGCCGCCGCCCGGCGTCGCGGGGCACCCGCAGCAGCGCGCGCTCCCGGATCTCGTCGCGGCCGGCGCCGCGCCCCGGACGCTCCGGCGGGTCGATCTCCACCGGCCCCAGCAACTCGACCCCGCGCGGCGGGTCCCGGTCCGGATCGAGCACCGCGTCGCAGATCTCGGCGACGGCGGCGGGCGGGCCCTCGACCGCGGCCATCCGGACGGCGGGCGGGAACCCGACGTCGGCGCGCTCGGCCAGCTCGGCCTCGGCGTGCCCGGCCGGGTCCCAGCGGACCAGTGCCTGCACGGTGGGGATACCGGAGTCGGCGACGACCACCACCCGGCCGCCGTCGGTGTGCGCGACCACCCCGGCGGCCGCGGCGAACCAGCGGCGCAGCGTCTCCTCGGCGACCCGCAGGTCCGGCCGGGCCAGCATCGCCCAGCCGTCCAGCAGCAGCGCCGCGCCGTAGCCGCCCTCGGCGACCGGCTCTGCCCCCGGGGTCGCGACCACCAGCGACGGCCCGGCCGGGACGTCGTCGACGATCGGGGCGCCGCCGCCGGAGGTGCGCACGGTGGTCCCGGGGAACGCCCGGCCCAGCTCCTCCGCGGTGCGGCCGGCGCCGACCACCCCGGCCCGCAGCCGGCGCGACGCGCAGTTGCCGCAGCGGAAGCCGGGCTCGACCCGGCCGCACCACCGGCAGGCCGGCAGCCCGGCGGCCGCGTCGGTCCCGCCGGAACGGGGCCGGGGCAGCCCGAGCGGCCCGGCGCAGTGCCGGCAGCGGGCGGCCTCCCGGCAGGAGGCGCACGCCAGGAACGGCAGGTAGCCCGAGCGCGGCACCTGCACCAGCACCGGGCGCCCGGCGGCCAGCGCCGCGCGGGCCGCCTCGAACGCGACCCCCGGGACCCGGGCGGCCCGGGCGGCCGGATCGCGCACCAGCTGGGTGTCGGTCTCGCCGATCGCGGTGACCCGCGGTGCGCGGGCCCGCACCGTCGCCCGGTCGGCGAGCACCGCCAGCGCCCAGCCGGACTGCACCAGCAGCTGGGCCTCCGCGGTGCGGGCGAAGCCGGCCACCAGCACGGCGGCGCCCTCCCGGTGCGCGCGCAGCACCAGCACGTCGCGGACCTGCGGGTACGGCGCACGCGGCTCGGAGTGCGAGTCGTCGCCGTCGTCCCACACGGCGAGCAGGCCCAGCTCACCGAGCGGGGCGAACGCGGCGGAGCGGGTCCCGACGACCACCCGGACGCTCCCCCGCCGCACCGCCAGCCACCGCCGGTAGCGCTCGGCCGGGCCGAGCTCGGCGGTGAGCGCGACGACCGCGTCCTCGCCGAGCAGCGCGGCGCAGGCCGCGTGCAGCCGGTCGACGTCGCGCTGGTCGGGCACGACGAGCAGCGCGGACCGGCCTGCGGTGCGGGTCGCGGCCGCGGCCTCGGCGAGCCGCACCGCCCAGTCCTCGCCGGGCAGCGGCTGCCAGACGGCGTGCGCGGCGCGGCCCCCGGCGAGCGCGTCGAGCAGCGCGCCGCCGCGCGGGTAGGCCGACCAGCCCGCCGGGTCGGGCGGCTCCGGCTCGGCGGTGGTCCGGGCCCGCGGGGTCTCCGACTCGACGCGGGCGTGCCGGGCGGGCACGGCGAGCCGGAGCACGTCGGCGAGCACCCCGGCACACCGGTCGGCGACGGCGCGGGCGAGCCCGGCGACCTCGGGGGTCAGGACCGGCTCGGCGGAGACCACCTTGTCCACCCAGGCGAGCCTGCCGTCGTGCCCGGAGGACCCGGCGCGCTCCAGCAGGTAGCCGTCGACCATCCGGCCGGCGAACCGGACCCGGACCCGGACGCCGGGGACGGCGACGTCGTCGAGGTGGGTCGGCACCCGGTAGTCGAAGGGCCGGTCCAGGTGCGGCAGCGGGACGTCGACGACGATCCGGGCCACCGGCAGCGCCGCCGCCTCCTGCCACTCGCCGCGGTTGCGCGCGGGACGCCGGGGGCGCGCCGCCCCGGCGGGACGTGCGGTCGCGGGAGAGCTCACGGCCAGGGTCTACCAGACGCCTCCGACGCACCGGTCGGACGGACACCCGGCCGGGGTGGCGGGACGGGCCCTGACCGGACGGCGGGACCCCGGCGACCGGCCGGTGACGTGCGCGTGGCCGGGTCCGCGCGGTGCGGACCCGGCCACGGGCGTCGTGCGGGCGGTCAGGCCCCGACGGCCGACTTGAGCGCGTCGGCGCGGGAGGTGTCCTCCCACGGGAGCTCGACGTCGGTGCGGCCGAAGTGGCCGTACGCGGCGGTCGGGGTGTAGATCGGGCGCAGCAGCTTCAGGTCGCGGATGATCGCGGCCGGGCGCAGGTCGAAGACCTCCTCGATGGCGGCCTGGATCTTCGCCGGGTCGACGTTCTCGGTGCCGAAGGTCTCCACGAACAGGCCGACCGGGGCGGCCTTGCCGATCGCGTACGCGACCTGCACCTCGATCCGCCCGGCGAGCCCGGCGGCGACGGCGTTCTTGGCGACCCAGCGCATCGCGTAGGCGGCGGAGCGGTCGACCTTCGACGGGTCCTTGCCGGAGAAGGCACCGCCGCCGTGGCGGGCCATGCCGCCGTAGGTGTCGACGATGATCTTGCGGCCGGTCAGGCCCGCGTCGCCCATCGGCCCGCCCAGCACGAAGCGGCCGGTCGGGTTGATCAGCAGCCGCGGCTCGGACGGGTCCCAGCCGAGCGCCTCGACCTCGGGGGTCACGACGTGCTTGAGGATGTCGGGGGCGAGCATGCCGTCGAGGTCGACGTCCGCGGCGTGCTGGGAGGACAACACGACGGTGTCCAGCCGGGCCGGCTTGTCGCCCTCGTAGTCGATGGTGACCTGGGTCTTGCCGTCGGCACGCAGGTAGGGCAGCGTGCCGTTCTTCCGGACCTCGGTCAGCCTGCGGGCGAGCCGGTGGGCCAGCGCGATCGGGAGCGGCATGAGCTCCGGGGTGTCCTCGCAGGCGTAGCCGAACATCAGGCCCTGGTCGCCCGCGCCCTGCTTGGCGATCTCGTCCTCGGCGGACTCGACGCGCTTCTCGTAGGCGGTGTCGACACCCTGCGCGATGTCCGGCGACTGCGCGCCGATCGCGATGTTCACGCCGCAGGAGGTGCCGTCGAAGCCCTTCGCGGACGAGTCGTACCCGATCTCCAGGATGCGGTCCCGGACCAGCTGCGGGATCTCGACGTAGGCGTTGGTCGTGACCTCACCGGCGACGTGCACCTGCCCGGTGGTCACCATGGTCTCGACGGCCACCCGGCTGCTCGGGTCTTGCGCGAGCATCGCGTCGAGGATCGTGTCGCTGATCGCGTCACAGATCTTGTCGGGGTGGCCCTCGGTGACCGATTCGCTCGTGAACAGACGGCGGCTCGTGTTCGACACGCGCAGTTTCTCCATCCCGTTGTGGTGCTGTTGTGGTGCTGTCGTGGTGCTGCCTTCACTCCGGCGCGACGCGCCTCGGGCGGCCGCGCTCGTCCGGACGCTTCCGCGATCGGGGCGTCCGCCGGGGACCGACCCTAGTCCAGATCGGGCGACGGTACGGAGATCACAGGACGCAACTGTGCACGCAACGTGAAGTATCGCTGAAAGTCAGCTACACAGGGTCGCCGGATGGGGTGATTGACGCTCCGCTCGCGAATCGCGCGCCGCCCCACTCGTTGGTCGGAACAGTACCGCCGCGCACCGCGCGGACGGGCCCACCGATCAGACGAAACGCGACTCCACGGCGGTGCTGCACCGTCGTCGCCACGGAGGATGTCCCACGATGAAGCCGAACTCCCGACGGATCGCCGCCGCCGTCGCCGCGCTGGCAGTGGCAGGCGTCACCGCCACCGGTGTGATCGCAGGCACTGCGGCCGCCGCCGGCACCGGAACCTGCACCTCGAGCGTGAACGTGCGCTCGGAGCCCGCCACCGACGCGCCGATCGTCGGGGTGTGCGAGCGCGGCGACACCACGTCGGTGGGTGACACCCGCAACGGCTTCGTCGAGCTTCCGGAGTACGGCGGCTGGGCGGTCGCCGAGTACGTGTCGACGACCAGCAGCTCGTCGCCGCGGACCGGCTCGCCGACCGCCCCGGCCGACTCCGAGGACGCCACGCCGCGCACCTCCGAGCGGTCCACCGCGCCGCGCGCCGAGGACCGCTCGTCGTCGACCGGCAGCCCGTCCACCAGCAGCCCCTCCAGCAGCAGCCCCTCCAGCAGCACGCCGTCGAGCAGCACGCCGAGGTCGACGTCGGACGGCCCGGAGGGCGCCGCCGAGCGGCGCACCCAGCCGTCCACGACCGGCAGCGCGACCCCGTCGGCGACCGGCAGCACCGACGAGAGCACCGAGAGCACCCCCACCGAGGACCCGTTCTTCGCCGACGACTGACCCCGCCGTCGCCACCCGGCCGCACACCCGATGACCTCGCCGCACACCTGCTGCGACGGGTGTGCGGCGGGGCCTGTGGGTGTGCGGCTCAGCTCAGGCGCGGGGTGACGGCGTCCCAGATCCGGGAGGCCAGCAGGGCCTTGGAGCCCATCGGCAGCTCCTCCTCGCCGCCGTCGCGGGCGAGCAGCCAGCCGGCGTTGTCGAGGGTCTCGAACGCCTTGCCGTCGCCGACGGCGTTGACGACGAGCAGGTCGCAGCCCTTGCGGGCGAGCTTGGCGCGGCCGTGGTGCAGCACGTCGCCCTCGGCGTCGCCGGTCTCCGCGGCGAACCCGACGACGACCTGGCCGGGCCGCGGGCTGTCGTGCACCAGCCCGGCGAGGATGTCCGCGTTCTGCGCCATCCGCAGCGGGGCGGGCTCGTCGCTGCCCCGCTTGATCTTGTCGGTGGCAGTGGACAGGGGCCGGAAGTCGGCGACCGCGGCGGCCATCACGACGGCGTCGGCGTCCGCGGCGGCGGACCGGACGGCGGTCTCCATCGCGGCCGCGGTGCCGGCGTGCACCACGTCGACCGCGGCCGGGACGGCGAGATCGGCGGTGTGCCCGGCGACCAGGGTGACCCGGGCGCCGCGCTGGGCGGCGACCCTGGCGAGCGCCCAGCCCTGCCGGCCGGACGAGCGGTTGCCCAGGTAGCGGACCGGATCGAGGGCCTCCCGGGTGCCGCCGGCGCTCACCACGACGTGCCGGCCCTCCAGGTCGCGGGGCAGCGCGTCCGGGCGCTCCAGGAGCAGCGTGGCCAGGTCGGCGATCTCGGCCGGATCGGGCAGCCTGCCCTTGCCGGTGTCCGCGCCGGTGAGCCGGCCCGCGGCGGGCTCCAACACGACGGTGCCGCGGGACCGCAGCAGCGCGACGTTGTCCCGGGTGGCCGGGTGCTCCCACATCTCGGTGTGCATCGCGGGGGCGAGCACCACCGGACATCGCGCGGTGAGCAGCGCGGCGGTGAGCAGGTCGTCGGCGCGGCCGTGCGCGACGCGGGCCATCAGGTCGGCGGTGGCCGGTGCGACGACGACGAGATCGGCCCGCTGCCCGAGGGCGACGTGCGGGACCTCGTGGACGTCGCTGAACACGTCGGTCGCGACCGGCCGCCCGGACAGCGCCTCGAAGGTGGCGGCGCCGACGAACCGCAGTGCGGCGGCGGTGGGGATCACCCGCACCGCGTGACCGGACTCGGTCAGCCGGCGCAGCAGCTCGGCGCTCTTGTAGGCGGCGATCCCGCCCGAGACGCCGAGCAGGACCTCAGGTGCCGTCCCGGGCATCGGTGCGTGCTACTCGCCCTCGGTGTGCTCGAGCATGCCGGACTGGATCTCGCGCATGGCGATCGACAGCGGCTTCTCGCGCGGGCCCGGCTCGACCAGCGGGCCGACGTACTCCAGCAGGCCCTCGCCGAGCTGCGAGTAGTAGTCGTTGATCTGCCGGGCGCGCTTGGCCGCGTAGATGACCAGCGCGTACTTCGAGCTGACCTGGCCGAGCAGGTCGTCGATCGGCGGGTAGGTGATGCCCTCGGGGGCGGTGGTGCCGGTAGGCGTGCTCACGTACTCACTCCTGAAGCGAAAGGGGGACCGGGGGCCTCAGACGGCGTCCCGGCCGACCGCCAATGCTACCAACCGGCCGATCACGGTCTGCAGGTCGTCGTTGACGACGACCTCGTCGAACTCGTCGCGGGCCGCCATCTCCTCGATCGCGGTCCGCAACCGGCGCTCGCGCTGCTCCGGGGTGTCGGTGCCGCGGTCGGTCAGCCTGCGGGCCAGCTCCTCCATCGAGGGCGGCGCGACGAACACCGTGAGCGCCTCCGGGACCAGTGCCTTCACCGCCCGGGCGCCCTGCAGGTCGACCTCGACGAGGACCGGCCGGCCGGCGCCGAGCGCCTGCTCGACGGGCTCCCGCGGCGTGCCGGAGCGCTGCAGCCCGCCGTGCACCTCGGCCCACTCGAGCAGGTCGCCGCGCTCGATCAGCGCGTCGAACCGCTCGCGGGTGACGAAGTGGTAGTCACGGCCGTCCACCTCGCCCGGCCGCGGGGGCCGGGTGGTGGCGGACACACTGAACAGCAGCTCCGGCAGCGCCTCGCGCAGTCCCGCGACCACGTGGCTCTTCCCCACGCCGGACGGACCGGCCAGCACGAGCAGCCGCCCGCGGGCCGGTCGCCCGGGCTGCTCGGAGCGCACGGCGGAGGAGGTTCCGGTCACGGGATGCGCCGATCAGCTCGGGTAGCGGTCGAGCAGGGCCTTGCGCTGGCGGTCGCCGAGGCCGCGCAGCCGGCGGCTGGTCGCGATCTCCAGCTCCTCCATGATCTGCTGCGCACGGACCTTGCCGACGTTCGGCAGGGCCTCGAGCAGCGCCGAGACCTTCATCTTGCCGAGCACCTCGTCGGTCTCGGCCTGCTTCAGCACCTCCTCGAGGGTGGTGCCGCCGCGCTTGAGACGGTCCTTCAGCTCCGCTCGGGCCCGGCGCGCGGCCGCAGCCTTCTCCAGCGCGGCGGCGCGCTGTTCCTCGGTCAGCTGGGGAAGGGCCACGGTGTTGCCTCCGTACTCTCCGTGTCGAACACGTCGTTCTCGTCGCCGCCGCAGCGGCGGCCGGGTGGTGGGTCGCACCGACCCGTCCGGGGGACGTCCCCGGAGCCGCGATCGAACGTACCCACGACGTCCAGTAGGGCGTCAATGGGGGTCCCACCACCGGTTTCGCCGTCCTCATGGTGATCAACGGCACGCCGTCCGGCGGCCCGACGTCCGCCGCCGGGCTCGCCCGGACGGCGGGTCGGCGCACCGGTCACCCCCGGCGTGCGGTCCGGCGCGGGCACGGACGCGCCCAGTCGCCGCCCGGTTGCGCCGACGGTCACCGGGCGTGCCGGACGGGCCGGTCGGCGTACGCCGACCGGCCGTCCACCGACCGGGGCAGCACATCCGGCCCGGTCCCGCACTGCGACGGGTCAGGGTGTCGCGCAGCAGGTCCGGCCGGCGGTGTGCCGGTGCGGAACGGGCCCGCCCGGGGGGCTCAGTGCGATCCGGCGCGGGCCGAGGCGAGCTCCTCCCCCAGCGCCAGCGCGGCGCTGCGCAGGGCGGCCGGGGCGGGCCCCGCGGCGAGCACCGACCGGGCCGCGGCGGGCAGCACCGGACCGGCCGTCCCGGCGAACCGGGAGGAGACGACGTCGGCCGGGCCGGCGCCCTGCGCGCCGAGCCCGGGCACCAGCACCGGCCCGTTCAGCGCGGCCAGGTCGAGGCCGTGCTCACGGGTCCCGCCGACGACGACGCCGACGTCCCCGGCGCCGGCCGGCGCACCGGCGTTGCGGGCCGCGGCGGCGTCGACGACCGCCTGGGCGACGCTGCGCCCGTCCAGCGCGGCCAGCTGCACCGTCGCGCCCTCCGGGTTGGACGTCCTGGCCAGCACGAACAGCCCGCGTCCGGCCTCGGCGGCGGCCACCAGGGCCGGTTCCAGCGAGTCGAAGCCCAGGTACGGCGACACGGTGAGCGCGTCGGCGCCGAGCGGGGCGCCGATCCGCAGGTAGGCGTCGGCGTAGCCGTCCATCGTGGACCCGATGTCGCCGCGCTTGGCGTCAAGCAGGGTCAGCGTGGGGGTCTGCGCGAACCCGGCCAGCAGCCGCTCCAGGACGGCGACGCCGGCCGCGCCGTGCCGCTCGAAGAACGCCGACTGCGGCTTCACGACGGCGACCGCACCGGCGAACCCGTCCAGGCAGGCGTCGGCGAACCGGGCCAATCCGTCGGCGTCGTCGGTGAGGCCCCACTGCGCGAGCAGCGCCGGGTGCGGGTCGATCCCGGCGCACAGCGGGCCGTGCGCGGCGACCGCGCCGGCCAGCCGCGCACCGAACCCGGTCACGAGCCGGACCGCAGCGCCGCGTGCGCCTGCTGCAGTGACCGGACGCCCAGCCCGCCGGAGGCGAGCGCCTCGATGCCCTGCACGGCGGCCGCCGCCCCCTGCACCGTGGTGATGCACGGGACGCCGCGGGACACCGCGGCGGCCCGGATCTCGTAGCCGTCCACCCGGGGGCCCGGGTTCCCGACCGGCGTGTTGACGATCAGGTCGACCTCGCCGGCCAGGATCGTGTCCACGATGGTCGGGTTCTCCGGCGACGAACCGGACGAGTGCTTGCGCACCACGGTGACGGTGATCCCGTTGCGGCGCAGCATCTCCGCCGTCCCCTCGGTGGCCAGCACCTGGAACCCGATGTCGGCCAGGCGGCGCACCGGGAACACCATCGCCCGCTTGTCCCGGTCGGCGATGGACACGAACACGGTGCCCGACACGGGCAGCGAGCCGTAGGCCGCGGCCTGCGACTTCGCGAACGCCGGGCCGAACGCGGAGTCGAAGCCCATGACCTCACCGGTGGACTTCATCTCCGGGCCGAGCAGCGGATCGACGCCCTGGCCCGCGGTGTTGCGGAACCGGTTGAACGGCAGCACCGCCTCCTTCACCGCGACCGGCGAGTCGGCGGGCAGCGCGCCGCCGTCGCCCTCGGCCGGGAGCAGGCCCTCCGCCCGCAGCTCGGCGATGGTGGCGCCGAGCATGATCCGGGCGGCCGCCTTGGCCAGCGGGACCGAGGTGGCCTTGGACACGAACGGCACCGTCCGGGACGCCCGCGGGTTGGCCTCCAGCACGTAGAGCACGTCGCCGTGCAGCGCGTACTGCACGTTGAGCAGGCCGCGGACGCCGACGCCGTGCGCGATCCCGGCGGTCGCCTCGCGCACCTTGGCCAGCACCGAGCTGCCCAGGGTGATCGGCGGCAGCGTGCACGACGAGTCCCCGGAGTGCACCCCGGCCTCCTCGATGTGCTCCATCACGCCGCCGAGGTAGACCTCGTCGCCGTCGCAGAGGGCGTCGACGTCGATCTCGATGGCGTCGTCGAGGAAGCGGTCGACGAGCACCGGGCGGTCCGGCGAGATGGTGGTGGCGCGGGCGATGTAGCCGGCCAGCGTCGCCTCGTCGTAGACGATCTCCATGCCGCGCCCGCCGAGCACGTAGGACGGCCGCACCAGCACCGGGTAGCCGATCCGGGCGGCGATCTCCCGGGCCCCCTCGAAGCTGGTCGCCATGCCGAACTCGGGGGCCGGCAGGCCCGCCTTGCGCAGCACCTCGCCGAACGCGCCGCGGTCCTCGGCGAGGTCGATCGCCGCCGCGGAGGTCCCGACGACCGGCACCCCGGCCTCGGTGAGCCGCTGCGCCAGGCCCAGCGGCGTCTGCCCGCCGAGCTGCACGATGACGCCCGCGACGGTGCCGGAGGCCTGCTCGGCGTGCACGACCTCCAGCACGTCCTCGAAGGTGAGCGGCTCGAAGTACAGGCGGTCGGCGGTGTCGTAGTCGGTGGACACCGTCTCCGGGTTGCAGTTGACCATGACGGTCTCGTAGCCGGCGGCCCGCAGCGCCATCACGGCGTGCACGCAGGAGTAGTCGAACTCGATGCCCTGCCCGATCCGGTTCGGCCCGGAGCCGAGGATCAGGACCTTCTCCTTCGCCGTCTGCGGGGCGATCTCGGACTCGGCGGACGGGTCGGTCTCGTAGGCCGAGTAGTGGTACGGCGTCCTCGCGGCGAACTCGGCGGCGCAGGTGTCGACGGTCTTGTAGACCGGCCGGATCCCGAGCCGGTGCCGCAGCGAGCGGACGCCGTCCTCGCCGGCGAACTCCGGCCGCACGGCGGCGAGCTGGCGGTCGGACAGGCCGTGCCGCTTGGCCCGGCGCAGCAGCGCGGCGTCGAGCACCGGGGCGGCCTCGATCTCCGCGCGCAGCTCGCCGAGCAGCGCGATCTGGTCGACGAACCACGGATCGACGCCGGAGTTCTTGGCGACGTCGGTCACGCTCTGACCGGTCCGCAGCGCCCGCTCCAGCTCGTAGATGCGGCCGTCCACCGGGACGGTGTACTCGGGCTCGCCCTCCGGGTCGGGCGCGGTCCAGAAGCCGGCCCGGGCGCGCTCCATCGAGCGCATCGCCTTGCCCAGCGCCTCCGCGAACGACCGGCCCAGCGCCATCGCCTCACCGACCGACTTCATGGTCGTGGTCAGCTCCGGATCGGCGCCCGGGAACTTCTCGAACGCGAACCGCGGGATCTTGACCGCGACGTAGTCGAGCGTCGGCTCGAACGCGGCGATCGTCTCGCCGGTGATGTCGTTGCGGATCTCGTCGAGGGTGTAGCCGACCGCGAGCCGGGCGGCGATCTTGGCGATCGGGAAGCCGGTGGCCTTGGAGGCGAGCGCGCTGGACCGGGAGACCCGCGGGTTCATCTCGATCACGACGAGCCGGCCGGTCTCGGGGTGCACCGCGAACTGGATGTTGCAGCCGCCGGTGTCGACGCCGACCGCGCGCAGCACGGCGATCCCGACGTCGCGCATGTGCTGGTACTCGCGGTCGGTCAGGGTCATCGCCGGCGCGACGGTGATCGAGTCGCCGGTGTGCACGCCCATCGGGTCGAGGTTCTCGATCGAGCAGACGACGACCACGTTGTCGCGGTGGTCGCGCATCAGCTCGAGCTCGTACTCCTTCCAGCCGAGCACGGACTCCTCGATCAGCACCTCGGTGACCGGGGACGCGGCGAGCCCGGCGCCGGCCAGCCGCTCCAGCTCCTCGGCCGAGTGCGCCAGGCCGGAGCCGAGCCCGCCCATCGTGAACGACGGCCGGATGACCACCGGCAGACCGAGCTCGGCGGCGGCCTCGCGGACCTCCTCCATCGAGTGGCAGACCCGCGAGCGCGGGACGTCGCCGCCGATCGAGGTGACGATGTCCTTGAACTTGAGCCGGTCCTCGCCGCGCTGGATCGCCTCGACGTCGGCGCCGATCAGCTCGACGCCGTAGCGCTCCAGCACGCCGTTCTCGTGCAGCGCGATCGCGGTGTTCAGCGCGGTCTGGCCGCCGAGGGTGGCGAGGATCGCGTCCGGCCGCTCCGTGGCGATCACCTTCTCGACGAACTCCGGGGTGATCGGCTCGACGTAGGTGGCGTCGGCGAACTCCGGGTCGGTCATGATCGTCGCCGGGTTGGAGTTGACCAGCGAGACGCGGATGCCCTCGGCCTGCAGCACCCGGCACGCCTGGGTCCCGGAGTAGTCGAACTCGCAGGCCTGGCCGATGACGATCGGCCCGGAGCCGATCACCATCACGTGGTCGATGTCGTCGCGGCGGGGCATCAGTTCTCCTCCTGCCGGGCCTGCTCGGCGTCGGCGCTTCCGGCCGGGGGTGGTGGCCAGGGTCGGTCGTCGACCGGGCCGGACCGGCCGGTCACCGGATCGGCGTCGCGCTCGGGGGTGTGCGGCGCGGCCGGGCCGCCGGGTGCACCGCCCTCGCGGCGCAGCGCGTTCTCGATGTCGGAGAACGGCGCGGTCAGCGGGTCCGGCGTGCCGGGGCCCGGCACGGTGGGCAGCCTGCTGGTCGGCGGCTCGTCGGCCGGGCCGGACACGGGGGCGCCACCGGTCCGGCCGGCCGCCGGGGCGCCGCCGGGCGGGGTGACCGGCAGCCGGGTGGTCGATGCGGGGTCGTCAGCCGGGCCGGCCGGGTCGACACCGGCCGGGCCGGCCCGATCGACACCGGCCGGGCCGGCCTGATCGACACCGGCCGGGCCGGCCTGATCGACACCGCCCGGGCCGGCCCGATCGACACCGGCCGGGCCGGCCTGATCGACACCGCCCGGGCCGGCGGCGCGGTCCGGGTTCAGGTCGACCGAGGGGCCCGCCGTCGCCGACGGCGGTGCCACCGGGGACGGCTGCGCGGTCTGCGCCGGTGCCTGCCGGACGGGCCGGGGGACGGCGCCGCCGGCCGCACCGGGCTCGCCGGTGGCGGCCCCGGACACGGCGCCGGTGACCGGGTCGCCGCCGGTGCCGTGGGCGGGACCGGACACGGCGCCGGTGGCCGGATCGGGATCCGGCGCGGGGCCGCCGGCCGCCGGGTCCGGCAGGTCGTCCCGGTCCGGCAGGGCGTCCCGGTCCGCATGGTCGTGCTGATCCGGGAGGTCGTCCGGGGCCGGGTACGGCACCGGCTCGGCGCCGTCCGGGCGGCGCGCGGCGACACCGGCGTAGCCGACCGGGTTGTCGGTCATGAGCTGGGCGAACCGGTCGAACAGGTCGGCCGCGTCGTGCGGGCCGGCCGCCGCCTCCGGGTGGTACTGCACCGAGAACGCCGGGAAGTCGATCCCGGCCATGCCCTCCACGCAGCCGTCGTTCGGGCAGGTGTGGGTGATCGCGGCGCGGCCGTAGGGGGTGTCGAACTCCTCGCCCGCCTCGCCGGCGACGGCGAAGCCGTGGTTCTGCGAGGTGATCGCGACCCGGCCGGTGGCGTGCTCGATCACCGGGATGTTGATGCCGCGGTGCCCGTAGCGCAGCTTGTAGGTGTCCCGGCCGAGCGCGCGGCCCAGGATCTGGTTGCCGAAGCAGATGCCGAACAGCGGGATCCGCCGCTGGAGCACCTGCCGGGTGAGTGCGACCGGCCCGTCGGCGGTCGCCGGGTCCCCGGGGCCGTTCGCGACGAAGAACCCGTCCGGGCGCAGCGACTCGATCTCCTCGATCGTGCTGGACGCGGGCAGCACGTGCACCTCGATGCCGCGGGCCGCCATCATCCGCGGGGTGTTGTACTTGATCCCGACGTCCAGCGCGGCGACGACGAACCGGCGCTCCCCCACCGCGGGCACCACGTAGGGCTCGGCGGTGGTGACGGCGCCGTAGAGGTCGGCGCCCTCCATCTGCGGGCTCTGCCGGACCCGGTCGACGAGCTCGTCGTCGTCGGCCAGCGCGTCGCCGGAGAAGACCCCGGCGCGCATCGCGCCCCGCTCGCGCAGGTGCCGCACCGCGGCCCGGGTGTCGATCCCGGCGATCCCGACGACGCCCTGGGCGCGCAGCGCGTCCTCCAGCGATCCGGTCGCCCGCCAGTTCGACGGCCGCCGGGACGGGTCGCGGACCACGTAGCCCGCGACCTGGATGCGGGCCGACTCGTCGTCCTCGTCGTTCCAGCCGGTGTTGCCGATCTGCGGTGCGGTCTGCAGCACGATCTGCCGGTGGTACGACGGGTCGGTCAGGGTCTCCTGGTAGCCGGTCATCCCGGTGGTGAACACGGCCTCGCCGAGGCTCTGGCCGGTCGCACCGTAGGACTCGCCGCGGAAGATCCGGCCGTCCTCGAGGACCAGCAGGGCGCTACCGTCCCCGCCGCCACCGTCCCGCGTGCTCCGTGCGCTGCCCGTGCTCGTCATGCCTGAACCTTCCCGTCCCGCGCGGTGATCCGGCCACGCAGGACCGTCGCGACCACCGCACCGGGCAGCCGCATTCCCTCGTACGGCGTGTTCGCCGCCTTGCTCGCCAGGTTCGCGCCGCGGACCGTCCAGACCGCGTCCGGGTCGACGAGCGCGAACGTCGCCGGCTCGCCCTCGGCGATCGGCCTGCCCTGGTCGGCCAGCCTGCCGATCTCGGCCGGGCGCTCGGAGAGCACCCGCGCCACGCCGTGCCAGTCCAGCAGGCCCGGCTCGACCATCGTCTCGATCAGCACCGACAGCGCCGTCTGCAGGCCCAGCATGCCCGGTTTGGCGGCCTGCCACTCGGTGTCCTTGTACTGCGCGGCGTGCGGCGCGTGGTCGGTGGCGACGACGTCGATCACGCCCTCGGCCAGCGCCTCGCGCATCGCGCGGGTGTCCTCCGCGGTGCGCAGCGGCGGGTTCACCTTGTTCACCGGGTCGTAGCCGGTCAGCCGGCCGTCGGTGAGCAGCAGGTGGTGCGGGGTCACCTCGGCCGACACCTGCACGCCCTGCGCCTTCGCCGCGCGCAGCACGTCGATCGTGCGGGCGGTCGAGATGTGGCAGACGTGCAGCCGGGCGCGGGCCTCGCGGGCCAGCGCGCAGTCCCGGGCGACGATGGTCTCCTCGGCCGTCGCGGGCCAGCCGGTCAGGCCGAGCCGGGCCGCGACCGCGCCCTCGTGCGCCTGCGCGCCGACGGTGAGCCGGTGGTCCTCGGCGTGCTGGGCGACGACCGCGTCCAGCGCCGAGGCGTACTCCAGCGCGCGGCGCATGATCAGCGGGTCGTTCACGCAGCGGCCGTCGTCGGAGAACATCCGGACGGCGGCCCGGGAGTTCGCCATCGTGCCCAGCTCGGCGAGGCGCTCGCCGCCGAGCCCGACGGTGACCGCGCCGACCGGGTGCACGTCGACCAGGCCGATCTCGGCGCCGCGCCGCCACACGTGCTCGACGACGACGTCGGAGTCGGCGACCGGGTCGGTGTTCGGCATCGCGAACACGGCGGTGAACCCGCCCAGTGCGGCGGCGTGGCTGCCGGTCTCGATCGTCTCCGACTCCTCGCCGCCGGGCTCGCGCAGGTGCACGTGCAGGTCGACGAAGCCGGGCAGCAGGACCGCGCCGCCGGCGTCGAGCACCTCGACGTCCTCCGGGGCGTCCAGGCCGGTGCCGATGGCGGTCACGACGCCGTCGGTGACCAGCAGGTCGGTCGGGTCGCCGCCGTAGGGCCGGGCGTCGGTGATCAGGAGGTCGGTCATGCTGTTCACTCCGGTGCTCCGGCGAGAAGGTGGTAGAGGACGGCCATCCGCACGTGCACACCGGTGCGCACCTGCTGCAGGACGGCGGAGTTCGGCGCGTCGGCGACCGCGGGTGCGATCTCCATGCCGCGCACCATCGGGCCCGGGTGCAGCACCACGGCGTGCCCGGCGAGCAGCGCGGCCCGGTCCGCGGAGAGGCCGTAGCCGATCGCGTACTCGCGGGCGGACGGGAAGAACCCGCCGTGCATCCGCTCGGCCTGCACCCGCAGCATCATCACCGCGTCGGCCGCCGGCAGCTCGGCGTCCAGGCCGTGCGCGACCCGGCACGGCCACTGCTCGACCCCGGCGGGCAGCAGCGTCGGCGGCGCCACCAGCACCACCTCGGCGCCCAGGGTGGCCAGCAGCAGCACGTTGGACCGGGCCACCCGCGAGTGCAGGACGTCGCCGACGATCACGATCCGCCGTCCGGCGATCCCGCCGAGCCGGTCCCGCAGCGTCGCCGCGTCGAGCAGCGCCTGGGTGGGGTGCTCGTGCGTGCCGTCCCCGGCGTTCACGATCGCGGTCGGGGTGCCGGTCGCCTCCCGGGACGCGTCCACCCACTGCGCCAGCCGGTGCGCCGCACCGGAGGCCGGGTGCCGGACGACCACGCAGTCGGCGCCCATCGAGGACAGCGTCAGCGCGGTGTCGCGCAGCGACTCGCCCTTCGACACCGACGAGCCGGACGCGGCGACGTTCACCGTGTCCGCGCTCATCCACTTGCCGGCGATCTCGAACGACACCCGGGTGCGGGTGGAGTTCTCGTAGAACATCGTGATGACCGTCCGGCCGCGCAGCGTCGGCAGCTTGCGGACCTCGCGGCCGAGTAGCGCCTGGCGCAGCCGGTCGGCGGTGTCCAGCAGCGCCGTCGCCTCGCTGGCGTCGAGATCGGCGACCGAGAGCAGGTGCCTCACGAGGGCTCCTCCTGGGTGATCCAGACGCCGTCCCGGGCGTCGATCTCGGTGAGCGAGAGCAGGATCTGCTCCGAGCGCGAGGTCGGCACGTTCTTGCCGACGTAGTCGGCGCGGATCGGCAGCTCCCGGTGCCCGCGGTCGACCAGGACGGCGAGCTGCACGATCCGCGGGCGGCCCTCGTCGCGCAGCGCGTCCAGTGCGGCGCGGGTGGTGCGGCCGGACATCAGCACGTCGTCGACGAGCACGACGAGCTTGTCGTCCACCCCGCCCTCGGGGACGGCGGTGGACTCCAGCGCGCGGGCCGGGCCGCGGCGCAGGTCGTCGCGGTAGAGGGTGGCGTCCACCGACCCGACCGCGGGGGCGACGCCGGTGAACTCGGCGATCGCCGCGGCCAGCCGGTGCGCCAGGTGGACACCCCGGGTCGGGACGCCGAGCAGGACGAGATCGTCCGGGCTGTCCGGGCCGAAGGCGGTCTTCTCGATGATCTGGTGCGCGATGCGCGCGATGGTGCGGGTGACGTCGGCGGCGCTGAGCAGTTCCCGGCCGGGATCCTGCGCACCGACGTCCCCGCGGCGGTTCTGCGCCACGAGGTGTGCTCCTTCCCCGCCTCACCGGACGGGTCTTAAAGGACGGTGTTGCCGCACCAACCTAGCAACCGGCGCCGGGGCACCGCGGCCCGGCCGCAGCGCGTCACAGGGCGAGCCGGGCCACACCCCCACCACCCGATCGAGGTCACGGTCCGGTGACGATCCGCAGTGGCCGTGGTCGTCCGCGGCGGTCGTCATGCGATACCCGATTCTGCCCATGCGGGGGCCCCGGGAGGTGTGGTCCACCCCGTGCCCCGGCACCCACCGCTACCGCTGACGAGGGACACGGACTGCCCCGTTCGTGTGGGAAACCGCTCGTCAACCCCCCGAGCAGGGGGTCGAACTTGACCGCGCCGGACCCGACCCGGAAGATTACTCTCCGTATCAAACAGGGAACGTGCAGCAGTGTCGCAGGGCGCGCGACGGACACCGGATCCGGACGCGCCACGCGGCACCGGGCTCACCGCCGGAGACCGGGGACCACCCACAGGGGCTACGGCGGGGCGGGGTCCGGCGCACCGCCGGTGACCGACCCGTCCGCCGCCGGCACGCCACCGTCAGGAACGAGGGGATCGATGGGCGACTACGCCAAGGCGCTCGGGGGGAAGCTCCGGGCGATCAGGCAGCAGCAGGGGCTGTCGCTGCACGGCGTCGAGCAGAAGTCCGGCGGACGCTGGAAGGCGGTCGTCGTGGGCTCCTACGAGCGCGGCGACCGTGCGGTCACCGTGCAGAAGCTGGCCGAGCTGGCCGACTTCTACGGGGTGCCGGTGGCCGAGCTGCTCCCCGAGGGACGCATCCCGTCCGGCAGCGAGCCGGCCACCAAGATCGTGATCAACCTGGAGCGGCTGCAGCAGCTGCCCGCGGACAAGGTGGGCCCGCTGGCCCGCTACGCGGCGGCCATCCAGAGCCAGCGCGGCGACTACAACGGCAAGGTCCTCTCGATCCGCGCCGAGGACCTCCGCTCGCTGGCGATCATCTACGACATGTCGCCCGGTGAGCTGACCGACCAGCTCATCGAGTGGGGTGTGCTACCTCCCGAGGCACGCCCGGGCGGCCAGGTGGGATGATCGGGTCCGCACCGGTCGCGCCCCAGGGGAAGGGCGGCGCGTCCGGTGTACGGCCCGGCGGTGGCGGCCGGGGGTCTCAGCACAGTCCCCCCGGCCGCCACCGACCGGTACCTCGCACGACGACGGCCCGCACCCCCTCGCGGAGAGGGGATGCGGGCCGTCGTCGTGCGCGGGGTCCTACAGCGTGGCGCGCAGGTGCTCGGCGATGTCGGAGATCTGGCCGAGCACGCCGTTGACGTAGCGCGGCGAGTCGTCGGTGGACAGCGTGCGGGCCAGCTCGACGGCCTCGGTGATCGCCACCGGGTCGTCGACGTCGTCCACCCACAGCAGCTCGTAGACGCCGATCCGGAGCAGCCCGCGGTCGACGGCGGGCATCCGGTCGACGCTCCAGCCCTCGGCGTGCTCGGCGATCAGCTGGTCGATCCGCTCCAGGTGGGTGGCGACGCCCTCCACCAGCTTCCCGGCGTACTCCTGCACCGGGGGCGCGTCGTCGGTCTCCCGGCGGGCGGCGAGCACCTCCAGCGGCGCCTCGGCGCGCGCCTCGGCCTCGAACAGGATGTCCAGGGCCCGTTTACGGGCCTTGGTGCGTGCGCGCACCTCAGCTCACGCGGCCGAGGTAGCGGCCGTCCCGGGTGTCGACCTTGACCCGGGTGCCGCTCTCCAGGAACAGCGGCACCTGGATCTCGGCGCCGGTCTCCAGGGTCGCCGGCTTGGTGCCGCCGGTCGAGCGGTCGCCCTGCAGGCCCGGGTCGGTGTGCGAGATGACGAGCTCCACCGAGGTGGGCAGCTCGACGAACAGCGGCTCGCCCTCGTGCAGCGACACCTGGGCGGAGGCGTTCTCCAGCAGGTACCGCGCGGCGTCGCCGACGGCCTTCTCCGAGATCGGGATCTGGTCGAAGGTGTCGCTGTCCATGAACACGAAGTCGGCGCCGTCGCGGTACAGGTAGGTCATGTCGCGGCGGTCCACGGTCGCGGTGTCGACCTTGGTGCCGGCGTTGAAGGTCTTGTCGACGACCTTGCCGGACATCACGTTCTTCAGCGTGGTGCGCACGAACGCACCGCCCTTGCCGGGCTTGACGTGCTGGAACGCCGTCACGGTCCACAGCTGGCCCTCGAGGTTCAGCACCAGGCCGTTCTTCAGGTCGTTCGTGGTCGCCACGTGCGCGCTCTCCTGATCGGGTGTCGGGGTCTGGCTGTCGGCACCGGGCGGCGAGTCACGCCGGACGAGCGGTGCGCCGGGCGCACCCACCCACGCGGGCGGTGCGCACCTGACGGACGAGGATACCGGCCGGGGCCACCTGCGAGGATGCCGGGTGGAGCTCGCGGGTGCGCGGGCGGTGCGCGGACGGACGGGGGTGCGGATGACGGTCCGGGTGGTGGTGGCCGACGACCAGGCGGTGGTCCGGGCCGGGCTGCGGACGGTGCTGGCGGCGGCGCCGGACATCGACGTCGTCGGGGAGGCGACCGACGGCGCCGCGGCGGCCGAGCTGGCCGAGTCGCTGCGCCCGGACGTCGTGCTGATGGACGTCCGGATGCCGGGGACCGACGGGATCGAGGGCACCCGGCGGATCCGGGCGCTGCGCGACCCGGCGATCCGGGTGCTGGTGGTCACCACGTTCGACCTGGACCGGCACGTCTACGACGCGCTGCGGGCCGGCGCGTCCGGGTTCGTGCTGAAGGACGTCGAGCCGGAGGACCTGCAGGTCGCGGTGCGCACCGTGCACGCAGGGCACGAGCTGTTCGCCCCGTCGGTGACGCGCCGGCTGGTCGGCTCGTTCGTACCGGCCCCGGCGGAGCCGGACACCGGACCCGCCGGGACGCTCACCGAGCGGGAGCGCGAGGTGCTCGCCCTGGTCGCGGCCGGCCTGTCCAACGCCGAGATCGCCGACCGGCTGGTGCTCGGCGGGACGACGGTGAAGACGCACGTGTCCAACCTGCTCGGCAAGCTGGTCCTGCGGGACCGGGTGCAGCTGGTGGTGTTCGCCTACGAGCACGGCCTGATCGGGAACGGCGCCGGGGACACCGGCGGCGGCGCGGGACGTGCGGGTGACCCGGGCCAGCGCTGATCCGGAGCCGGTGCCCGGGACCCGGGCCGGCGACCTCGCGCTGGCGGCGCTGGTGCTGCTGCTCGGCGCGCAGGAGCTCGTCTCGCTGTTCTCCGGCGATCCACTGGTCCGCGGGGTGCTGGCCGATCCGGCGGTCGCGGTCGTCGTCGGATCGGTGCTCGCCGCGGCGCAGGCCGCGACGATGCTGCTGCGCCGGCAGCGCCCGCGGGGCGCCTACCTGCTGATGGCCGCCCTGATGGCCGCGCAGCTCACCCTGGTCGGCGCGTTCGGCGTGTTCGGGTGGGGGTTCCTCGCGTTCGCCGTCGCGCGCTCGCCCGGCCGGGCCGCAGGCTGGCTGGTCCTTCCGCTGCCGGTCGCCCTCGCGATCCCCGCACTCGTCCGTTCCCGGGGGCTGCCGACCTCGCAGGAGATCGGCGAGCAGGTCGGGGCGGTCGTCGGGATGGGGCTCAACGCGGCGGCGCTGGTGCTGATCGGGGCGGTCACCGGGCGGTGGACGCGGGCCGCGGCCCGGCGGGCCGCCGAGCAGCGCCGGGAGACCGGGCGGCACCGGCGGGCGGCGGCGCTGGACGCCGAGCGGGCCCGGATCGCCGAGGAGATCGGCAGCGGGGTGCTGGCCGGGCTGCACCGGCTGGTCGACCGGGCGGCCCGGTTCGGCGACGCCACGCCCGGGCGGGCCGGGGTGACCGAGACCGAGCTGCGGGAGCTGCGCGGGCAGGCGCGGGCGGTGCTCGCCGCGATGCGCCGGGTGCTGGGGGTGCTGCGCTCCCCCGGCGAACCCGGCGAACCCGGCGAACCCGGCGACCCCGGCGACCCCGGCGACCCCGGGGGCCCCGGGGGCTCCGGGGGCTCCGGGGGCTCCGGCGGCCCCGCCGCCGGGCTGCCGACCAGCAGCGCGGGCGCAGCGCCCGGTGGCCGGAGCGACCCGGGTGGTCCGGGTGTGCTCGGAGGCCCCGGCGCGACCGGTGGGCTCCGTGGCCGGGTCCCCCCGCTGCCGGACCGGGCCGGGCTGCTCACCCTGGGCGCGTTCCTCGCCGTCGCGGCGTTGCTCGCGACGGTGCCGGCCGGGCTGACCGGCGACGACCAGGTCGACCTGTTCCTGGGCCTGCTGCGGCTGCCCCTCACCGATCCGGCCGCCGCGCTCGTCGTCGCCGTGCAGTTCGCCGCGATCGCCTGGTGGCGGACCGCCCCGGTGCCCGCCCTGCTGGTGTCGGGTGCCGGATCGTTCGCGGCGGGCGGCCTGGGCGGGGCCAACCTGTTCGCCGAGATGGGCTGGAGCCTGCTCGTGTGGGGCGCCGCGACCCGGGCACCGGTGCTCCGCTCCGGGACCGCCACCGTCGTCTCG
Organism: Pseudonocardia kongjuensis; assembly: GCF_039526905.1. Lineage (NCBI taxonomy): Bacteria > Bacillati > Actinomycetota > Actinomycetes > Pseudonocardiales > Pseudonocardiaceae > Pseudonocardia > Pseudonocardia kongjuensis. Next base: position 22,694 of record NZ_BAAAJK010000050.1, on the reverse strand, counting down.
TCCGCGCTGGTCGCGATCGGCGGGGCGCTGTTCGGCACCTGGGAGCGGCTGGGCCCCGGCACGGCGACGGCACTGTCGTTCCTCGCCGTCGTCCCGTTGTGGCTGGCCGGGGTGCTGGTCGGCAGGCACCGGCGGGCGACCGAGCAGCTGCGCCGGGAACGCGCCGACGCCGAGGACCGCGACGCCGTCGGCCGGGAACGGCTGCGGATGGCCCGCGAGCTGCACGACGTCGTCGCCCACCACGTGTCCGCGATCGCCGTGCAGGCCGGGGCGGCCCGGATGGCGGCCGATCCGGCGGTGCGGGCCGAGGCGCTCGCGCACATCGCCGAGTCCGGCGGGCGGATCGCCGAGGTGCTGCCGGAGCTGGCCGGTTCCACCCCGGACCCGCACGGGCTGGTCCTCGACCCGGACGGCGTCGACCGGCTGCTGGCCCCGTCCCGGGAGGCCGGGCTGCCGGTGCGCGCCGAGGTCACCGGCAGCCCGGCCGAGCCGCCGGGTGACGCCGAGCTGTTCGCCCAGCGGATCGTCACCGAGGCGCTCACCAACGTGCTCCGGCACGCCGGCCGCTCGGCCACCACGGTGCGGATCGGGCACGGTCCCGCGGAGGTGACCGTCGAGGTCGCCGACGGCGGCCCGGTGCCCGGGCACCGGCCCGACGACGCCGGTTCCGGGCTGGGGCTGGTCGGCATGCGGGAGCGGGTGGCGCTGCTCGGCGGCGAGCTGTCCGCCGGGCCGGACGGCCCGGGCTGGACGGTCCGGGCCACGCTCCCCCGCGGCCGGCTCGTCCCCGGGGACGAGACCGGCGGGCCGGTGATCTCGTCCGCGGCGCCGACGCGGGCGGACGGCGCCGGGCCCTAGCGTCGGAGGCCACCGACAGCGGTGTGCGAGGGGGCCACGATGACCGAAGACGGGACGACCACGGCGGAGCCGTCCGCCACGGACCAGCCGGCGGGACAGCCGGCGGAGCAGCCGGGTGCCGCCGGCCCGCGGATCGGCGCCGGCCCGCCCGGCCGCCCGGCGCTGGGCTGGACCGAGCTGCTCACCGGCGCCGTGCTGTACCTGGTGCTGAGCATCGCCGGCGGCGCGGCCCTGTTCGTGGGCGGCGGCGGGGTGCCGGGGGCGGTGCCGCTGCTGGCGGTCACCGGCGCCGCGACGCTGGTCGCGGCGCTGGCCGTGCTCGCGATGCGGGTCCGGTGGCTGCCCGCGATCGGGTTGCGCCGCACCACCGTCGGCTGGCTGCTGGTGGCCGCCGCGGCCGGGCTGGTCGCGCGCGTGCTGGCCGGCCTGCTCGGCTACGGCTACCAGCAGGTCACCGGGGACATGTCGAACCCGCAGGAGTTCCTCGGTGACGCGCTCGGCGGTGGCGGTCCGCTGGTGTTCGCCGGGGTGCTGCTGACCGGGGCGCTGCTCGTCCCGTTCGCCGAGGAGCTGCTGTTCCGCGGGATCGGGTACGGCGCGCTGCGCCGCTACGGGGTGTGGGTCGCGGTGCCCGCCAGCTCGGCGGTGTTCGCGCTCGCGCACGGGATCAACGTGGTGCTGGTGGTCGCGCTGCTGCTCGGCGTGGTCTGCGCGCTGCTCTACGAGCGGTCCCGCTCGGTGTGGCCCGCGGTCGTCGCGCACGTCGTGTTCAACGCCTCCGGGTTCGTCATCGCCGGGCTGTTCCTGGGCGGGGCCGGATCGTGACCCTCGAGATCGACGCGCTGCACAAGCGCTACGGCCGGACCGTCGCGCTCGACGGGGTCTCCTTCGACGTGCGCCCGGGCGAGATCCTCGGCTTCGTCGGCTCCAACGGGGCCGGCAAGACGACGACCATGCGGATCGTGCTCGGCGTGCTCGCCGCCGACGCCGGGCAGGTCCGGCTCGCCGGCCGGCCGGTCGACCTGCAGGTGCGCCGCACGATCGGGTACATGCCCGAGGAGCGCGGGCTGTACCCGAAGATGACGGTCGGCGAGCAGCTCGCCTACCTGGCCGAGCTGCACGGCGTCGACCGGCCCGGCGCCCGGCGCGCCGCGGCGCACTGGGCGGACCGCCTCGGTGTCGCCGACCGGCTGGGCAGCACGGTGGACGCGCTCAGCCTGGGCAACCAGCAGCGCGTCCAGCTGGCGGCCGCGCTGGTGCACGATCCGGCGGTGCTGGTGCTCGACGAGCCGTTCTCCGGGCTCGACCCGGTCGCCGTCGACGTGATGAGCGAGGTGCTGCGGGAGAAGGCCCGCACCGGCGTGCCGGTGCTGTTCTCCAGCCACCAGCTCGACCTGGTGCAGCGGCTCTGCGACCGGGTCGGGATCATCGCGGCCGGCCGGATGCGCACCGTCGGGTCGGTCGGCGAGGTGCGCCGCAGCGGCGGGATCCGGCTGGAGGTGCACGCCCCCGCCGCGCCGCCCGGCTGGGCCGACCGGGTGCCCGGGGTGCGGGTCGAGCACGCCACCGGCGGGCGGACCACGCTGGTCCTCGACGAGGGCGCCGACGACCAGCAGGTGCTCGCCGTGGCGCTCGCCACCGGCCCGGTGCACGGCTTCACCGTGCACGTCCCGTCGCTGAGCGACCTGTACCGCGAGGTGGTGGCCTGATGGACGCCCCGCCCCCGTCCGCCCGCCGCGCGGTGCGGCTGGTCGCGCGCCGCGAGTTCCGCGCCCAGGTGGTCAAGCGCAGCTTCGTCGTCAGCAACCTGATCGTGCTGCTGGTGATCGCCGGCGGGATCATCGCGTTCTCGGTGTTCTCCGGATCCGGCGAACCGGACCGGTCCACGGTCGGTGTCGTCGGCGACGCACCGCTCGGTTCCGCCGTCGCCACCGCCGCCGACCGGGCCGGCGTCCCGGTCGAGATCAGTCCGCTCGGCTCCGCCGACGAGGGCCGGGCCGCCGTGCAGGCCGGTGACCTGGACGTCGCGCTGGTCCCCGGCGACGGCGGCGCCGTCGCCGTCGTCGACTCCGAACTCCCGTCCGGGCTCGGCGCCGTGCTGGACGCCGCGCTCGCCGGGCAGGCCCGGGACGCCGCCCTGGCCGGGCTGGGCGTCGGCCCGGAGACCCTGGCGCAGCGGACCGGGCCGGCCGTGCTCACCGTCGACGCCCTGGACCCACCCGATCCGGAGGCGGGCCAGCGGACCGCGCTGAGCGTCGCCGCGCTGTTCCTGATGTTCGGCCAGATCCTCGGCTTCGGCACCTACGTGGCGATGGGCGTCGTCGAGGAGAAGTCCAGCCGGGTCGTGGAGCTGCTGCTGTCCACCATCCGGCCGCTGCACCTGCTCTGGGGCAAGATCATCGGGATCGGCGCGGTGGGGCTGCTGCAGCTCGCGGCCTACGGCGTCGTCGGGCTGGCGGCCGGGCTCGGGACCGGGCTGCTGACGCTGACCGCGACCGCCGTCGGGGTGTTCGCGAGCGTGCTGGGCTGGTTCGTGCTCGGGTTCGCGTTCTACGCGGTGCTGTACGCGGCGGCCGGCTCGATGGTGTCCCGGCAGGAGGACATCAACTCCACGACCACACCGCTGATGCTGAGCCTGTTCCTGATGTACGGCGCCGCCTTCTACCACCTGGGCTCGCCGGACTCGCCGTTGACGACGGTGCTGGCGTGGATCCCGCCGTTCCCGGCGATCCTGATGCCGCTGCGGATCGCCGACGGATCGGCGACCACCGTCCAGATCGTGACGACGGTGCTGCTGATGCTGGCCTCGACCGCGGCGCTCGGGTGGCTCGCGGCGCGGGTGTTCCACCGCTCGGTGCTGCGGACCGGATCGAGGGTGCCGTGGCGGGAGGCACTCGGGCGGGCCGCGGACTGACCCGCCCGGGTGCCCGGCTCAGTCGCAGATCAGCTCGTCGGCGGTGGGGGCCTCCTCGACCACCCCGTACTGCGCCATGAAGCCCATCTGCTCGTCGATCGCCGCCCGGTCCAGCTCGGAGGTGAACACCGGCAGCCGCATCCGCTCGGCGAGCTCGGCCGGGATCTGGGTGAAGGTCGGGATGGTGGCGCGGACGGCGTCCGGGTTGTCCCGGGCGTGGTCGAGCGAGCGCTCCATCGCCCGGGTGAACCGCTCGACGGTGTCCGGCTCGCCCTGCACGAACTGGCGGCTCGCCGCGTAGGCGCCGTTCGGGTACTCCGGTGCCAGCGCCGACTGCGGTGCGAACACCACCTCGCCGCCCTGGTCGAGCACGGTCGTCACGAACGGCTCCGCGGTGTACGCCGCCGCGACCCGGCCGCCGGCGATCGCCGCGGGCACCTCGGGGAACGGCACCTCGATGAACTCGACGGACGCCGGATCGACGCCCTCCCGGTCGAGTGCGGCGCGGATCAGCACCTCGGCGACGCCGCCGAGCGCGTTGATCCCGACCGGGCTCCCGACGAGGTCCTGCGGGGAGGAGATGGTGTTGCCGGGCCCGGCGACCATGACCTGCCAGTCGTCCTCGGCCGTGGTGCCGGTGGCGTCGCTCGCGGTGAGCACGCACACCGGGACGTTGCGACCGGCCGCGACGCCGGCCGAGATGTAGCCGACGAAGCCGACGTCGTAGTCGCCGGAGACCAGCCCGGTCACGATCTCGTTGCCGCCCTGCAGCACCGTCGGCTCGATCTGCAGGCCCTCCTCGGCGAAGAAGCCCTGCTCCATCCCGAGGTACATCCCGGCCGCGTTGGCGATGGGCAGGGTGCCGACCCGGACGGTCGTCGGGCCCTCCGGGTCGGCACCGCCACTGTCACCCCCACCACAGCCGGTCGCGACGAGCGCGACCACCGCGGCGAGTGCGGCGACCGCGCGGACGCGGGCGCCTCTCCGGCGTGGCTCTCCCATGATCACTCTCTTCCGGTCAGGCGGACGTCGGTTCGGGGCTGGTGGGGCGTTTGATCGAGCGCCAGACGTGGCCGCGCAGCCGGGTGAACTCGGCCAGCTCCTTGGTGCCGACCTGGTCGCGCGGGCGGGGCAGGCCGACGTCGACGATCTCGGCGACCTCGGTCGGCGACGGGGTCAGCACCACGACCCGGTCGCTGAGGTAGACGGCCTCGTCGATGTCGTGGGTCACCAGCAGCACGGTGATGCCGTAGCGGGCCCGCAGGTCGAGGACGAGATCCTCCAGGTCGGCCCGGGTCTGCGCGTCCACCGAGGCGAACGGCTCGTCCATCAGCAGGATCTCCGGCTGGTAGGCGAGCGCCCTGGCGATCGCCACCCGCTGCTGCATGCCGCCGGAGAGCTGCCACGGGTACTTCGGGCCCGCACCGGCCAGGCCGACCGAGCCGAGGGTGTCGGCGACCAGGTCGGCGAGCGCGTCGGCGGCGAGCCTGCGGTGCCTGAGCGGGAACGCGACGTTCTGCTCGACCGTCATCCACGGGTAGAGCGAGCGGGAGTAGTCCTGGAAGACCAGCGCCATCTTCTCCGGCGGGCCGTCCACCGGCTCGCCGTCCAGGGTGATCGTGCCGCCGGTCTGCGGCAGCAGCCCGGCGACGCACTTGAGCAGGGTGGTCTTGCCCGCGCCGGACGGGCCGACGATCGTCACGAGCTCCTGCTCGGTCACCGCGAAGGACACGTCGCCGACCGCCTCGAACGCCGATCGGGTGCCCTCGCCGTAGACCATCCGCAGGTGTTCGACGTGCAGCAAGGAAGTGCCTCCCGGGAGGTCAGGCCGAGCCGGCGCGGGCGCCGCGGTGCCACCGCAGCGCGCGCCGCTCGACGAGCAGGAACAGGCCGTTGAGGGCGTAGCCGAGCAGGGCGAGCAGGAAGATCCCGGACCACATCTCGGTGATCGCGTAGGTGCGCTGGGACTGCAGCACGAAGTAGCCGATGCCCTCGGTGCTGGCGACCATCTCCGAGACCACCATCATGATCACGGCGATGGACAGGCTGACCCGGGCACCGGCGAAGATCTGCGGCGACGCGGAGGGCAGCACGACCCGGCGCAGGTACTCGCCGCGCGGGATCCGGTAGCTGCGCGCCGTCTCGCGCAGCGTGGGATCGACCCCGGCGACGCCGTCGACGGTGTTCAGCAGGATCGGCCAGAAGCAGACGAACGCGATCAGCGCGACCTTCATCGTGGAGCCGACGCCGAGCACCAGGATCCCGGCCGGGATCAGCACCGGCGGCGGCACCGCCCGCAGGAACTGCACGACCGGATCGCACATCCGCCGCGCGGTGTCGGACAGGCCCAGCGCCACCCCGGTCCCGACCGCCGCGACGACCGCGATCAGGTAGCCGGCGAACAGCCGGGACAGGCTGGGGACGACGTCGCTGCCGACCCGGTCGAACAGCCAGGTGTCGCCGAACGCCCGCAGGATGTCGGTCAGCGGCGGGAAGTAGAACGACTCGCTGCCCAGCGACGCCACCGCCCAGGCCACCAGCAGCAGCACCGGGACGGTCACCTCGAGCCCCAGCCCGAGCGTCCGCGTCGAACGGGTCGGCGCGCTCATCGGTTCTGCTCGCGGTGCGACGGGTGCCAGGCCAGCAGCCGGGCCTCGATCCGGGCCAGCCCGGCGTTGAGCCCCCAGCCGATCAGCCCGGTCACGATGATCAGGGCGTACATGGTGTCCACGGCGGCGCTCTGCCGGGCGATGTTGATCTCCTGCCCGAGCCCGGGTGCGCCCAGCACCAGCTCGGCGGTGACGACCAGGATCAGTGCCACCGCCGAGGAGATCCGCACCCCGGTGACGACGTAGGGCAGCGCGCTGGGCAGGGTCACCCGCAACAGCCGCTCCCGGCGGGACACCCCGAACGAGCGCGCGGTCTCGGTGGCGACCGGATCGACGTCGCGCACCCCGTAGAGGGTCTGCAGCAGGATCGGCCAGGTGGCCGCCCAGGCGGCGAGGAAGACCTTGCTCTCCAGGCCCGCGCCGAAGACCAGCACGGCGAGCGGGATCAGCGCGACCGACGGGATCGGGCGGAGGAACTCCACGATCGAGCGGCTGGCCATGAACAGCAGGAACACCGAGCCGATCAGGATGCCCAGCGGGAGTGCGAGCACCAGCGCGAGCCCGAGGCCCAGCGCCCAGCCCTGCAGGGTCTGGGCGACCGGGATCCAGAGCCCGGCGCCGTCGCCGAGCAGCCGGCCCAGTGCCGCGAACATCGCCGACGCGGGCGGCAGGAACCGGTCGTCGACCAGACCGGCGCGCGGGGCGAGCTCGAAGATCCCGATCGCGACGGCGACCCCGGCGAGCGGGAGCAGCCGGCGGCCGGGCGCGGATCCGGTGGGTCGGGCGGGGGGCGGGTCGGTGTCGCTGCTCTCCGGCGCTGCGGTGGGCCGGGCCGCGGCTCGTGCCACGCTGCTCCTTCTGCGGGTCGCGGCCGCGGTCGGCGGCCTCGTCCGGTCACGGCGCCGTCCGGGCCACCCCCGCTCCGCACCGTTCGGGTCCGCCCGGCCGGACCGCGGCGGCTGACATGATCGGACCCTACGAGCGGCGCGCGCAGACCCGCGCCGGACGGTTGACGGCACGACGGCGGCGGCCCGTCACGGCCGGGCCGGGACGGATGACGTAGATCGGCGGCGAGGCCCGCGCCGGACCCGGTGTCAGACCTCGACGAGCTCGCGCGGCAGTGTGGTCAGCGGCTCGGCCGGGCGGCCCGCGACGACGTGCAGCACGTCCTCGATCCGGACGCCGCCGCGGCCGTCCAGGTAGACCCCCGGCTCCACGGTGACCAGCGTGCCCGCCGGGACCGTCCCGAGCCCGGTCCAGGTCAGCCACGGCGGTTCGTGCACGGCCAGGCCGATGCCGTGCCCGAGGCCGTGCGGGAACTCCTCGGCGTGCCCGGCGTCGGCGACGACCTCGCGGGCGGCACCGTCGACGTCGGTGACGACGGCGCCCTCGGCCAGCGCGGCCCGCCCGGCGGTCGCGGCCGCGTCGACCAGCGCGTGCAGCTCGCGCTGCCAGCCGGCGGCCGGGCCGAGGCAGAAGGTGCGGGTGGTGTCGGACTGGTAGCCGTCCAGCGCCGCCCCGAAGTCGATCTTCACGAGGTCGCCGCGGCGCAGCTCGGCGGCGGTCGGCCGGTGGTGCGGGACCGCCGAGTTCGGCCCGGCGGCGAGGATCGTCGCGAACGCCGGCCCGTCCGCCCCGAGCCGGCGCATCCGGTCCTCCAGGTCCGCCGCCACCTCCCGCTCGGTCCGGCCCGGGGCCAGCCCGCCCGCGTCGAGCAGCCCGCGCAGCGCGGCGTCGGCCAGCTCGCAGGCCCGCCGGACGGCGTCCACCTCGGCGGCGTCCTTGACCGCGCGCAGCCCGCCGACCAGGCCCGGCGCCCGGAGCAGCCGGCGGCCGGGCGTCGCGTCCCGCACGGCGGCCAGACCGTCGACGGTCAGCACGGCGGAGTCGTAGCCCAGGGTCGCGCCGGCGGGCACCCGGGCGGCCGCCGCCGGGGCGCTCGGCCGGTCGATCACCAGCTCCAGGTCCGGGCTCTGCGCACCGGCCTGGGCCCGGTAGCGGCCGTCGGTGCACAGCAGGTCCCCCGCCGGATCGGCGGCGATCACGGCGGCGGCGTTCGAGCCGGTGAACCCGGTCAGGTACCGGACGTCGAGCAGGTCGGTGACCAGCAGCGCGTCCAGCCCGGCGGCGCGCAGGACGGTGCGGAGGCGGTCGCGCCGGTCGGGGTGGCTCATGCGCCCGACCCTATGTCCTAGGGTCGGGCGCATGGGCCTGTACTTCCGCCAGCTGCTCTCCGGCCAGGACTACGCCGTCGGCGACCCGGTGGCCACCCAGATGGTCAACTTCTCGTACCTGATCGGGGACCGGGAGTCCGGGGAGGCCGTCGTCGTCGATCCGGCGTACTCCCCCGACGAGCTGCTCGCCACGCTCGACTCCGACGGCATGCGGCTCACCGGGGTGCTGGCCACCCACCACCATCCCGACCACGTCGGCGGGTCGATGATGGGCTTCGACCTGGTCGGGCTGGCCGAGCTGCTCGGCAGGCACCCGGTTCCGGTGCACGTGCAGCAGGCCGAGGCCGACTACGTGACCCGGGTGACCGGCCTGTCCGCGACCGATCTCACCCCGCACGACCACGACGACGTGCTGGAGATCGGCGCGCTGCGGATCCGGCTGCTGCACACCCCGGGACACACCCCGGGCAGCCAGTGCTTCCTGGTCCAGGACCCGGACGGGGACCGGCTCGTCGCCGGGGACACCCTGTTCCTGCAGGGCTGCGGGCGCACCGACTTCCCGGGCGGCGACGCCGCGCAGATGTACCACTCGCTGCAGCAGCTGGCCTCGCTGAAGGGCAACCCGACCGTCTACCCCGGGCACCGCTACACCGACGCGCCCAGCGCCCCGCTCGACGACGTGCAGCGCACCAACATGGTGTACCGGGCGACGTCGGCGGAGCAGTTCGTGGCGGCCTTCGGCGGCTGAGCGCCTACCGGACCCGCCGCGTCCCGTCCCCCCTACCGGCTGTGCTGCCGGCTGTGTCGTCGGCCGGGCTGCCGGCCGTGTTGCCGACCGGGCCGCCGGCTGTGTTGTCGGCCGGGCTGCCGGCCGGGCTGCCGGACCCGGCCGGACCGGGATCGGCGCGGGGCGCACCGCGCTCGATCACGATCTGGCCCGGCAGCGCGCCGTCGGAGTCGTCGGTGGCGACCCAGGCGGCCAGCATCACCAGCAGCCGGGACATCGCGAACAGGAAGAACAGCGTCGCCAGCACGGTGCCGAACACGGCGCCACCGGCCGTCGCCGAGACCGCCCCGACGGCCAGCGCGGTGCCCAGCTTCAGCAGCTCCAGCGCGACCGCGCCGGCGGCGGCGGGCCGCAGCACCCGGCGCAGCGGGACCGGCCGGCGCGGCAGCCGGGCCAGCACGAAGCACAGCACCGCGGTGTCGACGACGAGCACCAGCGCCGCGCCGACCACCCGCAGCGCGATCCGGCCGCCGAGTGCGTCGCGCAGCCCGAACAGCTCCAGGGTGAGCCCGGCGAGCCCGGTGACGGCCAGCGTCACCCCGATCGACGAGAGCACCGCCGTGCCGAGCACCAGCAGCGCCCACAGGTCCCAGAACACCCGGCTCGGCGACACCATCCGCACCGCGGGCAGCCGGAACTGCGCGGACAGCGCCTCCCGCAGGTACGACGTCCAGGTGGTGCCCGCCCACAGCGCACCGAGCGCGCCGATCCCGACCAGCGAGCCGCGCTGCTCGGCCGCCGCCGCCAGCACCGGCTCGATCGCCGTCATCAGCCCGGGCGGGAACGCCGTCTCGACGGCGACCACCAGGTCCTCCGGTGACGTCGCCCGCCAGAACACCAGGACACCGACCGCGACGAACAGCACCATCGCCAGCGGGACGGCCGCGATCACCGTGTAGAACGCGACCGCGGCGGACAGGTGGTTGCCCCGCTGCAACCGGTAACGGTCGACGGCGCGGCGCGCGTGCCCGATCAGCGGCGACCGCTCGGGGAGGCGGCGCAGGCGCGCGATCGGATCCCGGATCTCCGCTCGCATCGGGCCATCCTCCACGACGCACCCCGGGCACCCGGCGAACAGGGCCGTAAGTCCGTTACCGGGGGCGGCCGCCGGGCGCTAGAAGATCACCATGCCCGAGAACGCCCCGCTCCCCCGCGCCGTCACCCTGCTGCTCGGGGCGGCCGCGGCCGTCGTGGCGGCCGCCGGGCTGTACGCCGCCGCCTGGCTGGTCGGGCCGGTGTTCCTGGCGCTGGTCGTGGTGATCGTGGTGCATCCGCTGCACGGCAGGCTGCGCCGCGCCGGGGTGCCCGGGTGGATCGCCACCACCGTGCTGCTGCTCGCGATCTACGGGCTGCTGCTGGTGCTGTCCGCGGTGCTGGTCGTCTCGATCGCCCGGCTGGTGACGGTGCTGCCCGGCTACGCCGCCGAGGCGAACCAGCTGGTCGCCGGGCTCACCGCGCGGGCCGCCGCGTTCGGCGTGGGCACCGAGCAGCTGCAGGCGATGGCGTCCTCGCTGGACGCCCGGCGGATCACCACGCTCGCCGCCGGGCTGCTGCTGCAGGTCGCCGGGCTGGCCGGGAACCTGATCTTCCTGTTCTCGCTGCTGCTGTTCCTGGGGATCGAGTCCACGGCCGCCTCGGCGCGGCTCGACGCCGTCGCCGCCGCCCGCCCGGCGGTCGCCACCGCGCTGCGCCGCTTCGCCGGCGGGACCCGGCGGTTCCTGGTCGTCACCACGGTGGTCGGCCTGGTGACCGGTGCGATCGACGCGGTGGTGCTGGCCGCGCTCGGGGTGCCGCTGGCGGTGCTGTGGGGGCTGCTGGTGTTCATCACCAACTACATCCCCTACATCGGGTTCTGGATCGGCTTCTTCCCGCCGGTGCTGCTGGCGCTGCTGGCCGGCGGGCCCGGATCGGCGCTCGCCGTGGCGGCGGTGTTCATCCTGGTCAACTTCGTGCTGACCTCGCTGGTGCAGCCCCGGTTCGTCGGCACCGCGGTGGGCCTGTCGGTGTCGGTCACGCTGGTCGCGCTGGTCTTCTGGGCCTGGCTGCTCGGGCCGCTCGGCGCGGTACTGGCGGTGCCGCTGACGCTGCTGGTGAAGCTGCTCCTGGTGGACGCGGACCCGCGGGCCCAGTGGCTGGACGCGCTGCTCGGCAGCACCCCGGCGGTAGCCGGGCCGGCGCCGGGCCCGCCCGCCGACGGGGCCGGGACGGGCGGGACTTTCGGCCCGATCGAGCCCGCTGCCGGGGAGGCACCATTCGACCAGCCGACGTCCGGCTCGACGACCGCGGACCCGCCCGTCGACGGCGGCCCGCAGGCCCCGGACGCACGACGAACCCTGGAATCCTGATCGGACGGAGAGCAAGACATGGCGGACACGGCCAACATCGAGGACGGGCCCGGCGCATCGGCGCCGGTGGCTCCGACCGCGGACGGCGCGGTCTCCAAGCGGGTGCGCGCGCTCGTCGTGCTGCGGGGCGTCCTGGTACTGGCGTTCGGGCTCGCGGTGCTGTTCACGCCGGGCCTGGCGCTGCTGGCGCTGATCTTCGTGTTCGCGGCGTACGCGCTGGTCGACGGCATCGCCGCGATCGTCCTCGGCATCCGGCACCGGGCCGAGCGCCCCGGCTGGGGCTGGACGATCGCGCAGGGCGTCGTCTCGGTCATCGCCGGTGTCGTCGCGTTCACGCTGCCCGCGTCGGCGGCGCTCGCGATCCTGTTCGTGATCGCCTTCTGGGCGATCATGGCCGGTGTCATCACCGCGATCTCGGCGAACGAGGTCCGCAAGCACGGCGGGCCGTGGGGCTGGATCGCGGTCCGGGCCGCACTGGACGTCGTGTTCGGTGTGCTGCTGCTGGTCTGGCCCGCCTCCGGGATCCTGGCGCTGCTGTGGCTGGTCGGCGCGTTCGCGGTGGCCACCGGGATCGTGCTGATCGTCCAGGCGTTCCGGTCGGAGACGCACCCGGCGATCGGCTGACCCGCGGCCGGGGGTGCGCCGGGATCCCGCGGGGTCCCGGCACACCGCTGTGCACGCCGCCGGGCTGCGTCAGCGCAGTCTCAGCCGCCGATCGCGGTGTACGCGGCCTCCAGCAACGCCGGGTCCGGGCCCTCCAGGCGGGCCGGCTTCGCCAGCCCGTCGAGCACGACGAACCGCAGTGTCCCGGCGCGGGACTTCTTGTCCCCGCGCATCGTCTCGATCAGCTCGGCCAGCACACCCGGCTGGTACGAGGTCGGCAGGCCGACCAGCTCCAGCACCTCGCGGTGCAGGTCGGCGGTGGCGTCGTCGAGGCGGCCCGCGGCGCGGGCGAGCTCCGCGGCGAAGACCAGGCCGACCGAGACGGCGTTGCCGTGCCGCCACCGGTAGCCCTCGCGCCGCTCCACGGCGTGCCCGAGGGTGTGGCCGTAGTTGAGGATCTCCCGCAGGTGCGACTCGCGCAGGTCCGCACCGACCACGTCGGCCTTCACCCGGATCGAGCGGCGGACCAGCTCGGCGAGCACCGGACCGGCCGGGTCGAGTGCGGCGGCCGGATCGGCCCGCACCCGGTCGAGGATGACCGGATCGGCGATGAACCCGGCCTTCCAGACCTCGGCGGACCCGGCGACGAGCTCCTCGCGCGGCAGCGTGCGGAGCGTGTCGAGATCGACGAGCACCGCGGACGGCTCGTGGAACGCCCCGACCAGGTTCTTCCCGGCGGCGGTGTTGATGCCGGTCTTGCCACCGACGGCGGCGTCGACCATCGCGAGCAGCGTCGTCGGCACGTGCACGACGCGGACCCCGCGCATCCAGGTGGCGGCGACGAACCCGGCCAGGTCGGTGACCGCTCCCCCGCCGAACCCGACGACGACGTCGGAGCGGGTCAGCGCCGCCTCGGCGCAGGCCTGCCAGCAGGCGGCGAGCGAGTCGAGGGTCTTGCCGGCCTCGGCGTCGGCGACCTCGATCCGGAACGCGGCGAGCCCGGCCGACGCCAGCTCCGCCCGGGCGGTCTCCGCGCGGTCGGCCAGGGTCGGGGGGTGCACGAGCAGCACCCGCCCCGCGCCGGTCCCGGCGACGACCTCGGCCAGCCGGCCGGCGACGCCCGCCCCGACCAGCACCGGGTACGGCCGCTCGGCGTTCACCGCGATCCGGACCGATCCGTCCGGCTCGCGGTCGCCGGAGGCGTCCGGCAGCTCGGGGAGGCGGGGATCGGTCATCGGGTCTCCATCGGGTGGTCCGTGCCGGGGGCGCCGAAACCGGGCGCCGGCAGTGCCGAGTCGGCGCGCGGGGTGGGCCGGTCGTGCGGGTCCTCGGCGTCCGGTGCGGCGTCGGCCGCCTCGCCGCCGGGCAGCCCGAGCCCGCCGAGCACCGCCGCGACGACCTGGTTCGGGCTGCGCCGCACCGTGCTGACCTGGACCGTCGCCACCTCGGCGTAGAGCGGGGCCCGGTCGGCGAGCAGCGCCCGGAAGGTGGCCCGCGGGTTCACCCCGGCCAGTAGCGGGCGCGCGGTGGACATGCCGGTGCGCCGCATCCCGTCGGCGAGGTCGACCTCGAGCGCGACCACCCGGTGCCCGCGCAGCAGCTCCCTGGTCCGGGCGTCGAGCACCGATCCGCCGCCGAGCGCGAGCACGCCGTGCCCGGCCCGCAGCTGCTCGGCGACGACCTCGTGCTCCAGCTTCCGGAACGCCGCCTCGCCCTCCTGTACGAACATCTCCGCGATCGGCCTGCCGATCCGCTCGACGATCACCGCGTCGGTGTCGGCGAAGCCGAGCCCGAGCCGCTCCGCGAGCAGCGAGCCGATCGTCGACTTGCCCGACCCGGGCGGGCCGACGAGCACCAGGAACGGCCGCCCGTCCCGGTCCGGTCCCGGCACGGGACCCTCCGGCGCCGGGCCCGGCCCGCCCTGCGCGCCGGTCACCGGGCCTCCCCCGCGAGGTAGCCGGCGACGTTGCGGCGGGTCTCGGCCAGCGAGTCCCCGCCGAACTTCTCCAGCGCGGCCTGGGCGAGCACCAGCGCCACCATCGTCTCGACGACGACGCCGGCCCGCGGGACGGCGCAGGCGTCGGACCGCTGGTGGATGGCGGTCGCCTCCTCGCCGGTGACGGTGTCGATCGTGCGGAGCGCGCGCGGCACGGTGGAGATCGGCTTCATCGCGACCCGGACCCGGACCGGCTCGCCGTTGGTCATGCCGCCCTCGATGCCACCGGCCCGGTTGGTCAGCCGGGTGACCGGCACGGTGCCCGCCGGGCCCTCCTGCGGCCCGCCGGCGGGGACCATCTCGTCGTGCGCGACCGAGCCGCGGCGGTGCGCGGTGCGGAAGCCGTCGCCGATCTCGACGCCCTTCATCGCCTGGATGCCCATCAGCGCGGACGCGAGCCGGGCGTCCAGCCTGCGGTCGGCCTGCACGTAGGTCCCGACGCCGACCGGCATCCCGTAGGCGATCACCTCGATCACCCCGCCCAGGGTGTCCCCGGCGTCGTGCGCGGCGTCGATCTCGGCGGCCATCGCGGCGCCGGATGCCTCGGTGAAGGCACGCACCGGGTTCGCGTCGATCCGCTCCAGGTCGTCCGGGCCGGGCAGCGGCTCGTCGTCGGGGGCGTCGACCGCCCCGATCGCGACGACGTGCGACACGATCCGCACCCCGAGCGCCTGCTCCAGGAACGCCTTCGCGACGGTGCCCAGCACCACCCGGGCCGCGGTCTCCCGGGCGCTGGCCCGCTCCAGCACCGGCCGGGCCTCGTCGAACCCGTACTTGGTCATCCCGGCGAGGTCGGCGTGCCCGGGGCGGGGCCGGGTGAGCGGCGCGTTGCGGGCCCGGTTCGCGATCAGCTCCGGGTCCACCGGATCGGCCGCCATCACCGTCTCCCACTTGGGCCACTCGGTGTTCGCGATCCGGACGGCGACCGGCCCGCCCTGGGTGATCCCGTGCCGGATGCCGCCGATCACCTCGAGCTCGTCGGCCTCGAACGCCATCCGCGGGCTGCGGCCGTAGCCCAGCTTCCGGCGGGCCAGCTCGGCCTGCAGCTCCTTCGTCGTGATCCCGACTCCGGCGACCATGCCTTCCAGCACACCCACCAGGGCCGGGCCGTGGGACTCCCCGGCGGTGATCCATCGCAGCACGGCGTCCATCCTCTCACCCACCGGTCACGGCCCCGGAGCAGGTCACGGTCCCGGACACGACCGGGACCACCGCGGCCGGCAGCACGGCCAGCGCCGCCCCGAGCAGCGCCGGGCCGTGCGGCAGGCCACCGGCCCACCGGGCCCGCCCGGCCACCAGGGCGAGCACCGCGACCACCCCGGACAGCAGCACCGCCAGCGCCGCCGCGACCGGCAACCCGGCCCAGCCGGGCGCGGTCACCGCCGCACCGACCGGCCCGGCGAGCTTCACGTCGCCGGCGCCCATCGCGGCCGGCGAGACCAGGTGCACCGCCGCGTACGCCCCGGCCAGCAGCACCGCCCCCGCGGCGCCGCGCAGCACCGCGCCGGCCCCGGCCGGGACCGCCGCGACCAGCACCAGCGGCAGCGCCGGCAGGGTCAGCACGTTCGGCAGCCTGCGGTGCGCCAGATCGGTGCTCGTGCCCGCCGCCGCCAGCCAGCACAGCACCGCCAGCAGCGGCACCCATCGGGCGGCCACCAGGCCGCCCGCCAGGAGCAGCCCGAGCCCGCCGCCCAGCACGGCGGCCCCGGCCACGCAACCCGGGGCGGTCACCCGCGCCCGGCGCCGCAGCACCAGCCGGGTCAGGGCCCCCGCAGCCGCCCCGGCAGCAGCACCGGCGACGGCACCGGCGGCGGCACCGAGCGGGCCGAGCAGATCGAGGTCCATGCCCCGAACCTGCCGCACCCGGCGCCGTCCGGATCCCCGGATCGTCGACCTGTGGATGATCCGGGCACATGGGGACAACCGGGCCCCCGGCACCGCTGCGCCGCCCGCGGGCCCGGCAGGATGGCGGGATGGGCGCCGGTACCGAGGTCGAGCACGGGATCGCCGAGCTGGTGCAGGACCCGGACCGGCCCCGGTCGTGGACCCTGCTGCTCGACGGCACCGCCCAGTCGCACGTCGACCTCGACGATCCCGAGCACCTGGAGTTCGAGTACGTCCGGCGGATCGCGCACGTCGCCGACCTGGCCGCCCCGCCCGCGGTGCCGCTGCGCGTGCTGCACCTCGGCGGCGGCGCGTGGACGCTGGCCCGCTACCTGGCCGCGACCCGCCCGGGCTCGGCGCAGACCGTCGTCGAGCTGGACGCGGCGCTGGCCGAGCTGGTCGCGCACCGGCTGCCCGGCCCGGACGAGGGCGACGGGCTGCGCATCGTCACCGCGGAGGCGCGGGCCAGCCTCGCCCGCTTCCCGGCCGGCGCGTTCGATCTCGTCGTGCTCGACGTGTTCGCCGGCGCCCGCACCCCCGCCCAGGTGACGACCGCCCAGTTCCTGCAGGCCGTCCGCCGGGTGCTCGCGCCCACCGGCATCCACGTGGCGAACCTCGGCGACGGCGCACCCTGGCCGTTCCTGCCCGGGCAGATCGCCACCGCGGGTGCCGCGTTCGCCGAGCTCGCCCTGATCGCGGCGCCGGACGTGCTGCACGGTCGCCGGTTCGGCAACCTGGTGCTGGCCGGGTCGGACCGCGGGCTCCCGGTGCCCGGGCTGACCCGCCGGGCCGCGGCCGACCCGTTCCCGGCCCGGGTGCTCGACGACGCCGACACCCGGGCGCTGGCCCGCGGCGCCGCCGTCGTCACCGACGCGACGGCCGTGCCGTCACCGAAACCGCCGGCCGGTCTCTGGGGGCAGTGACCGGACCGGTCAGAACGCGCCGACCTCGCGGGCCCTGGCCACGTTGGCGAGGTGCTCGTCGTAGCTCGCGGCGAAGCACGACTCGCCCTCGGTGGTGCACCGCACGAAGAACAGCCACGGGCCGTCCGGCGGGTTCTCCGCGGCCTGCAGCGCGGTCACCGACACCGACGCCACCGGGGTCGGCGGCAGCCCGGTGTTCAGGTAGGTGTTGTACGGCCCCGGGGTGCCGCGGGCCTCGGCGGTGGTGCGCAGCGCCTGCACGTCGAGCGGGTAGTTGACGGTGGAGTCCATCTCCAGGCGCTGGTTCACCGCGAGCCGGTTCTCGATCACCCGGGCCACCCTCGGCATGTCCGGGTCGAGGGCCTCCTTCTCGATGATCGACGCCACGATCAGCGTCCGGTAGGCGCCCTCGCCGGACAACCCGGCGTCGGCGAGCCGCTCGGCGGAGGTGGTGAGGACCTCGCGCAGCACGTCCTGCGGTGCGCCCTGCGGGTCGATGTCGTAGGGCCCGGGTGCGACGAGGCCCTCCATCCGGCGCTCCGGTGCGGCGTTCCGGTATCCCGCGTGCGCCCACTCGGGCACGCCCAGGTCGGCCGGGTCGGCGTCGGCCATCGCGGCCCGCAGCTCGTCGACGCCGGTGCAGACGGGCTCGCCGTCGGCGCCGCCGAGGCAGGTCGCCTGCGAGATCTGGGACAGCACGCCCGGGCTGACGGTGCCGTTGGGGGCGCTGGTGTCGTCGATCTGCACGCCGCCCTTGACGTCCATGAACCCGACCCGGCGCTCCGGGTCGAGCATCCCGTCGACCGCGGAGCTGCCCGACATCTGCGAGCGCAGCTCGTAGAAGCCGGGCTGGACCCGCTGGATGCCGGCCTCCCGCGCGGCGGCGTCGAGGAACGCGGCCCGGGACCGCACGACGTCCTGGGCGACCAGCCGGTCGCCGATGGCGGAGGTGGAGTCGCCGGCCTGCACCCGGACGACGACCGATCCGCTGCCGGAGCCGACGTAGTCGTCGGGCCCGGTCAGGTAGACCGCCGCGGCCACCAGGACCGCGCCGGCCAGCAGCGCCGAGGCCAGCAGGGCGAGCCGTCGCCTGCGGTAGTGCACGGGCGTCGGGCGGTGGCGGACGGGCGGCGCGGTCACCGGGGCACTCACGTCCGGTCCCGTGTCCGGGACCGTCGGTTCACGTCGTTCTCGCCGGCGCCGGTCACGGCATGGAGGGTAACGGTCCCGTGACCCGGGCGAGCAGCCGGCCGCTGATGTCGATCATGTCCAGGTGCAAGGGTTTCAGCGCCCGGCGTCCAGCCAGCCCTGCAGGATCTGCACGGCCGCGGCCTGGTCCACGACGGCGCGCTGCCGGCGACCCTTCACCCCGCGCCCGGCCAGCTGCCGGGTGGCGACGACGGTCGTCATCCGCTCGTCGGTGAACTCCACCGGGACGTCCAGCCCGGCCTGCAGCGCGGTCGCGAACTCGCGGGCGGCCCGGGCGGCCGGGCCGTCCTCGCCGCGCAGGTTCCGCGGCAGGCCGAGCACGACGCCGACGACGTCGTGCTCGGCCACCAGCTCCGCGATCCGGCGCACGGCCGGCTCGTCGCCGTCGTCCCGGTCGCCGCGCGGGACGGTCTCCACCGGGGTCGCCAGGATCCCGTCCGGATCGCACATCGCGACGCCGACCCGGACGGCGCCCACGTCGATGCCGAGGCGCCGCCCGCGCGTCCTGGTCATCCGCGGATCGCGGCGCGCAGCCTCTGGATCGCCGCGTCGATCCCGGACGGGTCGGTGCCGCCGCCCTGCGCCAGGTCGGGCTTGCCGCCGCCGCGGCCGCCGACGGCGGGCGCGAACTCGGGGATCAGCTTCCCGGCGGCCAGCCCGGCGTCCCGGGCCGCCTTCGTGGTGGCGACGACGAAGGACACCTTCCCGTCCGCGACCGCGAACAGCGCGACCACACCGGGCCGGTCGCCGAGCTTGCCGCGGACGTCGGCGGCGAGGGTCCGCAGGTCGTTGCCGCCGACGCCGTCCGGCGCGGCGACCGCGACGAGCGCGGTGCCGTCGAGGTCCTCGGCCTGCCCGGCGAGGCTGCCGGCGGAGGCCAGGACGGCCTCGGCGCGGTGCTTCTCCAGGTCCCGCTCGGCGGTGCGCAGCCGCTCGACGAGGCCGGCGATCCGGTCCGGCAGCTCCTCGGGCCGGGCCTTGAGCTGCTCGGCGAGCTGGTTGACCAGCAGGTGCTCGGTGGTGGCGTGCTGGAACGCGTCCAGCCCGACGAGCGCCTCGACCCGGCGCACGCCGGAGCCGATGGACGCCTCGGACAGCACCCGGACCAGGCCGAGCTCGCCGGTGCGGCGCACGTGCGTGCCACCGCACAGCTCACGCGAGTAGTCGCCCATGTCGACCACCCGCACGCGGTCGCCGTACTTCTCGCCGAACAGCATCATGGCGCCCAGCTTGCGGGCCTCGTCCATGGTCGTCTCGTAGGTCTGGATCTCCCGGTCCTCCTGGAGCACCGAGTTGACCTCCTCCTCGATCTCCACCAGGGCCGCCGGGTCGACGGCGCCGGTGGGCGAGGTGAAGTCGAACCGCAGCCGGCCCGGGGCGTTCAGCGAGCCGGCCTGCGCGGCGGAGCTGCCCAGCGCCCCGCGCACCCCGGCGTGCACCAGGTGGGTGGCGGTGTGCGCGCGGGAGATCGCGGCCCGGCGCACCCGGTCGACCTCGGCGACGACCTCGGAGTCCAGGGTGACGGTGCCGGCGGTGACGACGCCGCGGTGCACCCGCAGGCCGGCCACCGGGGACTGGACGTCGTCCACCCGGATCGCGAACGAGGCGCCGGTGAGCACGCCGGTGTCGGCCTGCTGACCGCCGGCCTCGGCGTAGAACGGCGTCCGGTCCAGCAGCACCTCGACGGCGTCGCCCTCCTCGGCGGCCGGCACCGTGGCGCCGTCGCGGAGCAGCCCGACGATCCGGGCCTCGGAGCGCTGCGTCTGGTAGCCGAGGAAGTCGGTGGCGCCGTGCGTGTCGAGCACCGCCCGGTACACCGAGGCGTCGACGAACCCGACCTTGCGCCCGGCCGCGTCGGCCTTGGCGCGGGACCGCTGCTCGTCCATCAGGGCGGTGAACCGCTCGCGGTCCACCGACAGCCCGGCCTCCTGCGCCATCTCCAGGGTCAGGTCGATCGGGAAGCCGTAGGTGTCGTGCAGCTGGAACGCCTGGTCGCCGGGCAGCACGGTGCGCCGCTCCCGGCGGGCCTCGGAGACCGCGCCGGAGAAGATCCGCTCGCCGGCGGCGAGGGTGGCCCGGAAGGTGTCCTCCTCGGCCCGGATCACCGCGGAGATCCGCTCGAAGTCGGTCGCCAGCTCGGGGTAGGTGGGCGACATCGCGTCCCGGACGACGGCGGCGAACTCGCCGAGGCAGGGCCCGGAGACGCCGAGCAGCCGGGCGGACCGCACGATCCGGCGCAGCAGCCGGCGCAGCACGTAGCCGCGGCCCTCGTTGCCGGGGGTGACGCCGTCGCCGACGATCATCATCGAGGACCGGGCGTGGTCGGCGATCACCCGGAAGCGGACGTCGTCCTCGGCGTTCTCGCCGTAGCGCCTGCCGGAGAGCTCCTCGGCCTTGGCGATCACCGGGCGGACCAGGTCGGTCTCGTAGACGTTGTTGACGCCCTGCAGCAGGAACGCGACCCGCTCGACGCCCATCCCGGTGTCGATGTTCTTGTGCGGCAGGGTGCCGATCGGCGGGTGCCCCTTCTTCGGGGACAGCTCGCCGCGCTCGTCCTGCATGAACACGAGGTTCCAGATCTCGAGGTAGCGGTCCTCGTCGGCCTCCGGGCCGCCCTCGGCGCCGAACTCCGGGCCGCGGTCGACGTAGATCTCCGAGCAGGGGCCGCCGGGGCCGGGCACGCCCATGTCCCAGTAGTTGTCGTCGCCGCCGCGGCGCTGGATCCGCTCCTCGGGCAGGCCGGCGATCTCCTTCCAGAGCTCGATCGCCTCGTCGTCGTCGTGGTAGACGGTGACCCAGATGATCTCCGGGTCGAAGCCGTAGCCGCCGTCGTCCTGGCTGCGGGTGATCAGCGACCAGGCGAACTCGATGGCGCCGCGCTTGAAGTAGTCGCCGAAGGAGAAGTTCCCGGCCATCTGGAAGAAGGTGGTGTGCCGGGTGGTCTTGCCGACCTCGTCGATGTCCGGGGTGCGGACGCACTTCTGGATCGACGTGGCGCGCGGGTAGGGCGCGGGCACGTCGCCGAGGAAGTACGGCTTGAACTGGACCATGCCCGCGTTCACGAACAGCAGCTGCGGATCCTCGAGGATCAGCGAGGCGCTCGGCACGGGCGTGTGCCCGGCCTGCTCGAAGTGGGCGGTGAAGCGGCGGACGATCTCGTGGGTCTGCACCGGAAGGTCTCTCGTGACGGGTACGGCGACGGGTGCGCCGGCGACGCGGGGTCGCTGCGCGGGGACACCGTACGGCGGGACGACGCGGGCGCGCCGGGAGGCTTGCCGATCGCGGGCCGGGTCAGGAGCCCGCGCCGGGCGCTCGGCCCGGGTAGCGCTCGTCGGACGCGGCGGAGGACCGCGCGCGGGACGGCACGCAGGACGGCACTGCGCGCGCGAACCCTGCGGTGCTGGTCACGGCGGTGCTCATCACGGCGGTGCTCATCACGGGGCCCTCCCCTCGATCCGTCCGGCCCGGGAACCGCCGACCAGGCTACTCCCCGTGCCCGGACCGGGATCCGCCGGTCACCGGCGGTCGAGCTCGTCGGCGAAGGTCGCCGTCCCGGTGCCCGGCTCCAGCCGGGACCGCAGCTCGCCGTACAGCACCACCAGCGCGGCGGTGGTGAAGACGACCAGCGGGATCGTCAGCAGGTTCATCAGCAGCGCGCCGACGACGGCGGGCGCGTCACCGCCGACGAGCAGACCGGGCAGCGCGGACACGGCCGCCGCCACCAGGCTGTAGACGAAGGAGAGCACCGCGAGCAGCAGCAGCCGGCCGAGCACCCCGAGGAACCGCGGGTTCACCAGCCGGAAGGTGCGGCCGAGACCGCCCCGCTCGATCGTCACCACCCCGAGCAGCGCACCACCGAAGACCACCGTCAGGTAGATGCCCGGCAGGATCAGCAGGACGTAGCCGACGACGGTGAGCACGCTGCTCAGCAGGATCCAGCCGATCAGCGGCAGGAACCGGCGCCCGGCGAAGCCGAACGCCTCCCCCGGTGTCCAGGCCCGGCCCGCCGCGTCCCGGACGATCACGAACACCGAGGCGGCGAGCCCCAGGGTGCCCAGCACGACCGAGATCAGCCGGACGGTCAGCGACTCGGTCTGCAGCACGTAGCCGAAGCCGTAGTCGGGGGCCAGCGCCTCGGCGTCGCCGAACGCGCCCAGCCCGCCGAGCAGGCCGACGATCACCGCGACCGGCACGAACACGGCCAGCTGGATCAGCACCAGCGGGACCAGGCTGCGCCGTACCGCGGCGCCGGCCGCGGCCAGCCACTCCCCGATCGAGCCCGAGACCAGCGGATCCTGCTGCGACCGAACGTCCATGTCGCGCAACCTAATCCGCAGACGGCCCGGACCTCGCCCCGAACACCGCCGATACGCCCGAACGGGGACGACCGGT
>NZ_BAAAJK010000049.1:51546-71277 GCF_039526905.1 Pseudonocardia kongjuensis | reverse complement strand
CCGGCTCGGTCGCCGCCCGCCGGCTCGGTCGCCGCCCGCCGGCTCGGTCGCCGCCCGCCGGCTCGGTCGCCGCACCCCGGCTCGGTCGCCACACCCCGGCTCGGTCGCCACACCCCGGCTCCGTTGCCGCCCGCCGGCTCGGTTGCCGCCCCCCGGCTGGGTTGCCGCACCCCGGCTCGGTCGCCGCACCGCTTCGTGCTGGTGCGGCGTCGTTCCCGGGGTGCGGCGACCGAGCCCGACCCCGGCCCCTCCCGCGGGTGATCGCGTATCGGGAACCGGAACGGTCGCCCAGCGACCCTTTCGGTGCCGGACAGAGGATCATCGGTCGCCGGGCGGCCGCACCGGAACCGCTTGCCGGGCGGCCGAATCGGAACCGCCTGCCGGGCGGCCGCACCGGAACTGTCGGGGGGCCGTGGCAGCATCGGCGCCGTGCGGACGATCTCGGCGGACGTGGCCCGGCGGACCTTTCTCGCGGCCCAGGGGTTCACCGACCCCCGGCCGTCCGGGCCGGTCACCCGGCGGCACCTGCAGCGGGTGCTGGAGCGGATCAAGCTGCTGCAGCTGGACTCGGTGAACGTGGCGGTGCGCTCGCACTACATGCCGCTGTTCAGCAGGCTCGGCGACTATCCCTCCGCGTTGCTCGACGACGCGGCCTGGTCCCCGTCGGCCCGCAGGCCCCGGCTGCTCGCCGAGACGTGGGCGCACGAGGCGAGCCTGGTCCCGGTCGCCGACTGGCCGCTGCTCGGCCACCGGACACTGCCCCGCCGCTGGTGGAAGCACTACGCGCCGCTGCTGGAGCGGCATCCGTCGCTGGCCGGGGACATCCGGGCGGTGGTCGCCGAGCGCGGGCCGATCGGGGCCGGAGCGATCGAGAAGGCGCTCGCGCCGGAGGGCCGGGCCGGCGAGGTGCGGCCCCGGCCGCCCGGTGCCACCTGGTGGGAGCGGTCGGAGGTGAAGCAGGTGTGCGAGTACCTGTTCGCGGTCGGTGAGCTCGCCGTCGGCACCCGCCGGCACTTCGAGCGCCGCTACGACCTGCCCGAGCGGGTGCTCCCGGCGGAGGTGATCGCCGCCCCGCCGCCGGATCCGGCCGATGCGGCCCGCGCGCTGGTCGCGAAGTCCGCCGCCGCGCTCGGCGTCGGCACCGAGACCGACCTGCGCGACTACTACCGGCTGGGCCCGGAACGCACCCGCATCGCGATCGCGGAGCTGGTCGACGCGGGGGAGCTGGAGCCGGTGGCGGTCCGGGGCTGGGCGAAGCCGGCCTACCGGAGCCCGTCGGCGACGGTCCCGCGCACCGTGCCCGGCCGGGCGCTGCTGAGCCCGTTCGATCCGCTGGTGTGGGAGCGCGGCCGCGCCGAGCGGATCTTCGGCTTCCGCTACCGGATCGAGATCTACGTGCCCGAGGCGAAGCGGGAGTACGGCTACTACGTCTTCCCGTTCCTGCTCGACGGCGCGCTGGTCGGCCGGGTCGATCTCAAGGCCGACCGGGTCGCCGGGGTGCTGCGCGTGCCCGGCGCGTTCGCCGAGCCGGAGGCCTGCGTCCCGCAGGCCCGGATCGCGGCCGAGCTCGCCGCCGAGCTGGCGGCGATGGCCTGCTGGCTCGGGCTCGACGGCGTCGAGGTGGGGGAGCGGGGCAACCTCGCCGCCGCGCTCCGGTCGGCGCTGCGGTCGGCGGTGCGGGCCGGCTGATCAGACCCCGAGCGGGATGCCGAGCGAGATCCAGACCAGGAACAGCGCCGTCCAGACGACGAACATCGCCGCGCAGATCGGCAGCGTCATCGAGATCAGCGTGCCGATGCCCGCGTCGCGCCGGTAGCGCTGCAGGAACCCGAGCGCCACCGCGAAGTACGGGCTCATCGGGGTCAGCGAGTTCGCCACCGAGTCGCCGATCCGGAACGCCGCCATCGTCTGGTCGGCGTCGATCCCGACCAGCAGCAGCATCGGGACGAGCACCGGGGCGAGCAGCGACCACTGCGCCGACCCGGAGGTGATCACCAGGCCGAGCACGAACACCATGACGACGGTCAGGAACAGCAGCACCGGCGCCGGCGCGCCCAGCGACTGGAGCACCTCGGCCCCGGACACGGCGATCCACTGGCCGATGCCGCTCCAGGTGAACCAGGCGAGGAACTGGGCGATCACGAAGAACAGCACCAGGATCGGCACGATGTCGGTGAGCCCCTCGCGCATCAGGCGGGGCACGTCGGCCGGTGTCCGGATGGTCCCGACCCGGAGCCCGTAGACGATGCCGACGACGAGGAAGGTCAGCAGCAGCACGACCGCGATGCCGTCGAGGAACGGCGACGGCACCAGGGTGCCGGTCTCCGGCTCGCGCAGCGGCGAGCCCGCCGGGAACCAGATCGCGGCGTAGAACGCGAGCAGCCCGAGCAGGGTCAGGCCGGCGTCGCGCAGCCCGCGCAGCTGCTCGGCGGTCACCTCGGCGGCGCGGGCCTCCTCGGCCTCCTGCGCGGCGAGATCGGGATCGGGCACCGGCTCGCCGGCCGGCCCGGTGGACGTCCCGGGGCGGGCCGGGTCCGCTGCGGTGCCGGTGCCGGTGCCGGCGGTGCCGGTGGTGTCGGAACCGGCTGAGTCGGTGGCGTCGGAACCGGCGGTGCCGCTGGTGTCCGAGCCGCTGGTGTGGCCGGCCCCGCTGCGCCGCGTCGACGGCTCCACGACCCGGTCGACGACGACCGCCGCGGCCAGCGCGATCAGCACCGCGCTGACCGCGTTGAACCAGTAGTTCGACAGCGCCGTGAGCTGGATCGACGGGTCGACGATCGCCGCCGCCGAGTTGGTGATCCCGGCGAGCAGGACGTCGGTGGCGGTGACGAAGATGCTGGCGTCGTAGCCCGCCCCGACCGACACGAAGGCCGCGACCGCGCCGACCGCCGGGCTGCGGCCGACCGTGCGGAACACCATGGCGCCCAGCGGGATCAGCACGATGTAGGCGGCGTCGGAGGCGATCGAGCCGCAGACGCCCGCGAACATCAGGGCCGGCGTGATGAGCCGCCGCGGCGCCCGCAGCACGGTCACCCGCAGCAGCGTCGGCAGCAACCCGCTGCGGTCGGCGACGGCGATCCCCAGCAGCACCGCGATGATCGTCCCCAGCGGCGGGAACTCGACGAAGTTCGTCACCGCCTCGGTGAGGGCGAACCGCAGCCCCTCACCGGTGAGCAGGCTGCGGACCGGGGTGATCTCGTCCTGGCCGGGGACCTGCGCGCTGAGCCCGGCCGCGGACAGCACCGCGGACAGCCCGGCGAGCAGCACGGACAGCACCACGAACAGGATGACCGGGTCCGGCAACCGGTTTCCGACCCGTTCCACCACGCCCAGTGCCCGGGCGAGACGGGTCGGAGTCTCCTGCTGTGTTGCGCTCAACGGGCCCCCCCCAGGTCGGCCGTCCGGTCGAGTGGGGGAGGTTAGCTGTCGTCGCGCAATCGTGCCGTGCCGGAGGTGCCCGCCGGATCAGGCGGTGATCGTCGCGGCCCGGGTGACCAGCACGTCCCCGCTGCCGGTGCGCCCGGAGAGCCGGACCGCCCGCTCGCCCGGCGCGCCGTCGTGCACCTCCAGCTCGCTGCGCGCCCGCCCGGACCCGGTGGACAGGTCGAGCTCGGCGGCGACGCCGGAGTGCACGCCGACCCGCACGTTGCCCGAACCGGTGCTCAGCCGGACGTCGCCGGACACCGCGTCGGCGATCACCACGTCACCGGAGCCGCTGCGCACCTCCAGGTCCCCGGTGAGCTCGCCGATCCGGATGTCGCCGCTGCCGGTGCGCGCCCGGGACGGCCCGCCGATCGATCCGGCCTCGATCTCGCCGCTGCCGGTGCGCAGCTGCGCCCGGCCGCCGCACGAGCCGAGATCGATCCCGCCGGCGCCGGTGGTGATGTCGGCGTCGCCGGTCACCTCGGCGACCCGGGCGGTGCCGGAGCCGGTGCGCACCGCCGCCCAGGACGCCCGCCCGTCGATCTCGACGCCCGCGGCGCCGGTGCGCACGGCGGGTCGCGAGGCGGCCGGGGCGGACACCGTCACGATCAGCGGGACCGCGCTCAGCGCCGGTTCCTCGGGCCCGCGCACCACGAGCCGGCGGCCCGCGTCGGACCACTCGATCGTCACGGCGGCGAGCGCGTCGGCGGACGGATCGCCGGACCGCTCCCACGGCGCACCGACGATCGGGTCGAACCCGCGGCCGGACCAGCCGGCACCGCCCGCCGGGGGGTTCCCGCCCATCGACGAGCCGATCCAGTCGAGCAGCCCGCCGAGCCCGCCCGACCAGGGCGCGGCGCCCCGGTCCGTGGTGACCTCGACGGTGACCTCGGACGCGTCCTCGACCAGGTCGACGCGGACCCGCCCGCCACCGATGCCGATCTCCAGCTCGGCCGGGCCCGCGCTGTCCCACCGTTCGCGGCGGGTGTCGCCGGCGTCCGGATCCGTCAGGTTCTGCTCGTCGGTCATCCCTGCACCCATCCTCGGAGGTTGCGGCCGTCCCGCGGGTCGCGCCCGCGGGCCCGGCCCTCGGCGCCGGCGAGCGCGCCCTGCACCGCCTGGGAGACCCAGGTGTTGAGCGAGACGCCCTGCGACTGCGCGGCCTGCTCGGCCTGCGCCTTGATCTGCTCGACGATCCGCAGCGTGACCCGGCTGATGTCACCGGCGTCGCCGGCGAACGGGAAGGAGGCCGGGCCCTCCGGGCCGGTCCCGCCCGGCGCACCCGGCCCGGCCGGAGCGTCCGGCGCGGTGTCCGGTGCGCCGGACACCGACACCCGCACCTCCCGCCCGTGCAGCCGGACCTCTACGGAGCGGTCGCCGAGTGCGACGGTCGCCTCCGAGGCGAGGTCGGAGAGCGCGTTCATGATCGCCAGGCGGGCCGCGGGCTCGATCGCGGAGCCGAGCAGCGCCGCCGTGCGGCGGGTCTGCTCGTCACCCGCTGCCGCGGCGGCGGCGAGATCGTCGCGTAGCTGCGCGACGTACGGCGTGAGGTCCATGACACCACTATGGCGTCATTGATGACGTCGTGTCGAGGAGTTGCTGTCACCGATGACGTCACGGGGCGGCGGTGGTTACCCTCCAGGACATGTCGGAGACCGCGCCGCAGACCGTCCCGCTCAGCGTGCAGCTGGTGGCGAAGACCGAGTTCCTCCCGCCGGCGGACGTGCCGTGGTCCACCGACGCCGACGGCGGCCAGGCACTCGCCGAGTTCGCCGGCCGGGCCTGCTACCAGTCCTGGAGCAAGCCGAACCCGCGGACCGCGACCAACGCCGGCTACATCCGGCACATCCTCGAGGTCGGTCACCTCTCCGTGCTCGAGCACGGCACGGTCAGCTTCTACCTGACCGGGATCTCCCGCTCGCTCACCCACGAGCTGATCCGGCACCGGCACTTCTCCTACTCCCAGCTGTCCCAGCGCTACGTCCCGGAGCGGGACGCCGCGATGGTCGAGCCGGACGTCATCGCCGACGACCCGGAGCTGCACGAGCTGTTCCTGCAGGCGTCGGCTAACGCCCTGGAGTCCTACGAGAAGCTCCTCGAGGGGCTGGAGAAGCGCTTCGCCGACGTCCCGAACGGGACCCTGCGGCGCAAGCAGGCCCGGCAGGCCGCCCGCTCGGTGCTGCCGAACGCGACCGAGACCCGGATCGTGGTCACCGGCAACTACCGCGCCTGGCGGCACTTCATCGCGATGCGCGCCTCCGAGCACGCCGACGTCGAGATCCGTCAGCTCGCCGTGGAGTGCCTGCGCCAGCTGCAGCGCGAGGTGGCCAACGTGTTCGCCGACTTCGAGATCCAGAAGCTCGAGGACGGCACCGAGATCGCGTCCAGCCCGCTGGTCAGCGAGGGCTGACCGGCCCGGTCACGCCAGCACCGCGTGCACCCGGCGCCGCAGGTCGGGCAGGTCCCGCACGATGATCCCGCGGCCCTCCTTGCCGACCAGTCCCTCGGCGACCAGCCGGGACAGCTCCCGGCTCATGGTGACCCTGGTCAGCCCGACCAGCAGGGCCAGCTCGTCGACGGCGGGCCGGATGGACAGCCGGGTGGTGGTGTCCAGGGCGACCTCGCCGTAGGCCTCGACCAGGTGCCCGAGCAGCAGGATCACCCGCTCCCGGGCGGGCAGGCCCTCGATCAGCACGTGCAGCTGCATCACCCGCTGTTTGTAGGCGATCCGCCGGGTGATCTCCAGCAGCAGCTCCGGATCGGTGCGGGCGGCGGTGAGCAGCGCGTCCCGGGTGACCGAGACGATCTGCGAGTGCTGGGTGCAGGTGGCGGCGAGATGCCGCGGGCGCCCGTCGACGCTGGCGGCCTCGCCGAGGGTGGCGCCGGTCTCGGCGTAGGCCAGCGAGCGCTCGGTGCCGTCCGGCCGGTGCAGGTAGATCCGCACCCGGCCGGACAGCACGAGATGGAACCGGGTGGACAGCTCGCCCTGCCGGTAGACGTGCTCGCCGCGGGCGTAGCGGCGGGCGGTGCCGAGGGCGGCGATCCGCTCGGTCAGGTCGGTCATCGGCGCGCTGAGGAACGGCGACACCGGCGGGTCGTCGGGGCCGGGATCCACGGGCAGCGCCCGCGGCTCCGCACTGCTCACCGCATCCACGGCCACGCGTCCCCACCTCCGTCCGTGACGGGGTGCGACCGGCTGTCGCTCCCGCGCGATCGCCCGGACGGTAGCCGGGTGCCCGAGTGCGGGGGAAGCCGAGGCACGGCCCGTTACCCACCGAAGTGGGTAACGGGCCGTGCGGGTGCGGCGGTACGGGTCAGGCCGGGGTCAGGCTGGCGTCCTGGTTGCTGAAGGAGTCGGCGTCGGTGTGCGGGAGTGCGAGCGTGCAGCCCAGGCTCAGCAGCGACACCGAGGCCAGCAGCAGGCCGATCGCGAGGCTGCCGTAGAGCGGCACGACGGCAGCCGCGACCAGCGGCACCACGCCGCCGCCGAGCACCCCGGCGAGGTTGTAGGCGATCCCGGCGCCGGTGTAGCGGAAGCGGGTCGGGAACAGCTCCGGCAGCTGGGCGCCGATCGGGCCGTAGGCGATGCCGACCACGCCCAGCACGATCGAGATGCCGACGCCGAACGACCACGCCGTCCCGATGTCGATGATCGGGAAGACGATGAGCCCGGCGGCCACCGAGGCGACGTTGCCGATCACCACCATCTTCCGCCTGCCGACCCGGTCGGACAGGATCGCCGAGGTGATCGTCGTCAGGGCGAACACGGTGCCGCCGATGATGCCCATGGCCAGCACGGTCGGCCGGTCCAGCCCGATCTGCTGGGTGCCGTAGCTGGTCAGGTAGGTGACGCCGATGTAGAAGAACGCGAAGACCGCGGTGGTCGAGCCGGCGCCGAGGAACACCGCGGCCGGACGGCTGGTGAACACCTCGGTGATCGGCAGCTTGCTGCCGGTGGTGGCGGACTTGGAGTCCTTGAAGGTGGAGGTCTCCTCCAGCGCGAGCCGGACGTAGAGCCCGATGCCGACCAGCAGCACCGACCCGATGAACGGGATCCGCCAGCCCCAGGCGACGAAGGACTCGTTGCTCATGGTCAGCGCGGTGATCAGGAAGGTGGCCGACGCCAGCGCGAACGCCACCGACGGGCCGAGCTGCGGGTAGAGCGCGTACTTGCCGCGGGCCTTGGTGGGCGCGTTCTCGGCGGTGAGCAGGGTCGCCCCGGCCCACTCGCCGCCGACCGCCAGACCCTGCAGGATGCGCAGCACGACCAGCAGGATCGGCGCCAGCACGCCGATCATCCCGGTGGTCGGCAGCAGGCCGATGGCCAGCGTCGAGAAGCCCATCAGCAGCAGCGTCGTGACCAGCGTGCCCTTGCGGCCGAGCCGGTCGCCGAAGTGCCCGAACAGGATCGAGCCGAACGGGCGGGCGACGAACGCGACGCCGAACGTCGCGAGCGCCAACGCGGTGCCCGCGGCGGCCCCGAGCTCGGGGAAGAAGACCTGGTTGAACACCAGCGCCGCGGCCGTGCCGTAGATGAAGAAGTCGTAGAACTCGATGACCGTGCCGGTCATGCTGGCCAGCGCGATCTTGCGCATCGACTTCGGTGGTGGCTGCGAGGTGGCAGCGTGTGTCACGGGTGGGGTCCTCTCCGTTGGGGACCGGCTGACACGGGACGAGCCGGGCGTCCGCCGTTCGGGTTGCGGGGAGTATGCGGACCCGCCCGGGTGCGATCTGTATCACTGGCTACAAAACCGTGTCGGCGGACTATCCATCTGTCGACCGTTCGGCCGTTGGTCCGCCGCTCGGCGCGCGGCCCCGGCCGGACGGCGGCCGGGGCCGGCGCGGACTACGGTGGGTGCGGTGAGCCTCGCGACCGACGAACGTGCCGCCATCTGCGCCGAGTTCGAGCGATCCGGACCGGACCGCCCCACCCTCTGCGAGGGCTGGAACGCCCGCGACCTGCTCACCCACCTGCTGGTCCGGGAGCGGCAGCCGTGGAACGCCGCGGGCATCGTGGTGCCCGCCCTGTCCTCGGTCACCGACCGGGCGATGGCCGCCTACGCGGGCGAGGCCTGGCCGAACATGATCGACGACCTGCGCAAGGGCCCGCCCGCCTGGTCGCCGTTCCGGGTCGGCAAGGTCGACGAGATCGCCAACGGCGCCGAGTTCTTCGTGCACCACGAGGACCTGCGCCGCGGCGAGCCCGGCTGGGAGCCGCGCCCGGCCGCTCCCGAGCTGGACGGCCAGCTGTGGACGCTGCTCGCCGCGCAGTCGAGGCTGCTGTTCCGGCGCAGCCCGGTCGGCGTCGTGCTGCGCCGTCCCGAGGGCGCCCAGCAGGTCGTCGCCACCGGGTACGGCCTGGTGACGGTGGTCGGCGAGCCCGCCGAGCTGGTGCTGCACGCGTTCGGCCGGGACGCCGCCCGGGTCGAGCTGGAGGGACTGCCGGCCGACGTCGAGAGCTACCGGGCCGCGCCCCGCGGGATGTGAGCCCGCAACCCGGTACCGTCAACCCCCATGGAGTCCGCTTCCCAGACGACCCCCGCGGGGCAGCACCCGCCCCGTCGCCCGTTCGGTGAGGTCCTCACCGCGATGGTGACGCCGTTCGACGCCGACGGGGAGCTCGACCTGGCGAAGGCCGAGGAGCTGGCCACCCATCTGGTGGACCTCGGCAACGACGGGCTGGTCGTCAACGGCACCACCGGCGAGGGGCCGACGACGTCGGACAAGGAGAAGTCCGAGCTGATCCGTGCCGTCGTCGCGGCGGTGGGGGACCGGGCGACGATCGTCAGCGGGGCGGGCACCTACGACACCGCGCACTCGATCGAGCTGGCCCGCGGCGCCGAGCGGGCCGGCGCGCACGGCCTGCTGGTGGTGACGCCGTACTACTCGCGGCCGCCGCAGGAGGGCCTGCTCGCGCACTTCACCGCCGTCGCCGACGCCTCCGAGCTGCCGGTGATGCTCTACGACATCCCGCCGCGCAGCGTGATCGGGATCGACGTCGAGACCTTCCAGCGGCTCGCCCAGCACCCGCGTATCGTGGCCGTCAAGGACGCCCGCAACGACCTGCGGGTCGGCACCGAGGTGCTCGCCACGACCACGTTGGCGTACTACTCCGGCGACGACCCGGTGAACCTGCCGTGGCTGTCGGTCGGCGGCGTCGGGTTCGTCAGCGTGATCGGGCACGTCGTCGCCGACCGGCTCCGCGCGATGATCGACGCCTACCACGCGGGCGAGCACCAGCGGGCCCGCGCGCTGCACTACGCGATGCTCCCGGTGATCCGCGCGATGGGCCGGGTCGGCGGCGCGGTGTTCGCCAAGACGGCGCTGCGGCTGCGCGGCATCGACGTCGGCGACACCCGGCTCCCGCTGCCGCCGGCGACCGAGGAGCAGGTCGCCGCGATCGCCGGTGACCTGGCCGTCGCCGGCGTCGCCCTCGACCCGCAGTCCCGGCCCGGCAGCACGGCCTACCAGCCGGGACACGGCGCACTCGGCGGGCGCACCGCCACCGACATCGGCGCCGAGGTCGCGTACCACCGCTGAGTGGGCGCCGACCCGAGACGTCACCCGAGTACACACCCGATCCTGTGAGGCACGAAACCCTGTGAGTCCCCAGCGCAACGACCGCCGGAACCGCCCCGGGCGGTCCCTGAGCGCCCCGCCCGAGAAGATCGACCGGCCCGAGCTGCCGGTCGCGGCGCCACCGGCGCTGGCCAAGGGCGGCCTGCGCACGTTCGCCCTCGGCGGCATCGGCGAGGTCGGCCGGAACATGACCGTCTTCGAGTACGAGGGCCGGCTGCTCGTCGTCGACTGCGGGGTGCTGTTCCCGTCCGACGACTCGCCCGGCGTCGACCTGATCCTGCCCGACTTCCGGGCCATCGAGGACCGCCTCGACGACATCGACGCCCTGGTGCTGACGCACGGCCACGAGGACCACATCGGTGCCGTCCCGTGGCTGCTCCGGCTGCGGCCCGATCTGCCGGTCGTCGGCTCCCGGTTCACGCTCGCCCTGGTCGCCGCCAAGTGCAAGGAGCACCGCCTGGCCCCGCACCTGCGGGAGGTCAAGGAGGGCGACCGGATCCGGCACGGCAACTGGGACTGCGAGTACTTCGCGGTCAACCACTCCATCCCGGACGCCATCGCGGTCGCCATCCGGACGCCCGCCGGGCTGCTCCTGCACACCGGCGACATCAAGCTCGACCAGCTCCCGCTGGACGGGCGGCTGACCGACCTGGCCGGGTTCTCCCGGCTCGGCGAGGAGGGCGTCGACCTGTTCCTGGTCGACTCCACCAACGCCGAGGTGCCGGGCTTCGTGACGCCGGAGGCCGAGATCGGGCCGGTGATCGCCGACCTGGTGCGCCGGGCCCCGTCCCGGATCATCCTGGCCTGCTTCGCCAGCCACGTGCACCGCGTCCAGCAGGTGCTCGACGCGGCGCACGCGCACGGCCGCAAGGTCTGCCTGACCGGCCGATCGATGGTCCGCAACATGGGGCTGGCCGACGAGCACTCGCTGCTCAACATCCCGGACGGCCTGCTCGTCGACATCGACGAGGCCATGCGGCTGCCCGACGAGAAGCTGGTGCTCGTCTCCACCGGATCGCAGGGCGAGCCGCTCGCGGCGCTGTCCCGGATGGCCCGCGGCGACCACCGCAGCATCACGATCCGGCCGGACGACACGATCATCCTGGCCAGCTCGCTGATCCCGGGCAACGAGACCGCGGTGTTCGGCGTCATCAACGGCCTGACCCGGCTCGGCGCGACCGTCGTCCACCAGGGCAACGCGAAGGTGCACGTCTCCGGGCACGCCCCGGCCGGTGAGCTGCTGTTCCTCTACAACGCGGTGCGCCCGTCGAACGTGATGCCGGTGCACGGCGAGTGGCGGCACCTGCGCGCCAACGCCGCGCTGGCGGTGAAGACCGGCGTGCCCGAGGAGTCGGTGGTGATCGCCGAGAACGGCGTCGTCGTCGACCTGGTGGACGGCCGCGCGGCGATCACCGGGCGGGTCGAGGTCGGCCAGGTCTACGTCGACGGGCTCGCCGTCGGCGACATCGGCGAGACGACGCTGGGCGACCGGCTCACCCTCGGCGAGGGCGGGTTCATCGCGATCACCGTCGCGATCGACCAGAAGACCGGGCGCGCGCTGTCCCGCCCGACGCTGTCCGGCCGCGGGTTCTCCGACGACCCCAAGGCGCTCGACGCCGCCCAGCCGCTGGTCGAGGACGAGCTGTCCCGGCTGGAGAACGAGGGCGTCGGCGATCCGCACCGGATCGCGCAGGGTGTGCGCCGGGTCGTCGGGCGCTGGGTGGCCGACACCTACCGGCGCCGGCCGATGATCGTGCCGACGGTCATCGCGGTCTGAGCGCTCCCGGCCGGGTCCGGCGAGCGGGGAGGGCGGCACGGCGTGCACCGCACCTTCCGTTCGCTCGACGGGACCCGGCTGGTCGGGGACCTGGTGGCTCCGCCGGGTGCGCGCCGGGGAGTCGTCCTCGTGCACGGCGGCGGGGTGGACCGGCACGAGGCCGGGTTCTTCGACCGCCTCGCCGACGGGCTGGGCGAGGCCGGGGTGGCCTCGCTCCGGTTCGACCTCCGCGGCCACGGGGAGAGTGACGGACGGCCGGAGGAACTCACCCTCGCCGGGGCGGGCAACGACGTGTCGGCGGCAGCGGACGAACTGGCCGGCCGGTTGCCCGTCGACCGGGTCGGGGTGGTGGGGGCGAGCTTCTCCGGCGGTGTCTGCGCCGTGTTCGCGGCTCGCCGGCCGGACCGGGTCGACCGGCTGGTCCTGCTCAACCCGCTGCTCTGACGTGCGGAGACGACCTCGCCGATCATCTCGTCCTCGTCGCGGAGCTCGATCGGAACCGGTGCGCGCCGGCAGGGTCCGGAGTTCGGACGGTGTGCGGTCGCTCGGTGCTACCGGCGGCCCTGGCGTGCGCTCCTCGGCCACGGTGCTGCCGGTGCCGGGAACAGCTCCACGACCCGCCGGCCGTCCGGCCGGTCCCGCGGACGCGCATCGGACGCCGGAGACTCCGCTCGGGAGCCGGCCGCATCGCCCGGGCGACGGAGCCCACGGGGGTGGGTGCGTGGTCGCCGGGACGCCCGGACCCCCGCGTCGGTCCCCGGTTCGATCATCGTGACGGGCTACCGTGGGTGACATGGCAGGACGTACCGGCACGGGCAGGACCAGCACGGCAGCGGCTGCGGGCCGTGGCTCGGGGCGGTCCGGCTCGCGCTCGTCCGCCCGCCGCAAGCCGGCCACCCGCCGGGCCCCGGCCAGGCGCCAGGGCCCCGACCTGATCGACCGGTCGATCGACGCGGTCGGCCGGGGCGTGGCGAAGACCTTCCGCGCGTCCGGGCGGGCCGTCGGCCGCACCCGCGACATCGATCCGGCGCACCGCCGGGACGGTCTCGGGTTCGCGATGCTGGTGCTCGCGGTGATCGCCGCCGCCGGGCTGTGGTGGCAGGCCGGCGGCTCGGTCGGCTACTGGTTCACCTTCGTCGTGCAGGCCGTCATCGGTGTCACGTCGGTGCTGCTCCCGCTGATCCTGCTGGGGGTCGGCGTGGTCCTCGTGACGACGCCCGCGCACCCGGAGGCCCGGCCCCGGATCGTCGCCGGGAGCCTGCTGCTCGCGCTCGGCGTGCTCGGCCTGGTGCACCTCGCCCGCGGCGGGCCCGCCGAGCCGGACGCCTGGCGCGGCGCCGGCGGCGCGATCGGCTACGTCGCGGGCACCCCGCTGGAGGCCGGGCTGACCGTGTGGACGGCGGTGCCGGTGCTCGTCCTGCTCACCCTGTACGCGCTGCTGCTGGTCACCGGGATCCCGGTCCGCGAGCTGCCCGACCGGTTCCGCAGGCTCACCGGGCAGCTGCCGCCCGAGGACGAGGAGACCGACGGGGAGACCGCGGAGGGCGGGGCGGCCAGGCCGCGCACGGTCGCCGACGCCGTCGCCGAGGCCGATCTCGACGGCGCGAAGCCGGCCCGCCGCCGGCCCGCCCGCCGCAGGCAGCAGGCCAGCGAGGCGGACGCGTTCCGGGTCGAGGACGGCGAGCACGCACCCACCCCGGTGGACGCCGACGTGCCCGGCCCGCCCGCCGACGTCCCGCCGGCACCGGCCGCGAAGAAGGCGCCGCGCCGTCCCGTCGTGGAGACCCCGCCCGCCGAGGAGGCGCCGCCGACCGAGGGCGAGCAGCTCTCGATGGCGATCCGCGAGCCGGTCGGCGAGTCCGAGTACGTGCTGCCGCCCGCGGACGTGCTGGAGGCGGGCCCGCCGCCGAAGTCCCGCAGCTCCGCGAACGACGCCATGATCGAGGCGATCACCGGCGTGCTGGACCAGTTCAACATCGACGCCCAGGTCACCGGCTTCACCCGCGGCCCGACGGTGACCCGCTACGAGATCGAGCTCGGCCCGGCGGTGAAGGTCGAGAAGATCACCCAGCTGCAGCGCAACCTGGCCTACGCGGTCGCCAACGACAACGTCCGGCTGCTGGCGCCGATCCCCGGCAAGTCCGCGGTCGGCATCGAGGTGCCCAACACCGACCGGGAGATGGTCCGGCTCGGCGACGTGCTCCGGTCCACCAGCGCCCGCAACGAGCAGCACCCGATGGGCATCGGCCTCGGCAAGGACATCGAGGGCCACTACCTGGTGGCGAACCTGGCGAAGATGCCGCACCTGCTGGTCGCGGGCTCGACCGGCTCCGGCAAGTCCAGCTTCGTCAACTCGATGCTGGTGTCGCTGCTCAGCCGGGCCACCCCGGACGAGGTCCGGATGATCCTGATCGACCCGAAGATGGTCGAGCTGACCCCCTACGAGGGCATCCCGCACCTGATCACGCCCATCATCACCCAGCCGAAGAAGGCGGCCGCCGCGCTCGCCTGGCTGGTCGAGGAGATGGAGCAGCGCTACCAGGACATGCAGGCCAACCGGGTCCGGCACGTCGACGACTTCAACCGCAAGGTGCGCTCCGGCGAGATCAGCGCGCCGCCCGGCTCGGAGCGGGTGTACCGGCCCTACCCCTACATCATGTGCATCGTCGACGAGCTCGCCGACCTCATGATGACGGCGCCGCGCGACGTCGAGGACGCGATCGTCCGGATCACCCAGAAGGCCCGCGCGGCCGGCATCCACCTGATCCTGGCGACCCAGCGGCCGTCGGTGGACGTGGTCACCGGCCTGATCAAGACGAACGTGCCGTCCCGGCTGGCGTTCGCGACGTCGTCGCTGACCGACTCGCGGGTCATCCTGGACCAGCCGGGCGCCGAGAAGCTGATCGGCATGGGCGACTCGCTCTACCTGCCGATGGGCGCCGGCAAGCCGGTCCGGATGCAGGGCGCGTTCGTCGACGACGACGAGATCGCCAAGGTCGTCGCGTTCACCAAGGAGCAGGCGGAGCCGAGCTACACCGAGGGCGTCACCGCACAGAAGGCCGGCGAGGCGAAGGAGATCGACGCCGACATCGGCGACGATCTCGACCTGCTGCTGCAGGCGGCCGAGCTGATCGTCACCTCGCAGTTCGGCTCGACGTCGATGCTGCAGCGCAAGCTGCGGGTCGGTTTCGCCAAGGCGGGCCGGCTGATGGACCTGCTGGAGACCCGCAACATCGTCGGCCCCTCCGAGGGATCGAAGGCCCGCGACGTGCTCGTGAAGCCGGACGAGCTGGAGAACGCGCTGTACCTGATCCGCGGCGGCGGGACGGCGGACGGTGCCGAGGTCAACGACGACGACGAGTGACGAGTTGAACGCAGCGTGGCGATCTTCTGCCGGACGGTGCTGTGACGAATACCAAGCGTAACCACTCTTTCGCGGCAGGTGGTTAACGGGACGGTCACGAACGTGTCAAAGTGGCTGACGAGGCCGCCGTCCGGGGGCCCGTACGTCATCGGTGCCCGCACGGGCGGAGGAGGTCTTCCGGTGTTCTGGAGGAAGAAGGACCGTCGTCGTCCGGCTCGGGGAACGACCGACCGGCACGCGCTCGTCCCGATCCCGCTCACCGGCGGCGTGCTCTCCGGCCAGGTCCGGGACGCCCAGGGCGGCGCGCTGCCCGGCAGCGAGGTCTCGGTGATCGACGCCGGCGACCGCCGGGTCGCGCACCTGGAGACCGACCCGTTCGGCCGCTACGCGGCCTCGCTGATGCCCGGCCGGTACCGCGTCCGGGTCGAGGCGGGCGGCTACCAGCCGATGACCGACGTCGTCGAGGTGTCCTGGGGCTCGCACGCCGACATGGGCGCGATGGTGCTCGGCGAGGACCCGGCGCTGCGCCCGCCGGCGGCCGGCGTGTTCCTGATCGACAGCGACCACAGCTCGGTCCGGTTCGTGGCCCGGCACATCGGGCTGTCCAAGGTGTACGGCCGATTCAACCGGTTCCACGGCCAGATCCGGATCGCCGAGCCGTTCGAGGAGTCCTCGGTCGACGTCGTCATCGACGCGGCCAGCGTGGACACCAACGTCGAGGCCCGGGACACCCACCTGCGCTCGCCGGACTTCCTCGACGTCGACCGGTTCCCGGAGCTGCGCTTCTCCAGCGTGCGGTTCGTGCAGCGGGGCGGGAACCGCTGGACCGTCGACGGCGACCTCACGCTGCACGGCCTGACCAGCGACGTCTCGCTGGACACCACGTTCCTCGGCTCAGCCGAGTGGAACGGCGACCGGGTCGGCGCGGTGGCGACCACCCAGCTGCACCGCGAGCACTTCACCCTGAACTGGCAGCAGATGATCGCGAAGGGGCTGCCGGTGGTGGGCTCGACGATCGAGATCGAGCTCGACGTGCAGGCGATCAGGCAGGGCTGACCGCGAGCCCGTCCGGATGCTCCGCCAGCCAGGCGCCGGCGGTCGTCCCGGCGAGCGCCCGGAACTCCCGGGCCAGGTGCTGCTGGTCGGCGAACCCGCAGACGGCCGCGACGTCGGCGAGGGCGGGCCGGTCGGCCCGGCGCAGCAGCGAGCAGGCCCGTTCGAAGCGGATCACCCGGGCCGCGGTCTTGGTGCCCAGACCGGTCTCGCGGCGCAGCCGCTCGCCGAGGTGCCGGGGCGACCAGCCGACGTCGGCGGCGAGCTCGGCGACCCGGGCCGTGCCGCCGGTGGCGACCAGCCGGTCCCAGGCCCGGCCGATCTCGGCGGGCGGCCCGGACCCGGCGGCCCGCCGGTCGGCGATCCGGCACAGGTGCTCGTCGAGCAGGGCGCACCGGCCGGCC
The DNA here is from genome assembly GCF_039526905.1 of Pseudonocardia kongjuensis. NCBI lineage: Bacteria > Bacillati > Actinomycetota > Actinomycetes > Pseudonocardiales > Pseudonocardiaceae > Pseudonocardia > Pseudonocardia kongjuensis. The sequence goes on along the minus strand of NZ_BAAAJK010000049.1, from coordinate 54,677 downwards.
CAGGTCGGGACCGCGTGCAGCCGGTCGAGCAGCGACCCGACGCCCGGCCACAGGTCGGCGAGGTCCACGACGTCGCCGGCCAGCTCCGCGGCGGGCACGCCGAGCAGGGCGCGGGCGCCGCGCCAGGTCAGCGCCAGCTGCAGCCCGGCCTGCGGGGCGCCGGTGGCGATCACCGCGGGCACGCTGTGCAGGCCGGCCGCGGACGCGGTGAACCGGCCCGGCCCGCGTCCGGGATCGGGCTTGCGCAGCAGCTCGACGGCGCCGTCGACGCAGAGGATCACGGTCAGGTGCCCGCCGGCGACGCCCTGGTGGGTGCCGGGCGGGCCGGCCGCCGTGCGCCACGCCCAGATCTCGGTGACCAGCGGGCGCAACGCGGCCGAGGTGCGCCACCGCCCGGCCCCGGCCCGTTCCGCCATGCACCCCAGTGTCGCCGGGGCCGGCGCGGGCTCACAAGGTCAGCAGCATCCGCACGTTGCCCAGGGTGTTCGGCTTGACGTGCGCGAGATCGAGGAACTCGGCGACGCCGGCGTCGTAGGAGCGCAGCATCGCGGCGAACACCTCCGCCGACACCGGGGTCCCGTCGATCTCGGCGAACCCGTGCCGGGCGAAGAACTGTTTCTCGAAGGTGAGCACGAACAGCCGGCGCAGGCCGAGCTCGCGGGCGCCGTCGATCAGCGCGTCGACGATCCGGTGGCCGACCCCGCGGCCGAGCACCGACGGCGACACGGCCACCGTGCGGATCTCGCCGAGGTCCTCCCAGAGCACGTGCAGCGCCCCGCAGCCGACGACCTTCCCGTCCAGCTCGGCGACCAGGAACTCGGGGACCGCCTCGTAGAGGGTGACCGTCTCCTTGGCCAGCAGCACCCGGCCGGCGTACTCGTCGACCAGCTCGCGGATCACCCGGACGTCCGGGGTGCGGGCCCGCCGGACGGTCACGGTCGGGCCGGGATCGGGCAGCGGGGGCTCTGGTGCGTCGGGCACGGACGACGAGCCTAGACGGCGGGGACGCCGGGCCGGGGGCCGCCGCCCCCGCCGTCTACCCTGGAGGCCGTGGCTTCCCCCGAGAACGCACCCCGGCGTGCCGCCCTGCTGACGCTGGGCTGCGCGCGCAACGAGGTCGACTCCGAGGAGCTCGCCGGCCGGCTGGTCGGGTCCGGCTGGGAACTGGTGGACGCCGAGGGCGGATCGCCCGACGTCATCCTCGTCAACACCTGCGGGTTCGTCGAGCAGGCGAAGAAGGACTCGATCGACACCGTGCTCGCGGCCTCCGACGTGGCCCGCCCGGCCGGCGCGAAGGTGGTCGCGGTCGGCTGCCTGGCCGAGCGGTACGGCGCCGAGCTGGCCGCCGACCTGCCGGAGGCGGACGCGGTCCTCGGGTTCGACGCCTATCCCGAGCTCGCCGAGCGGCTCTCCGACGTGCTCGGCGGGCACGCGCCCGCCCCGCACGTCCCGGTCGACCGGCGCACCCTGCTGCCGATCTCGCCGGTGGAGCGCCCGGCCGCCAGCACCGACGTGTCGGTGCCCGGCCACGACTGGTTGCCCGACATCACCGCCGCCGGCCTCGGCCGCACCCGGCTCACCGGCGGCCCGGTCGCGTCGCTGAAGCTGGCGTCGGGCTGCGACCGGCGCTGCGCGTTCTGCGCGATCCCGTCGTTCCGCGGCAGCTTCGTGTCCCGCCCGCCCGCCGACGTGCTCGGCGAGGCGGCGTGGCTGGCCGGCGACGGCGTCCGCGAGCTGGTGCTGGTCAGCGAGAACTCGACGTCCTACGGCAAGGACCTGCCCGGCGGGACCCGCGCGCTGGTCGACCTGCTGCCCCGGCTGGGCGCGATCGAGGGGATCAGCCGGGTCCGGGTGTCCTACCTGCAGCCGGCCGAGATGCGCCCGGACCTGATCGCCGCGATCGCGACGACGCCCGGCATCGCGCCGTACTTCGATCTCTCGTTCCAGCACGCCAGCGCGCCGGTGCTGCGCCGGATGCGCCGGTTCGGGTCGCGCACCGACTTCCTGGACCTGTGCGAGCGGATCCGGGCGCTCGCGCCGGAGGCCGGGATCCGGTCGAACGTGATCGTCGGGTTCCCCGGGGAGACCGAGGACGACCTGGCCGAGCTGGAGGCGTTCCTGGTCGGCGCCCGGCTGGACGCGGTCGGCGTGTTCGGCTACTCCGACGAGGACGGCACCGAGGCCGAGGGCTACGACGGCAAGCTCGACCCGGCGCAGGTGCAGGCCCGGGTCGCCCGGATCTCCGAGCTGGCCGACGAGCTGATGGTGCAGCGGGCGGAGGAGCGGATCGGGTCCGAGGTCGTGCTGCTGATCGAGCGGTCCGACGGCCCGGACGACGACGAGCCGGAGATCGCCGGGCGGGCCGCGCACCAGGGCCCGGACGCCGACGGCGAGTCCTACGTGGTGGCCGCCGCCGACGACGGCCCGGAACCCGGCTCGCTGCGGCCGGGCGACCTGGTGCGCTGCCGGGTGCTCGACACCGAGGGCGTCGACCTGCTCGTCGAGGCGGTGGAGCTGCTCCCCGCCGGCGCCCCCGCCGACGCGGCCACGGCGGTCGCGGCAGGGACCGGATGAGCTCCCCGCAGCCGACCGGTGGCACCGTCCCGGTCGGTGGTCAGGCGCCGCTGCTGAACATCGCGAACGCCCTGACCTGCCTGCGCCTGCTGCTGGTCCCGGTGTTCGTGGCGGCGCTGCTCGTCGAGGGCGGCGAGGACACGTTCTGGCGGATGACCGCGTTCACCGTGTTCGTGGTGGCGGCGCTGACCGACCGGCTGGACGGCCAGCTGGCCCGCAGCCGCGGCCTGGTCACCTGGTTCGGGGCGCTCGCCGATCCGATCGCCGACAAGGCGCTCACCGGGGCCGCGCTGGTCGGGCTGTCGATGCTCGGCATCGTCCCCTGGTGGGTGACGATCGTGATCCTGGGCCGGGAGATCGGCATCACGGTGCTGCGGTTCCTGGTGATCCGGCGGCGCGGGGTCATCCCGGCCAGCCGGGGCGGGAAGGCGAAGACGGTCGCGCAGACGTTCGCGATCGGGCTGTTCCTGCTGCCGCTGCCGCTGCTGTTCCCGGACGCGCTGGGCGCCGTGCTGGCCGTGCAGTGGACGGTGCTGGTGGTGGCGCTGGCGCTCACC
>NZ_BAAAJK010000049.1:0-51464 GCF_039526905.1 Pseudonocardia kongjuensis | reverse complement strand
GGCGGACACGGACACCCGGGTTCGGCCGCGCCGCCGGGGCCGGAGAGTCGGTACGGTGATTCGCACCGGGCCCCGGCATCGCGGTGCCGCCCGGGCCGAGTCGAGGAGGGCACATGCTGCTTCGGGAAGCGATCGGCAGTGGTCTGCGACGCGCGCGGACCGCGCGCAGGCGCACGCTGCGCGACATCTCCCGGGGCGCTCGGGTCAGCCTCGGTTACCTCTCCGAGGTCGAGCGCGGCCGCAAGGAGCCCTCCAGCGAGCTGCTGGCGGCGATCTGCGAGGCCCTCGGGATCACCGTCGCCGATCTGCTGGCGTCGGTGGTCCGCGAGATGAGCACGGACCTGCGTGCCGGCACCCGCGCCGCCGACGAGGTGCTGGTCCCGATCGGGCAGCGACACGCCGAGCTGCGCCTCGCCGGGCGGCCCGGTGCGGGCCCGGCCGTCCCGGCGTCGTCCGGGGGGCCGGTCGCCTCGGCGGCATGATCCGCCGCGTGACCACCGGCTCGTCACGGTAGGGTGCGCGCGTACTGGCAGCGGTGCCAGGATGGAGAGGGCCGGAGCGCCAGTGCCGACCGCCGGGGGGAACGCGGGGTCGGCACGGTCCGGTGCGCCCGCCGCGGAGCGGGCACGGTCGTGAGCGAGCCCCACCCGGAGGTAGGCGGAGAGATGGCCAACGGATTCACCAAGGCCTGGAGCTATCTGATGGCCCTGTTCTCGTCGAAGGTCGACGAGTACGCGGACCCGAAGGTGCAGATCCAGCAGGCCATCGAGGACGCCCAGCGGCAGCACCAGCAGCTGTCCCAGCAGGCCGCGGCGGTGATCGGCAACCAGCGTCAGCTGGAGATGAAGCTGAACCGGCAGCTCGGGGAGATCGAGAAGCTGCAGTCCTCGGCCAAGCAGGCGCTGGTCCTGGCCGACCAGGCGCGGTCCCAGGGCGACGAGCAGAAGGCCCAGCAGTACGAGCAGTCGGCGCAGACGTTCGCCACCCAGCTGGTGACGGCCGAGCAGGGCGTCGAGGACCTCAAGACCCTGCACGACCAGTCGATCGGTGCCGCCGAGCAGGCCAAGCAGGCCGTCGAGCGGAACTCGATGGTGCTGCAGCAGAAGATCGCCGAGCGGACGAAGCTGCTCAGCCAGCTCGAGCAGGCGAAGATGCAGGAGCAGGCGGCGAACTCGCTGCGCCAGATGAGCGAGCTGTCGGCGCCGCGCAACGCCCCGTCGCTGGACGAGGTCCGCGACAAGATCGAGAAGCGGTACGCGAACGCGCTCGGCTCGGCGGAGCTGGCCCAGAACTCGGTGCAGGGCCGGATGCTGGAGGTCCAGCAGTCGACCACCGACATGGCGGGCGCGTCCCGGCTGGAGCAGATCCGGGCGTCGATGTCCGGGGCGCCGATCGCCGGGGAGCAGGCACCGCAGGTCGGTCAGGGCGAGCACACCACGCAGCAGCTGCCGTCGTCGCCGGCGCCGGCCCAGCAGCCCAACCCCACCCAGCAGCAGAACCAGCCCGGCACCGCCTGAGCCGCAGCAGCCGACGCCCCGCCCCCGGTCCCGGGTGGCGGGGCGTTCGCACGTCCGGGGAGACCGCACCCGTTCGCGTCGGTCCGCACCTGCTGCGACGGGTGTGAACCGACGCGAAGGGGTGCGATCCGCGGGGTCAGCGGCGGGCGCGGCGGGGGGAGGGGCCGTGCTGGCAGCGCGGGCACCAGTAGGTGACCCGGGCGTAGGGCGGCTCGCCCTGCTCGGCGGTGCGGATCCGGGCGCGGCACCGGCGGCACGGCCGGCCGGGGCGCTCGAACACCCAGTGCGCCTCGCCCGCGGCGAGCGAACCGGTGGTCGTCTGCTCCGGCCGGTCCTTGTTGGACGACAGCAGCCGCCGGGACAGCGCGACCACCCCCGGCAGGTCGGGGACCTCGCGCACCGGCACCCACGGCGTCACGCCCAGCAGGAAGCAGATCTCGTTGCGGTAGAGGTTGCCCAGCCCGGCCATCACCCGCTGCTCCAGCAGGGCGAGGCCCAGCTCGTGGTCCCCGCGGGCGGTGAGCCTGCGCAGTGCCTCGGCGTCGTGGCCGCCGGCCCAGTCCGGGTCGAGCAGGTCCGGGCCGAGGTGCCCGACCAGGGTGTGCTCGTCGGCGGTCGGGAGGAGTTCCAGGTCGTGCAGCGCGAACCCGACGGCGACCCGGTCCGCGGTCTCCAGCACCGCGCGCGCCTGGTGCGCCGCGCGCTGCCAGCGCATCCCGGGCCGGTACAGGTGCCAGGACCCGTCCATCCGGAAGTGGCTGTGCAGGCTGCGGCCGTCGTCGAGCCGGGTGAACAGGTGCTTGCCGACCGGGACGACACCGGCGACGGTCAGCCCGGCGAGATCGTGCTCCACCAGCCGCGGGTGCCGCAGCTCCCCGCGGACCAGCCGGTGCCCGGCCAGCGCCGCGTGCATCCGCTTCCCGGCCAGGTACACGGTGTCTCCCTCGGGCACCCGGACGACGCTACGCCGCACCGGTGATCGCCGCCTCGTGGCGGATCGGTGCCACCGCCGGCACCGGTCCACCACCAGGCGATGATCAGCCGACGTCCAGCGTCCGCAGCTCCGGCCACACCTGCGACCAGGGGCGGGCCAGGCCGGAGCCGGTCCACACCGGGATGCCCGGGCTGCCCGGCGGCAGCAGCGTGTCCCCGGTGTCCGAGACCCCGGCCCGGTGCAGCCCGGTGATCGCCGGCGCGATCGTCTCCGGCCGCTCCCCGACGAAGATCACGCTGTCCCGGTCATCCGGCGGCGGATCGAGATAGCCGTAGCTGCGGCTCCCGCTGACGACCGGCGGGAGGTCCGTGCCCGGCGGCGCGGTGTCCAGGAAGGCCGCCCAGATGTAGGACTCGGCGACGACCACCGTCCGGTCCCGCTGCTCGGCGGGCATCTCCGTCCAGACCTGCCGGACGGCGGCGATCACGCCGTCCTGGATCCCCGGTGCGGCGAGCTGCGCGGAGACCGGCACGGTGACCGCGGCGGCCAGCACCGACAGCACCGCGCCCGGCCACACCGTCCAGGACCAGCGCCGGTGCCCGGACTCCCGCCGGTGCTGGAAGCCCACGGCGCCCAGCGCGGCGAGCGCGCCGTGCAGCCCGCCCAGGTAGTACGGGCGGCCCGCCATGATCACGAACAGCAGCCACAGCGCGCCGAAGGTCAGCGCCAGGAACCCGTAGCGGCGCAGCCGGGGATCGCGCACGGCGAACACCAGCCCGGCGACGACGAGCACCAGCCCGGTCACCCCGGCCATCCACAGCAGGCCCAGCGCGACACCCGGCCGGCCGCCGTAGAGCGCCTCGGCCTCGGCGGTGACCACCGCTCCCATCCGCAGCTGCGGCCAGCCGTGCGCGGCCTGCCAGAGCAGGGTGGGCGCCACGATCACGGTGGCGACGGCGGCGGACACCCACAGCGCCGGCCTGCCCAGCAGGTCGCGCGGGCCGACGGCGAGCACCGCGAGCAGCAGCACCACCGCGAACAGCAGCACCTGGAACTTGACCTGCCCGGACAGCCCGAGGACCGGCCCCAGCGCGAGCAGCAGCCGGTCGTCGCGCACCCGCATCCAGCGCACCACCAGCCAGACCAGGACCAGCCAGCCGAGCGGTTCCAGGGTGTAGGGCGTCAGCCAGTGCCCGGCCAGCGTCACCCAGATCCCGGTGGCCTGGGCGAGCGCGGTGAGCGTCTGCGCGCGCCGGTCGCCGCCCAGCTCGCGGGCGATCAGCGCGGCGACGACGACGGCGGCCGCGGTCGCCAGCGACGGCACGATCCGCAGCACCGCGATCGATCCGGGGGCGACGGTGTCGGCGAGCCGGGCGAGCAGCGGCGCCCCGGGCGGCTGGTCGGCCGATCCCCAGTCGAGATGGTGCCGGCCGAGGGCGAGCATCAGCGCCTCGTCGAACCAGTAGCCGCGCCCGAGCGACCCCGCGACCAGGTGCACCGCGGCGACCGCACCCGCGATCAGGCCGACCGGCCACCGGGCGAGCCGTGGGACGGCCGCCGCCGTGCCGGTGCCCGGTCCGGGCCGCCGCCCCGCCGCCAGCACCGCCGTGAGCGCCGCCGTGACTCCTGCCCTCATCGCTGTGCCCCCTCCGCGAACGCGCCGGACGTCGGTCCTCCGGCGGGAGCAGTCCACCCCGGGGCACGACGCCGGCGCGGCGGGCATCGGTCGGCGGCCGCCGGGCGAACGTCGTGCTCGGCCCGACTTTGGTCGAGGGCTCAGCGACCCCGGTCGGGCCGGGCGATCCGCAGCGCCCACCACACCAGCGGGATCTGCAGCGGGAGCCGGGCCCAGGCGACCACCCGGTACGCCGGCGGCTTGCGGCGCCAGCGCAGCGCCATCGAGACGTTCGCCGGGAACACCGCGGCGAACAGCCCGGCCGCGGCGTACCCGCCGATCCGCCGGGTCCGCGGATGCGCGACGGCCGCCGCCACCGCGCCCTCGGCGGCACCGGAGGCGTAGGTCCAGAACCGCGGGGTGCCGGGCAGCCGCTCCGGGACGATGGAGTCGAACGGCTCGGGACGCACGACGTGCAGGACGGCGGCGGTGCCGAGCAGCCCGGCGAGCGCGTACGCGGTGCGGTCGGGGGAGCGACGGGTCATCGGGTGATCGTCGCAGGGGCGGGCCGGTCCGGCAGCCCGGGACGGCGGCGGGTGTCAGGCCCGCAGCCGCAGCCCCTTCGGCGTCACCCGGAACCCGGCCTCGGTGAGCACCTCGGACAGCTCGGAGGCCAGCGAGTCCTGCCCGTCGGCGCGCTCCACGGCGAGCGACCCGAGCCAGCCCTCGTGCACCGCTCCGGCCAGCACCTCGGCGGCGGCGCGCAGCTCGTCGCGATCGCCGGTGAACGACAGCAGCGAGCGGCCGCCGCGCTCCACGTACAGCGCGGGGACCCCGTCGACCAGGGCGACCAGCGCGCCGGCCTTGCGGCCCGGACGGTGCCGGGAGTCGCCGGTGGTGTCCGGCCACGGCAGCGCGGCGCCGTAGGGCTGGGCCGGGTCGGCCGCGGCGAGCACCACCCGGGACAGCGAGCGCCAGGCGTCCTGCACCGGGGCGGGGCGGCCGGCGGCGGCGCCGTCGAACTCGTCGTACCGGCCGGCGCCGGAGAACGCGCTGCCGCGCAGCAGGTCCGCCGGGACGTCGTCGCCGGGATCGGGGTCCGGGCCGGGGTCCGGGCCGGGGCCGCCGCCGGACGCGGCGAGCGCCCGCACCCGGTCGATCGCCCCCGGCACCGCGAACTGCGCGGCCCCCAGCCCCTCGACGATGTAGCCGCGCCGGCAGCGCCCGGACTCCTCCATCGCCCGCAGCACCTTGTACACCCCGGCGAACCCGCCGGTGACCCGCTCGGTGCCGAGCGCGCCCCGGGTCAGCACACCGTGCCGTTCCAGGAACGCCTCCGCCGCCGCGTGCGCCCGCCGGGTCGGGTCCGCCTCCCGGGCGACCGCGACCGACCAGCGGCCACCGACCGACGGCGGCCCGGTCCGGCTCGGCATCGACGGCCGCCCGGCCCGCAGCTGCGCGTACCGGCCGCGCGGCGCGCGACGGGCCGGACGGTGTGCCGCGCCGGACCGCCCGGCCGAGCCGCGCCGGTTCCCGCCGCCGGACAACCGGGCGCGCAACGGGCCGAGCGTGTCGTTGGTCAGCGCTCCGGCCCAGACCAGGTCCCACACGGCGGCGACCACGTCGTCGTCGGACGGGGTGGGTTCGCCCTGCTCGGTGAGCGCCAGGCCGGCCCGGGTGGCGAGCTCGCGGAAGAACAGCGCCCCGCCGGCCTGCTCGGCGGCGCGGTCCGGGTCGGTCAGCGCCGCCGGATCGGACAGGCCGAGCGCGGCGAGCACCGCGGTGTGCAGCGGCGTGCCCGCGGTGTCCAGGTCCGGGGCCGGTAGCAGCAGGTCCGCGACGTCGGACGGGGCCAGCGCGAGCCAGCCGTCCTGCCCGGCCAGCGCCCCGCAACCGGCCCAGGTGACCTCGCCGGCCGCGGTCAGCTCGTCGAGCAGCGCCGGGGTGTAGCCGGGCAGCCGGGCGGGCAGGATCAGCGACTCCACCGCGCTCGCCGGGAGCGGCGTGCCGGCCAGCTGCTCGACGACGCCGAGCACGTCCTCGGCGCCGGGTGCCCGGCGGACCCGGCCGCGGCGCTCGGACCCGGACCGGACCTGCACGCCCTGCCAGGCGGGCAGGAACCGGCCCAGCGCCCGCTGCTCGACCGGCTCCACCTCGTGCCGGAGCTTCGCCAGGGACGCCCGCCGCAGCCGGCGCAGCACCTCGGCGTCGCAGAACTCGGTCTCGCTGCGCACCCCGGCCGGGACCGACGCCTGTGGCCGCAGCTCGCCCTTCACCAGCCGCCCGGTCCCGGTCAGCCGCTCCAGCACCCCGGCGACCACGGCGACCCCGAGCCCGAACCGCGCCGCGCACTCGCCGGCGGTGAAGGGGCCGTGCGTGCGGGCGTAGCGCAGCACGAGATCGCCCAGCGGGTCGGCGACCGGCTCGGTGAACGCCTCCGGCACCCCGACCGGCAGCGCCGCGCCGAGCGCGTCCCGGATCCGGCCGGCGTCCTCGATCGCGACGAACCGCTCCTCGCCGGCGATCCGCACCCGCAGCGCGCGCCGCGCGCCCGCCAGCTCGTCGAACCACGCCGGGTCGACGCCGCGGGCCCGCCCGTCGGCTGCGGACAGGTCCCCGACGAAGCGGAGCAGATCGGCGGCGCCCTCGACGTCGCGGGCGTGCCGGTCCGGCGCGGTGCGCTGCAGCGCGGCCTCGACCTCGGCCAGCACCTCCGGATCGAGCAGCTCGCGGATCGCCTCCGAGCCGAGCAGCTCGGAGAGCAGCGTCGAGTCCAGCGACAGCGCCGCGGCCCGCCGCTCGGCCAGCGGGGCGTCGGCCTCGTAGAGGAACATCCCGACGTAGCCGAAGAGCAGGCTGCGCGCGAACGGCGAGGGGTGCGCCGTCTCGATCTCGGCGACCTTCACCTTCCGGGAGCCGATGTCGCCCATCAGCTCGCGCAGGCCGGGCAGGTCGTAGACGTCCTGCACGCACTCCCGCATCGCCTCGAGGGTGATCGGGAACTGCTCGAACTTCCCGGCCACCGACAGCAGCTGCGCCGAGCGCTGCCGCTGCTGCCACAGCGGGCTGCGCCGCCGCGGGTCCCGCCGGGGGAGCAGCAGTGCCCGCGCCGCGCACTCCCGGAACCGGGACGCGTACAGCGCCGAGCCGCCCAGCTCGGCCACCACGATCTGCTCGATCTCGCCGGGATCGAGCAGCACGTCCTCGGCGCCCGGGACGACCTCGGAACCGGAGTCGTCGACGGCGTCCGGCAGCCGGAGCACGATGCCGTCGTCGGCCCCGGACGCGCTCACCTCCACCCCCCGCCGCTCGCGCATCCGGGCCGCGATCGCCAGCGCCCACGGCCCGTTGACCTGGGCGCCGAACGGGGAGTGCACGACGAGCCGCCAGTCGCCCAGCTCGTCGCGGAACCGCTCGACCAGGATCGTCCGGTCGCTCGGCACGTGCCGGGTGGCCTCGCGCTGCTCGCGCAGGTAGGAGAGCAGGTTGTCCTGCGCCCACTCGTCCAGGCCGGCGGTGGCGGCCCGCTCCCGGGCGGCCTCCTCGGCGAGCCCGGACATCTCCCGCACGAACGCGCCGACCGCCCGGCCCAGCTCCAGCGGCCTGCCGATCGACTCGCCCTTCCAGAACGGCATCCGGGCGGGCACCCCGGGCGCCGGGGTGACGATCACCCGGTCGTGCGTGATGTCCTCCACCCGCCACGACGACGTGCCCAGCAGGAACGTGTCACCGACCCGGGACTCGTAGACCATCTCCTCGTCGAGCTCGCCGACCCGGGAGCCGGCCCCGTCGGCGCCGCCCGGGGTCATCACGGTGAACAGGCCGCGGTCCGGGATGGTGCCGCCGGAGGTCACCGCGAGCCGCTGGGCGCCGGGCCGGCCGCGCAGCTCGTCGGTGACCCGGTCCCAGGTGATCCGGGCGCGCAGCTCGCCGAACTCCTCGGACGGGTACCGCCCGGCGAGCATGTCCAGCACCGAGTGCAGCGCGGAGTCGGGCAGCGCCGCGAACGGGGCGGCCCGGCGGACCGTGGCCGCCAGATCGGACAGCGACCACGGCTCCATCGCCACCATCGCCACGATCTGCTGGGCCAGCACGTCGAGCGGGTTGCGCGGGTAGCGCGTCGACTCGATGGACCCGGTGGTCATCCGCTCGGCGACCACCGCGCAGGACACCAGGTCGCCCCGGAACTTCGGGAACACCACGCCCTCGGAGACCGCGCCGACCTGGTGGCCGGCCCGGCCGACCCGCTGCAGCCCGGACGCCACCGACGGCGGCGCCTCGACCTGCACGACCAGGTCTACGGCGCCCATGTCGATCCCGAGCTCCAGGCTGGACGTCGCGACCACGCAGGGCAGCAGACCGGACTTCAGCTCCTCCTCGACCAGGGTGCGCTGGTCGCGGGACATGGAGCCGTGGTGCGCCTTGGCGACGGTCGGCGCGGCGCCGCCGCCGACCCCGGACTGGCCGACCGCCTCGGCCGGGAAGACCGGCCGGTCCCCGCCCGCCGTGTCGGCCCCCGCCCGGCCGCCCGGCCCGGCCCGTTCGTCCTGCCCCGCCTGTGCTGCCTGTGCTGCCTGTTCAGCCTGTTCGGCCTGTTCGGCGGCCAGCTCGTTGAGCCGGGAGGTCAGCCGCTCGGCCAGCCGGCGGGAGTTGCTGAACACGATCGTCGAGCGGTGCGCGCGGACCAGGCCGAGCAGCCGCTCCTCGACCGCGGGCCAGATCGAGGGCCGCTGCGCGGTGCCCGCCGCGGAGCCGACGACCTCCTCGTCGGTGCTGCCCGGTGCCGGCCGCTCGTCCAGCGCGGCGAGATCGGGAACCGGGACCTGGACCTCGACCGTGATCGTCTTCGGAGTGGCCGGCTGCACCACCTGCACCGGCCGGGTGCCGGACAGGAACGTCGACACCTCGTCCACCGGCCGGACCGTCGCGGACAGCCCGATCCGCTGCGGGGAGCCCGTGGTGATCTCCTCCAGCCGCTCCAGGGACAGCGCCAGGTGCGCGCCGCGCTTGGTGCCGGCCACCGCGTGCACCTCGTCCAGGATCACCGTCGTGATCCCGCGCAGCGACTCCCGGGCGGCCGAGGTGAGCAGCAGGAACAGCGACTCGGGCGTGGTGACCAGCACGTCCGGCGGGGTGCGGGCGAACTGGCGGCGCTCGTCGGCCGGGGTGTCGCCGGTGCGCATACCGACGGTGACGTCGGGCACCGGATGGCCGAGCCGCTGCGCGGCCTGCCGGATCCCGGTGAGCGGGGACCGGAGGTTGCGCTGCACGTCCACCGCGAGCGCCTTGAGCGGTGACACGTACAGCACCCGGCAGCGGTGCCGGGGCTCCTCCGGCGCCGGCCCGGTGGCCAGCCGGTCGAGCGCCCACAGGAACGCGGCGAGCGTCTTCCCGGAACCGGTGGGCGCGACGACCAGCGCGTTGCGGCCGTGCTGGGCGGCCGCCCAGGCGCCCTCCTGGGCGGCGGTGGGCGCGGCGAACGCCCCCTCGAACCACTGGCGGGTGGCGGGGGAGAACCCGTCGAGTGCGCTCACCCGACCATCATGCGGGCGGGCACCGACAGTTTCCCGCCGAGCCCGTCCCGGGCTGTCCTGCCGAGCCCGCCCCGGGCTGTGGGGTCAGCTCGCGGTGCGGGCGTCGTCGGCGAGGGCGCGCGGCCAGATCCGGTCGTCGCCGGCCGCCCGGCCGGGGTACTCCGCGACCAGCCCGGCGACCGTCCAGACCATGGTCGGCAGGAAGTCCTCGCCGAGCGCCTCGACGTAGAGCGAGGTCTCCCGGGCGTTCGCCGGATCGACCAGCGGGGCGACGGTGTACCGGGCGCGCGCGGCGAACCGGCGGCCGAGGTGCTCGGAGACCCAGCCCAGCGCGCGGTCGGCGCGCCCGTCGTCGTCGGCGAGGGCGGTGCGTGCGGCGTCGTACCAGTCGGCGAGCACCAGGAAGGCCAGCGACCAGCCCGGCGGCGTCGCCTCGTCGGGCAGTTCGTCGTCGACCGAGGTCAGCTGCCGGACGGCGAACCGCGCGGGCTCCGGCCCCGGCTCGGCGAGGGTCTCGCGGACCGCTCCCTCCAGGACGTCGGACACCAGCCGGTACGCGTCCTCGATGCCCGTCCCGTCCTTCGTCCGTGCCATCGGTGCCGTCCTTCCCGCTCGTGCCGGTCGGGCGCGGAGCCTATCGGGCTGGCGCCGGACGACCGCGCGGGGCAGCATCCCGGCGTGACCGCCACGCCGCACCTGCAGGACCCCGCCCAGCGCCGGCTGCTGGTGGTGCTCGCCACCGGTCAGGTGCTCGGCGGGACGGCGGTGGCGACGTCGATCGCGGTCAGCCCGCTGGTCGCCGCCCGGCTGACCGGATCGCCGACGGTCGGCGGGCTGGCCTCGACCGCGATCGTGCTGGGCGCCGCCGGCGCCGCGGCGGTGGTCGCCCGGATCGCCCGGCGGCGCGGTCGTCGCCCGGCGCTGACCGGGGGATACCTGATCGCGCTCGTGGGGGCGATCGGTGCGGTGATCGGAACGGCCGCCGGCGCGGCCCCGGTGCTGCTGGTGTCGCTGGTGCTGATGGGTTCCGGGACGGCCGTCGGGCTGGCGGCCCGCTACGCCGCGACCGACCTGGCGGCGCCGGACCGGGCCGGCCGGGCGTTGGCGCTGGTCGTCTGGGCGACGACGGTCGGCGCGGTCGCCGGGCCGAACCTGCTCGGCCCGCTGCAGGACGTCGCCGCCGGGCTGGGGCTGGAACCGGCGGCCGGGCCGTACCTGCTGTGCGCCGCGGCGTTCGGCTGCGCCCTGCTGGTGAGCTGGGCGGGACTGCGGCCCGATCCGCTCACCCGGGCCCGCGAGCTGGCCGGTGACCCGGTCCCGGAGGACGGGCGGGACCGGCCCTCGACGCCGGTCCGGACCGTGCTGCGCGGCTCCCGTCCCGCGCTGGCCGGGGCCGCCGGGATCGTGCTGGGGCACGCCGTGATGGTCGGGCTGATGTCGATGACGCCGGTGCACATGGACCACGGCGGTGCCGCGCTGAGCGTGGTCGGCTTCGTGATCAGCATGCACATCGCCGGGATGTACGCGCTGAGCCCGGTGTTCGGGTGGCTCGCCGACAGGTTCGGCGCCGCGGCGGTGCTGGCCGGTGCGACGGTGACGCTGGTCGCCGCGGCGGCGCTCTGCGCGTCCGCCGCGCCCACCGCGACCGGGGTGCTGACCGCGGGGCTGGTGCTGCTCGGCCTGGGCTGGTCGGCGGCGCTGGTCGGCGGATCGGCGTTGCTGACGTCCGCGGTGCCGGTCACCGACCGGCCCCGGGTGCAGGGCTCGGTCGACGTGGCGATGAACCTGGCCGGTGCGGCGGCCGGCCTGGTGGCCGGGGCCGTGGTCACGGTGGCGTCCTACTCGGTGCTCGGGATCCTCGCGGCGCTGCTGACCGTGCCGTTCCTGCTGGTGGTGCTGCGCGCGGTGCCGCGCCCGGCCGCGGGCTGAGCGGTGCGACTCTCAGCGGCCCGGTGTCACGGCCCGGTGTCACGGCCCGGTGTCACGGCCCGGTGTCACGGCCTTGCGTCGCGGTCCGGTGGCCGGTCAGCGCTTGCGCTGCTGGTTCCACCAGCGCAGCAGCACGAACAGCGCGGAGAGCAGGGCCAGCAGCGAGACGATCTGCCAGGCCAGCGGCGAGCCGATGCCGGTCGTCGCGAGGACCTCGTCGGCGACGTCGACGGGCGCGGCGGCAAGCAGTTCGGACATAACTCCCATCGTACCGACGGCCGGGCGATGACGGGCGGGAGCCGCGCGCCCGCGCCCCGGGGCCTACCCTCGACGGTGTGCGGATGAGCCACTTCCGGGAGTTGATGGAAGGCGAGTTCGGGGCGGTGCGGGCGTCGTCGCTGTCCCGGGACCACGTGTTCGCCGAGCTCGACGGGCAGACCGTCGAGCAGGCGATCGAGTCGGGGATCGACCTGCGCCGGGTGTGGCGCGCGGTGTGCGACGCCTACGACGTGCCCGCCGCGCGACGCTGAGCCCGGTCCGGGTGGGCCGCGACGCCGGGTGACCGTTCGGCTCCCGGGGGCATCCGGTCGGCGTGTCGCCGTGTCCGCTCGAACGCGTGTTCGGCTACCGTTCCGGGTGGGAGACCGCAGCGGTTCCCGGTGAGTTGTCCACAGCTGCCGATCCGGCCGCCGAAACTGTCAGGGGTACCCCATACCGTTGCGGTGTGCCTCCCCGAAAGACAGCAGCAGGCCCCGATCGCACATCAGCGAGGAGTCAAGAGATGTCCGCTCCGGACCGCGAGAAGGCGCTCGAACTCGCCCTCGCCCAGATCGAGAAGAACCACGGCAAGGGATCGGTGATGCGCCTGGGCGACCAGACGCGCGCGCCGGTCAGTGCCATCTCCACCGGCTCCATCGCGCTCGACGTGGCGCTCGGGGTCGGCGGGATCCCGCGCGGCCGCGTGATCGAGATCTACGGCCCGGAGTCCAGCGGTAAGACCACGGTCGCGTTGCACGCCGTGGCGAACGCGCAGGCGGCGGGCGGCGTGGCGGCGTTCATCGACGCCGAGCACGCGCTCGACCCGGAGTACGCCAAGGCGCTCGGGGTGAACACCGACGAGCTGCTCGTCTCCCAGCCGGACACCGGCGAGCAGGCGCTGGAGATCGCGGACATGCTGATCCGCTCCGGCGCGCTGGACCTCATCGTCATCGACTCGGTGGCCGCGCTCGTGCCGCGCGCCGAGATCGAGGGCGAGATGGGCGACAGCCACGTCGGCCTGCAGGCCCGGCTGATGAGCCAGGCGCTGAGGAAGATCACCGGTGCGCTGAACAGCTCGGGCACCACGATGATCTTCATCAACCAGCTGCGCGAGAAGATCGGCGTGATGTTCGGGTCCCCCGAGACCACGACCGGCGGCAAGGCGCTGAAGTTCTACGCGTCGGTCCGGATGGACATCCGCCGGATCGAGACCCTGAAGGACGGCACCGACATGGTCGGCAGCCGGACCCGGGTCAAGGTCGTCAAGAACAAGGTGGCCCCGCCCTTCAAGCAGGCCGAGTTCGACGTGCTCTACGGCATCGGGATCAGCAAGGAGGGTTCGCTGATCGACGTGGGCGTCGAGCAGGGGATCATCCGCAAGTCCGGTGCCTGGTACACCTACGAGGGCGACCAGATGGGGCAGGGCAAGGAGAACGCCCGGAAGTTCCTCAAGGAGAACCCGGACGTCGCCGCCGAGGTCGAGAAGCGGATCAAGGAGAAGCTCGGGATCGGCGCCGTTCTCGACGCCGAGCAGGCCGCGCCGGTCGAGCCCCTCCCGGCCCCGGTCGACTTCTGAGCGTGCCCGGCGAGCACAACGGGTCCGCCGGCGGCGGACCGCCCGGCTCCGATGGCACGGAGACCGGCGGCACGGAGACCGGCGGCCCGGCGACCGGCCGGGCCCGCACCGTCTCGCTCGACGAGCTGTTCGGTGCGAGCCCGGCGGCGGAGGGTCCGGCTGCGGACCGTCCGTCGGCCGGCGGTCCGTCCGGCGATCCGTCAGCCGGCGATCCGTGGGGCGACGCCGGTCAGCGCGCCGTCCGGCTCGTCGACCCCACCCTGGATCCGGCCCTCGACCCGATCCTGGACCCGGCCACCGATGCCGCTCCCGATCCCGCCGCAGCCGGGCCGGGGGAGCCGGCAGACAGTGCCCCGGGAGGTCCGGAGCAGCCCGGCGGGCCCGGGCGGGTCGTGTCGTTCGAGGAGCTGAGCGCGGATGCCGGTGCGCCCGGAGCGCAGGCTCCCCGGATCGCCACGTTCGACGACGGGCCCGGGCGCCGCGCAGCCCCCCGCGGGGCACGGCGCCGGTCCGGCAGTGGCGAGCGGTCCGGTCAGACCGCTCGGCCCGATCAGCCCGCTCGGCCCGATCAGCCCGAGTGGTCCGATCGGTCTGATCAGTCTGATCGTTCCCGGCCGTCCGAGCGCTCCGGTGCCCGGCGCCGCCGCGCGGGCGGGCCGGCCGGCGGGTCGACGCCCGGGGGAACGCAGCGGGCCCGCACCCCGGTCGACGAGGAGGCCCGGGCGAAGGAGATCTGCCTGCGCCTGCTCACCGACCGGGCCCGCTCGGTCAAGGAGCTCGGCGATGCGCTGCGCCGCAAGGAGATCCCCGACGAGGTCGCGCGGCAGGTGCTGGACCGCTTCGACGAGGTCGGGCTGGTCGACGACAAGGCGTTCGCCGACCAGTGGGTCCGCTCCCGGCACCGGCATCGCGGACTCGGCAAGCGCGCGATCGCACTCGAGCTGCACCGCAAGGGGATCGACCGGGACACCGCGGACGAGGCCCTCACCGAGATCGACGACGACTCCGAGCGCGCCCGCGCCCGCGAGCTGGTCGTGCGCCGGCTGCGCAGCATGCCCGTCGGCTCCCGCGAGCAGCGCCAGTCCGCCGCGCGCAAGCTCGTCGGGATGCTCGCCCGCAAGGGCTACGGCCCTGGGGTCGCCTACGGCGTCGTGAAGGAGGAGATCGCCGCCGCCGGCGCGGACGTCGACGAGCTCGGTGAGGCCCCGCCCGACGACTGACGACACGGCCGGTCCGGCACCGCACCGAGCCAGGCTGCGTCGCGTCGCGCGGCCCACCTCACCCCAGCAGCTCCCGGCCGGTCCGGTGCCGGTGCAGCACCTGGACGTCGTTCGCCCCCGACCGCAGCGAGGCCGAGGTGTCCGACATGTGCTCCAGCAGGATGTCCGCGAACGCCGTCACGGCCGGCGTCGGTGCGATGTCCACACGCCGGGCCAGCGCCACGGTCCGGTGCAGGGCCGGGGTCAGCACGGTCCGGCGCAGCCGCGGCCGCCCGATGAACACCAGATCCGGTACCACCGCGACCCCGGTGCCGGCCTCGACCATCCGGAGCACCGCGTCCATCTGGCCGCCCTCCACCGCGATCCTCGGCGTCACCCCGGCCACCGCGTACGCGCGCAGGGTCACCTCCCGCAGGTCGTAGCCCTTCCGCACCATCACCAGGTCGTGCTTGGCGAGCTCGGGGACCGAGATCGTCCGGCGCGCGGTCAGCGGACGCCGGGCGCGCGGGGACGCCACCGACAGCCGTTCGCGCAGCAACGGGGCGCTGTGCAGGGCCGGATCGACCCCGTCCGGCGGGACGATCACCAGCGCGATGTCCAGCTCGTTGCGGACCAGCGAGGTCTCCAGCGGCTGCGAGCCGTCCTCGGCCAGCTCGACGTGGATCTCCGGGTGCCGGGCGTGGAACACCCGCAGCACGTCCGAGAGCACCCCGATGCACAGCGACGGCGTCGCGCCCACCCGGACCCGCCCGCTGCGCAACCCCACCATCTCGGCCACCGTTGTGCGCACCATGTCCGAGTCGGCCAGCATCCGCCGGGCCAGCGGCAGCACCACCTCACCGGCCGGGGTGAGCGTGACCACCGAGCCACGGTTGATCAACGGGGCCCCCAGCTCCTGCTCCAGCGCCCGCAGCGACCTGCTGAGAGTGGGCTGCGCCACCCCGACCTGGTCGGCCGCACGAGTGAAGCTGCGCACGTCCGCCAGGGCGACGAAGTACATGAGCTGCTGAAGTGTCACGTGCATAGCCTACGGCTATGACAGTAGGCCGCTCGATGCATTGGACGGCCACGGGTGTTGCTATGTCCACTGGACGCTGTGGTCACGATGTCCGACAAGTCCCGGGCGGGCGGCGCAGCCGAGCCCCGGCGTCCCCGAACGCCCAGCGCGTTCCTGAAATTCGTGATGGCGGTGAGCGGCGTCTTCCTGCTGCTCTACGTCGTCCTGCACATGATCGGCAACCTGAAGATCTTCTTCGGTCCCGAGTCGATCGACGAGTACGCGGCCTGGCTGCGCACCCTGCTCGAGCCGGCCCTGCCCTACGGCGGGATGCTGTGGATCGTCCGGGTGGTGCTGCTGGTCTCGGTGATCGCGCACATCTGGGCGGCGACCGTGCTCACGCTGCGCGCGCGGCGGGCCCGGCCGATCAAGTACGCCGGTGGCTCGCACCAGGTGAAGGGCAGCTACGCGGCCCGCACCATGCGCTGGGGCGGCGTGATCATCGTGCTGTTCGTCGTCTACCACATCCTGGACCTCACGGTCGGTGTCGCCAACCCGAACGGCGTGCACCTGGAGGCGTACAACAACATCAGCGCCGGGTTCGCCCCGGACCGCTGGTACGTCACGCTGTTCTACGTCCTCGCGGTGGTCGCGCTCGGACTGCACGTCCGGCACGGCATCTTCTCCGGGATGCAGACGCTCGGATGGTCCTCGAACACCCGGGAGCGCACCATCAAGACGGTGGCCACGGTGTTCGCCGCCGTGCTCACCCTGGGGTTCATCTCGGTGCCCCTCGCCGTCACGTTCGGAGTGGTCTGAATCCATGCCTGACAAGACTGACGCCCCCACCCACCACGTGAGCTACGCCGACTACACGGTCGGCGACCAGGTCGTCGACAAGGCCGTCCCGTCCGGCCCGATCGAGACCCGCTGGGAACGCCGCCGGTTCGGCGTGAAGCTGGTCAACCCGGCGAACAAGCGGTCCAAGAAGATCATCGTCGTCGGGTCCGGCCTGGCCGGCGGCGCCGCGTCGGCCACCCTCGGCGAGGCCGGGTACCAGGTCAAGACGTTCTGCTACCAGGACAGCCCGCGTCGTGCCCACTCGATCGCCGCGCAGGGCGGTATCAACGCGGCGAAGAACTACCGCAACGACGGCGACAGCGTCTACCGGCTGTTCTACGACACCGTCAAGGGCGGCGACTTCCGCGCCCGCGAGTCGAACGTGCACCGGCTCGCCGAGATCAGCCGGCAGATCATCGACCAGTGCGTCGCGCAGGGCGTCCCGTTCGCCCGCGACTACGGCGGCCTGCTCGACACCCGCTCGTTCGGCGGCGTGCAGGTCTCCCGCACCTTCTACGCCCGCGGGCAGACCGGCCAGCAGCTCCTGATCGGGGCGTACCAGGCGCTGGAGCGCCAGGTCCAGGCCGGCACCGTCGAGATGTTCGCCCGGCACGAGATGCTGGAGCTGATCGTCGTCGAGGGCCGGGCGCGCGGCATCGTCGCCCGGGACATGATCTCCGGCGAGATCCAGGTGCACACCGCCGACGCGGTGGTGCTCGCCTCCGGCGGCTACGGCAACGTCTTCTACCTGTCGACGAACGCCAAGGGCTGCAACGTGACCGCGTCCTGGCGGGCGCACCGCAAGGGCGCGCTGTTCGCGAACCCCTGCTTCACCCAGATCCACCCGACCTGCATCCCGGTCTCGGGTGACCACCAGTCGAAGCTGACCCTGATGTCGGAGTCGCTGCGCAACGACGGCCGGGTCTGGGTGCCGAAGCGGCTCGGCGACGACCGCGGCCCGAACGAGATCCCGGACGAGGAGCGCGACTACTTCCTGGAGCGCAAGTACCCGGCGTTCGGCAACCTGGTGCCCCGCGACATCGCGTCCCGGGCCGCCAAGGAGGTCTGCGACGAGAAGCGCGGCGTCGGACCGGGCGGGCTCGGCGTCTACCTCGACTTCGCCGACGCCATCAACCGGCTCGGCCGCAAGGCGGTCGAGGCCAAGTACGGCAACCTCTTCGAGATGTACGAGCGGATCACCGGGGAGAACCCGTACGAGGTCCCGATGCGGATCTACCCCGCCGTGCACTACACGATGGGCGGCCTGTGGGTCGACTACGACCTGCAGTCCACCGTCCCGGGGCTCTACGTCGGCGGCGAGGCGAACTTCTCCGACCACGGCGCGAACCGGCTCGGCGCCTCGGCGCTGATGCAGGGCCTCGCCGACGGCTACTTCGTCCTCCCGGTGACGATCGGCGACTACATCGCCAAGCACAACCTGGAGCCGGTGCCCGACGACGCGCCCGAGGTCGTCGAGGCCGTGAAGTCGGTGACCGACCGGATCGACAAGTTCCTGTCGATCAACGGCACCCGGACGGTCGACTCGTTCCACCGCGAGCTCGGCCAGATCATGTGGGACTACTGCGGCATGGAGCGGACCGAGGACGGCCTGCGCAAGGCGCTGGACCGGATCCCCGAGCTGCGCCGCGAGTTCTGGAACAACGTCAAGGTGCCCGGCACCGGCGCGGAGCTCAACCAGAGCCTGGAGAAGGCCGGCCGGGTGGCCGACTTCCTCGAGCTCGGCGAGCTCATGTGCCTGGACGCGCTGGTGCGCCGCGAGTCCTGCGGCGGCCACTTCCGTGGCGAGAGCCAGACCGAGGACGGCGAGGCGCAGCGCGACGACGAGAACTTCTCCTTCACCTCGGCCTGGGAGTACACCGGCCGCGGGCAGGCGCCGGTCCTGCACAAGGAGGAGCTCGTCTTCGAGTACGTGCACCCGACCCAGCGCAGCTACAAGTAAGGCGAGCAGACGTGAAACTGACTCTGAAGGTCTGGCGGCAGCGCGACGCGGTCGACAAGGGCCGGCTGTCCACCTACGAGGTCGACGCGGACGAGGACATGTCGTTCCTCGAGATGCTCGACGTGCTCAACGAGCGGCTGATCCTGGCCGGCGACGAGCCCGTCGCGTTCGACCACGACTGCCGTGAGGGCATCTGCGGCGCCTGCAGCATGGTGATCGACGGCCAGCCGCACGGCCCGCAGCGCGCGACCACCACCTGCCAGCTGCACATGCGGCACTACTCCGACGGCGACACGATCGTCGTCGAACCGTTCCGGTCCGGTTCGTTCCCGGTGATCAAGGACCTGGTCGTCGACCGGGGTGCCTTCGACAAGATCATCCAGGCCGGCGGCTACGTCTCGGTGAACACCGGGTCGGCGCCGGAGGCGAACGCGAACGCGGTGCCGAAGGCGCACGCCGACCGCTCGTTCGCCGCGGCGAACTGCATCGGCTGCGGTGCCTGCGTGGCGGCCTGCCCGAACGGGTCGGCGTCGCTGTTCCTGGGCGCCAAGCTGACCCACCTGGGGGAGCTGCCGCAGGGCCAGCCGGAGCGCTACGACCGCGTCGTCAACATGGTCGAGATGCACGAGGACGCCGGTTTCGGCGGCTGCACCAACACCGGTGCCTGCGCCGTGGCCTGCCCGAAGGAGATCCCGCTCGACGTGATCTCGCAGCTCAACCGCGACTACCTCGCCGCGACGGTGGGTGGCCGCAAGAAGTGACCCGCCCGCCCGGGCGCGGCAGCAGAGCCGCGTCCGGGCGCCGGCACGCACCGGCCCGGTGCGCCCCGTCCGGGGCGTGCCGGGCCGTCGTCGTATCGGGGGACCGGCCGGTCACGGTCGATGCGCACCCCGGCACTGTGAGGCACGTCTCGATACAGGGGTCGATACCGAGGTCGACGTAGATCACATGTGACCTGCGTCGTACTCTCTGGCAGGTCGCGCCATTGCGTGACGACGACAGAGGACACGGCGCCGTGTCCGGGACCCGATCGGGCCGCGGTGCCGCGAGACGACAGGAGTCCCCGCGCGTGTCATCCACCACTGACACCAGCGGCAGCCCCGGTGCAGGCCGGGCCACGATCGCCGCGCGCACGCTGCGCACCGACCGCTGGTGGCTGCCACCGCTCGCGACGTTCGTCGCCTTCGTGGCGTGGGTCGCCTACGCGACCGTCCGGGCGTTCATGCAGCAGTACTACTACGTCGAGGAGTACGGCTACCTGACGCCGTTCTACTCGCCGTGTGTCTCGGTGGGCTGCATCCCGGAGGCGTCGCACTTCGGCCAGTTCACCCCGGACGTCTGGTGGCTGCCCTACGCGGCGGTCTCGCTGCCGTTCCTGCTGCTGTTCCGGCTGACCTGCTACTACTACCGCAAGGCCTACTACCGGGCGTTCTGGCTGTCCCCGCCGGCCTGCGCGGTCGCCGAGCCGCACCGCCGCTACACCGGCGAGACCCGGTTCCCGCTGCTGCTGCAGAACGCGCACCGCTACTTCTTCTACATCGCCGGCCTGATCACCCTGATCAACGCCTACGACGCGGTCGCCGCCTTCAGCAAGCCCGGCGGCGGGTTCGGGCTCGGGCTGGGCAACATCATCCTGGTCGCCAACGTCGTGCTGCTGTTCGGCTACACGCTGTCCTGCCACTCCTGCCGCAGCGTGGTCGGCGGGCGGTTGAACCACTTCTCCAGGCATCCGGTCCGCTACCGGCTGTGGGGCTGGGTGTCGAAGCTGAACACCCGGCACATGGCCTACGCCTGGGCGACCCTGGCCAGCCTGGCGCTGACCGACTTCTACGTGATGGCCGTCTCCGCCGGCTGGATCACCGACCTGCGGATCGTGGGGTGAGCTCGGACATGACCGACGAGCAGATCGAACGGCACGACTACGACGTCGTCGTCATCGGCGCGGGCGGCGCGGGGCTGCGCGCCGCGATCGAGGCCCGGTTGCAGGGCAAGCGCACCGCGATCATCTCCAAGTCGCTGTTCGGCAAGGCGCACACGGTGATGGCCGAGGGCGGCTGTGCGGCGTCGATGGGCAACGCCAACCCGAACGACAACTGGTCGGTGCACTTCCGCGACACGATGCGCGGCGGGAAGTTCCTCAACAACTGGCGGATGGCCGAGCTGCACGCCACCGAGGCCCCGGACCGGGTCTGGGAGCTGGAGACCTACGGCGCGCTGTTCGACCGCACGAAGGACGGCAAGATCAGCCAGCGGAACTTCGGCGGGCACACCTACCCGCGGCTGGCGCACGTCGGCGACCGCACCGGGCTGGAGCTGATCCGCACCCTGCAGCAGAAGGTCGTCTCGCTGCAGCAGGAGGACTTCGCCGAGACCGGCGACCACGAGTCCCGGATCCGGGTGTTCCACGAGTGCACCATCACCGAGCTGTTCACCACCGCCGACGGCGACGGGCCGCCCGCGATCTCGGGCTGCTTCGGCTACTTCCGCAACGACGGCCGGTTCGTCCGGTTCGACGCCCCGGCGATCGTGCTCGCCACCGGCGGGGTCGGGAAGAGCTACTCGGTCACCTCGAACTCCTGGGAGTACACCGGTGACGGACACGCGCTGGCCCTGCGGGCCGGCGCGACCCTGATCAACATGGAGTTCCTGCAGTTCCACCCGACCGGGATGGTCTGGCCGCCGTCGGTGAAGGGGATCCTGGTCACCGAGTCGGTCCGCGGCGACGGCGGCGTGCTGCGCAACTCCGACGGCGTGCGGTTCATGTTCGACTACATCCCGGACGTGTTCAAGGAGCAGTACGCGACCTCGGAGGAGGAGGGCGACCGCTGGTACACCGATCCGGACAACAACCGGCGCCCGCCGGAGCTGCTGCCCCGGGACGAGGTGGCCCGCGCGATCAACTCCGAGGTCAAGGCCGGCCGGGGGACCCCGCACGGCGGCGTCTACCTCGACGTCTCCACCCGGCTCAAGCCGGAGGAGATCCTCAAGCGGCTCCCGTCGATGCACCACCAGTTCAAGGAGCTGGCCGACGTCGACATCACGAAGGAGCCGATGGAGGTCGGCCCGACCTGCCACTACGTGATGGGCGGGGTCGAGGTCGAGCCGGACACCGCGATGTCGCGGGTGCCCGGCCTGTTCGCGGCCGGTGAGGTCGCGGGCGGGATGCACGGGTCCAACCGGCTCGGCGGCAACTCGCTGTCCGATCTGCTGGTCTTCGGCCGCCGGGCCGGGCTGCACGCCGCCCGGCACGCCGACCGCGGCCGGCCCGCGGTGCAGGAGCCCGACGTGGCGGAGGCCCTCCAGCGGGCGCTGCTGCCGTTCTCCACCTCCACCGAGGGCGGCGAGAACCCGTTCGTCGTGCAGCAGGAGCTGCAGAAGACGATGCACGAGCTGGTCGGCATCATCCGCAAGGGCGACGAGATGGAGCTCGCGCTCAAGAAGCTGGAGGACATCGCCACCCGGACCCGCACCGTCTCGGTGGAGGGCCACCGCCGGTTCAACCCGGGCTGGCACCTCGCGCTGGACCTGCGGAACATGCTGCTGGTCTCGCTGTGCGTGGGGAAGGCGGCCCTGGAGCGCCAGGAGTCGCGCGGCGGCCACACCCGCGACGACTACCCGGTGATGGACTCCGACTGGCGGCACGTGCTGCTGGTCTGCAGCGCACTGGGTGAGGACGGGATCGAGCTCACCCGCCAGG
Source organism: Pseudonocardia kongjuensis (assembly GCF_039526905.1). Classification (NCBI taxonomy): domain Bacteria; kingdom Bacillati; phylum Actinomycetota; class Actinomycetes; order Pseudonocardiales; family Pseudonocardiaceae; genus Pseudonocardia; species Pseudonocardia kongjuensis. Next base: position 29,387 of record NZ_BAAAJK010000049.1, on the reverse strand, counting down.
AGCAGGTCCCGATGCGGCCGGACCTGTTCGACCTGTTCGAGCTCGACGAGCTGAAGAAGTACTACACCGGCGAGGAGCTGGGCGGTCACCGCGCGGGCACCGGCTCCGGTTCCGGGGAGGGCCAGGCATGACCAGCACCGAGAAGGGCACCCACCTCCAGCACTTCCGGGTCTGGCGCGGTGACGACACCAAGGGCGAGCTCGTCGACTACCCGGTCGAGGTGAACGAGGGCGAGGTCGTCCTCGACATCATCCACCGGCTGCAGGCCACCGAGGCGAACGACCTCGCGGTGCGCTGGAACTGCAAGGCCGGCAAGTGCGGCTCCTGCTCGGCGGAGATCAACGGCCGGCCCCGGCTGCTGTGCATGACCCGGATGAACACCTTCGCCGAGGACGAGATCGTCACGGTGACGCCGCTGCGGACGTTCCCGGTGATCCGGGACCTGGTGACCGACGTGTCGTTCAACTACACCAAGGCCCGGGAGATCCCGTCGTTCACCCCGCCGGAGGGGCTGGAACCGGGGGAGTACCGGATGCAGCAGGTCGACGTCGAGCGGAGCCAGGAGTTCCGCAAGTGCATCGAGTGCTACCTGTGCCAGAACACCTGCCACGTGGTCCGCGACCACGAGGAGAACAAGGAGGCGTTCGCCGGGCCGCGGTACCTGATGCGGGTGGCCGAGCTGGACATGCACCCGCTCGACGCGCACGGCAACCGGGCCGCCGAGGCGCAGGAGGAGCACGGGCTGGGCTTCTGCAACATCACCAAGTGCTGCACCGAGGTCTGCCCCGAGCACATCAAGATCACCGACAACGCGCTGATCCCGATGAAGGAACGGGCGGTCGACCGCAAGTACGACCCGCTCGTGTGGCTGGGGGACAAGATCTTCCGTCGCAAGGACTCCTGATCCGGCCCGGCGGGTGACCGATCGGCACCCGCCGCCCGGCACCCGGGTCCACGGCCCCCGGACGACGTCGTCCGGGGGCCGTCCCGTGTCCGCACCCGGCTTGACGACCGGAGCCAGACCTGCCTAGGGTTAGAATCGATTCTAATTCAGGTGTACCCGCCCTGCCCTGGTCAGGGTCGAGCGCCGCATCCCTCCGAAGTGCCGGTTCGACCTGCTGTGATCCCGCGTCCGCGGGACCGTCGGCAGGTTCGTCCGGTCCTCCGGTCGTCGCACAACCGGGAGCTTCCGTGCAGAAGGCAGATCGTTTCTACATCGACGGGAGCTGGGTCGAGCCGACCGGCTCCGCCACCGCCGACGTCCTGGACCCGTCGACCGAGCGGCCGGTCGCGACGGTCGCGCTGGGGACCGCGCAGGACGTGGACCGTGCGGTCGCCGCCGCGCGGGCGGCGTTCGGGCCGTTCTCCCGGACGACGACGGCCGAGCGGATCGCGCTGCTGGAGCGGATCGTCGCGATCTACCAGCGGCGCTCCGACGAGCTCGCCGCGACCCTGACCGCCGAGATGGGCGCCCCGGTCGCGCTGGCCTCGACCGCCCAGGTCGGCGCCGGGCTCGGGCAGTTCACCTCGACGCTGGACGCGTTGCGTGGCTTCGAGTTCGAGCAGCGGCGCGGATCCACTCTGATCCGCCACGAGCCGATCGGCGTGTGCGGGCTGATCACCCCGTGGAACTGGCCGCTGCTGCTCATCGCGGCGAAGGTGGCACCGGCGCTGGCGGTCGGCGCCACGATGGTGCTCAAGCCCTCCGAGCTGGCCCCGTGCAACGCCGCGCTGCTCGCCGAGATCCTGGACGAGGCCGGCGTCCCGGCGGGCGTGTTCAACCTGGTGCACGGGGACGGCCCGGGCGTCGGCGCCGCGCTCAGCGCGCATCCCGGCGTCGACATGGTCTCCTTCACCGGATCGACCCGGGCCGGGATCGAGGTCGCCCGCGCCGCCGCGCCCACCGTGAAGCGGGTCGCCCAGGAGCTCGGCGGCAAGTCCGCCAACATCCTGCTCGACGACGCCGACCTGGTCACCGCCGTGCCGCGGGACCTGGCCGCGGTGTTCGCCAACTCCGGCCAGTCCTGCAACGCGGGCACCCGCTGGCTGGTGCCGTGGGACAAGGTCGCCGAGGTGGAGCGGCTCGCGGCCGCCGCGGCGGACGCCACCGTCGTCGGGCCGCCGCAGTCCGACGGCGTCGCGCTCGGCCCGCTGGTCTCGCAGGCCGGCTACGACAAGGTGCAGCGGCTGCTCGCGAGCGCCGTCGAGGAGGGGGCGCGGATCGTCGCCGGCGGCCCGGGCCGCCCGGACGGGCTGGACGTGGGCTGGTACGTGCGGCCGACCGTGGTCAGCGACGTGCGCAACGACATGCGGATCGCCCGCGAGGAGATCTTCGGCCCGGTCGTCACGATCACCGGCTACGCCGACGAGGACGAGGCCGTGCGGCTGGCCGACGACACCGAGTACGGGCTCGCCGGGTTCGTCTCGTCGGCCGATCCGGAGCGGGCCAGGGCGGTGGCGCGCCGGTTGCGCACCGGGATGGTGCACGTGAACGGGGCCGGCCTGGACTTCGCCGGGGCGTTCGGCGGCTACAAGCAGTCCGGGAACGGCCGCGAGTACGGCGACTTCGGCATGCGCGAGTACCTCGAGGTGAAGACCGTCTTCGGCTACGGCGACTGACGAACAGCGCCGGACGGCGCTGGACGGAGCCGGACAGCGCCAAACAACACAGCCCAGCTAGAATCGTTTATGTCACTGCTCCGGCGATGATCTGCCGGCGGCCCGGCCGCTCAACCGGGCCCGGCCGCGGGCGCCCCGGGAAGCCGGAAACATCGTCGTCATCCCTGGTCACGTGCAGGAAAGCCGGGTGCCCGCCGGATCCTCCGGCGGGCACCGCCGGGAACGACCGGGCAGCCGTCCGGCGCTTGACGACCGGCGAACACTCTGGCTATATAGAAACGTCTCAACCCCGTGCCGCGCACCCCCGGTGCCGCCGCCGGGAGGTCCCGACAGCGGCGATCGAGAGGAGTCCGAGATGCCGGACTACGACCCCGGCGCGCCCGACGCCCGCCGGTTCCCCCGGGTGATCGTGCCCGACGAGATCGACAAGATGCCGGTGCTGAGGTTCAACACCGGCATCGTCACCAACATCTTCCTGTCCCGGGAGCGCGACGACGCGCGCTACTTCCGGCACGGCTACTGCTACGGCGAGCCCGACCACCTGCCCTACGAGTGGGACCAGCAGGACTTCGACGAGACGCACTACGTCCTGCAGGGCCGGATCCACGTCGTCGTGCAGGACGCCGCGGGCCGCTCGATCGTGCTGGAGGCGGGCGAGGGCGAGCACATCTACCTGCCGGCCGGCTACACCTACCGGCTGGAGCACACCGGCGTCGCCTACAAGTTCTTCTGGACCTCCGGCCCGTCGCCGAAGGTCGGCGTGGCCGACGCACCCGAGTACAGCCGCGAGCTCCGCGCGCTGCGCACCGTGGAGGGCAGCTGAGATGGCCGTGACCGCCAGTACCTGGCAGCCGCTGCGCGGTGCGAAGCGCTGGGCCTACCTGGCCCGGGCCCGCACGATCCGGGTGGCGACGCTCGACGAGGACGGCGCGATCTACCAGTCCCCGCTGTGGCTGGTCGTGCACGAGCAGAAGGTCTACCTCCCGATCGACGCCGGCTCCCGGCACGCCGCCAACGCCGCCGCCGGTCGCGCGCTGTCCGCGCTGGTCGACCAGGGCGAGGAGTTCGCCGTCGTCAGCGGCGTGCGGTTCACCGGCACCCTGCGGCCGGTGACCGATCCCGAGCTCGTCGCCACCCTGGCCGATCTGGTGTTCGACAAGTACTTCCACGTCGGGCACCCCTACGCCGACGGGTACCGCGAGTTCGGCGAGGTGGCCGGGCGCACGTACCACGAGCTGGTCCCGGACCGCACGGTCGGCTGGGACATGCGGGAGATCAACGTGATCGCGATGCCGGAGGCCAGGGTGCTGCCCGAGCACGTCGGGGACCGGCTCCTGTGAGCGCCGCACCGCGGGTGCTGTTCGTGGGCGAGTCGTGGATCAAGCACACGATCCACATGAAGGGCTTCGACCAGTTCCACAGCACCGAGTACGAGGAGGGCGCGGGCGACTTCCTGGCCGCGCTCGACCGGACCGGCCACCAGGTCACCTACGTCCGCGGGCACGAGGTGTCCGCGCGGTTCCCGCGCACCGCCCAGGAGCTGGCCGACTACGACGTCGTGGTGCTCTCCGACATCGGCTCCAACACCTTCCTGCTGCCGGACGAGACGTTCCTGCGCTCCGAGCGCAGCCCCAACCGGCTGGCCCTGCTGCGGGACTGGACCCGGGCCGGCGGCGGGCTGGTGATGATCGGCGGCTACCTGTCGTTCACCGGGATCGACGGCAAGGCCCGGTTCGGCATGACGCCGCTGGCCGACGTGCTGCCGGTCCGGCTGCTCGACCACGACGACCGGGTCGAGGAACCGGAGGGCGTGAAGGCCGAGTTCGACGCCCCGGCGCATCCGGTGCTGGGCGGAACCCCGCCCGACTGGCCACCGCTGCTCGGCTACAATCGCGTGATCGCCAAACCGGACGCGACGACGGTCGCCCGGGCCGGCGAGGATCCGCTCCTGGTCGTCGGCCCGGCCGGTTCGGGCCGGTCCGTCGCCTTCACCTCGGACCTGGCGCCGCACTGGGCACCCCCCGAGTTCGTGGGGTGGGCGCACTACCAGGATCTGTGGGCGTCGGTGCTCGGCTGGGCGGCCGGTGCACGTACATAGGAGGTCCAGGTCGTGCCGCGCCGTCGCCCCACGATGAAGGACGTCGCCGAACACGCGAACGTCTCGGTCAGCACCGTGAGCTACGTGCTCAACGACAGCGGGCCGGTCGCGCAGGAGCGCCGCAACCGGGTGCTGGACGCGATCCGGCTGCTCGACTACTCGCCCAACCAGTCGGCCCGCAGCCTCAAGCGCCGCTCGGCGTCCACCGTGGCGATGGTCGTCCCCGACCTGACCAACCAGTTCTTCGCGCTGGTCACCGAGGGCGTGCAGCGGGCGGCGTCGTCGCTGGACGTGCTGGTCGTGCTGATCGTGCCGGACGGCACCGAGGCCGCCGAGGAGAAGCAGGCGAAGCTGCTGCGCAGCCAGCGCGTCGACGGCGTCATCTACCTGTCCGGCACCGGATCGATGCCCGCGGCGATCTACGACCTGGCCCGCTCCGGCCCGGTCGTGCTGGTCGACGAGCAGATCCCCGGCCGGGACCTGCCCGCGGTGACCTGCGACTCCCGGCGCGGCGCCCGCGAGGTCGCGACCTACGTGCTGGAGCAGGGGCACCGGCGGCTCGCCGTCGTCGGTGGCCCGCCCGCGCTCTGGACGGCACAGCAGCGCCTCGCCGGGTACCGGGAGGCGTTCGCCGGGGCCGGCCTCGATCCGGACTCGGTCCCGGTGCATCCCGGTGACTACCGGGAGGACTCGGGCGCCGCCGCGGTTGACGCGCTGCTCGCACTGCCCGAGGCCGAGCGGCCGACGGCGCTGCTGTGCGCGAACGACCTGATGGCGATCGGGGCGATGGAGCGGCTGACCGGGCACGGCCTGTCGGTGCCGCACGACATCAGCGTGGCCGGCTTCGACGATCTGCCGGTGTCCCGGCTGCTCACCCCGAAGCTGACCAGCGTGCGCCAGCCGGCGCACGAGATGGGCTACCGGGCGGCGACCGCCCTGTTCCGGCTGCTCGACGGCGCGAGCGAGACCGTCGACGAGCAGCTCCCGGTCACCATCCAGATCCGTGAGAGCGTGCGACCGCCGAGGTGAGGCCGGGATGAGTGGTTCGGACGTCGTCGTGGTCGGCGCGGTCAACGTCGACATGGTCGTCGCCACGACGCGGCTGCCCGGGCCCGGCGAGACCGTCGTCGGGCCCGCGGTGCAGCGGCACGGCGGCGGCAAGGGGGCGAACGCCGCCGTCGCCGCCGCCCGCGCGGGGGCCCGGGTCCGCTACATCGGCGCGGTCGGCGACGACGCGCTGGGCACCGAGGCGCTCGACGAGCTGCGGTCCGAGCAGGTCGACGTCTCCGCGGTGACGGTGGCCGCCGGGGTGTCCACCGGCGCGGCGCTGATCGTCGTCGACGACGCCGGGGAGAACCAGATCGCGGTGGGCGCCGGCGCCAATGCCGCGCTGGAGCCGGGCGCGGTGGCCGGCGCGCTGCGGGCCGCGCTGCCCGCGGCGGGTTGCGTGCTGGTCAGCACCGAGATCCCGGGGCCCGCGGTGGCCGCCGCGGTGCGCGCGGCGACCGCCGCCGGGGTGCCGTGCGTGCTGAACCCGGCCCCGGTGGTCCCGGTCGTCGTGGAGCTGTTCGACGCGGGCCCGGTGCTGACGCCGAACGCGGGGGAGCTGGCGGACCTGGCCGCCGCCGCGGGCGTCCCGGGGGAGGGGCCGCGCGAGCGGGCCGCGGCGCTGGCGGCGCGGACCGGCGCCGCCGTCGTCGTGACGCTGGGTGCGCAGGGCGCCCTGCTGGCCGAGCCCGGCGGCGAGGTGCTGGCCGTCCCGCCCCGGCCCACCGAGGTCCGCGACACCACCGGCGCCGGCGACACCTTCAACGGCGTGCTCGCCGCCCGGCTGGCGGCCGGCACACCGCTGCGCGACGCCGTCGCCGAGGCCAACGTCGCGGCGTCGCTGTCGGTGCGCGAGGTGGGCGCCCGCGGCGGGATGCCCACCGCCGACCGGCTCCGCGCGGAGGTCTGAGCGCCCGCCGGACCGGACGGCGTGGGCCCATGATAGAAACGTTTCTGCCTTGCTTGCCTGCGGATCGGGTCGCGCTCGGTGCGGGATCGGTCGCAGGGTGTCCGGCCGGCCCCGGGTAGGTGCGGCCGCGGCCCGGCCACCAGTGCTTACAGGGTGATCGGGGTCCGGGAGCCGCTGGTCGGGGGCCGTTCGGCGGGACCTTCCTGCCGGTCCGGGTGTGCAGGATGCGTTGACGGTCACAGTAGAATCGTTACAATCATGTGTGCTCTGGCCCCAACATCTGGTGGTCGCTCAGGTGCATGGGCAAGGCTTCAGTCCCGCGCAGGACAGCAGTTCCTCCGCGCGCGGTACCGCACTCAGCAGGGATCTCAGTACGACAGGCGGTCGCATTCGAGTCATCGGCGCGGCTGGTCGGTAGAAACGACTCTCGTAGAAGGTGAGACGGACCCGATGGGCTACCTCGACAACCTGATCATCAACACCGACAACTACAAGCACTGCCACTACCCGCTCTACCCGCCGGGCACCGAGTACGTGTCGAGCTACATCGAGTCCCGGGGCGGGGCGTGGCCGGTGACCCAGTTCGTCGGCCTGCAGGCGTTCCTGCGGGAGTACCTGATGCGACCGATCACCCTCGAGGACATCGACGAGGCCGAGTTCGTGGTGCGCGAGCAGGGCATGCACTTCAACCGGGACAACTGGCTGGGGATCCTCAACGACCACGGCGGGTACCTGCCGGTGGAGATCGAGGCGGTGCCCGAGGGCACCGTGCTGCCGGCCCGCAACGTGCTGGTCCAGGTGATCAACACCGATCCGAAGTACTTCTGGGCGACCAGCTTCTTCGAGACGGCGCTGCTGCGCGCGGTCTGGTACCCGACCACCATCGGCACCGTCAGCTGGCTGTCCAAGATGGTGATCAAGGAGGCGCTGGCGCGCACCTCGGACAACCCGCAGCTGCTCCGCAACACCCTGCACGACTACGGCGCCCGCGGGGTCAGCTCGCAGCAGTCCGCCGCGCTGGGCGGGCTGGCGCACCTGGTGAACTTCGACCAGAGCGACACCGTCCCCGGGATCCTCGCGGCGAAGCGGTTCTACAACGCGGGCAAGGTCTCCAACTCCGGCCCGAACTCCGAGCACGCCGGGTTCTGCGCCTGGGGCCGCGAGCACGAGGCCGACGCGCTGCGCAACATGCTCCAGGTGTTCGCCCCCGAGGGCTGCGCGCTGCTGCTGTCGGACACCTACGACCACGAGCACTGCGTCAAGAAGATCATCGGCGTGGAGCTGAAGGAGGAGATCCGCAACTTCCCCGGCCTGGTCGGCGTGCGGCCCGACTCCGGCGACATCGTGCAGGTCACCGCGGACACCACCGAGTGGCTGATGGAGTCCTTCGGCTACGAGACGAACAGCAAGGGTTTTAAGATCCTGCCGCCGTTCGTCCGGGTGGTGCAGGGTGACGGGGTGAACTTCGACAGCCTGCCCCAGGTCTACATGGAGCTCGAGCGGCGCGGCCTGGCCGCGGACAACGCGGTCTTCGGGATGGGCGGCGGCCTGCTGCAGCACTGGAACCGGGACACGATGAACTTCGGCCAGAAGGCCTCCGCGGTCCGGGTGAACGGCGAGTGGCGCGACATCGCCAAGTCGCCGACCGGTGCCGGGTTCAAGGCGTCGAAGGCCGGCCGGCTGGCCCTGAAGTACGAGGACGGCACCTACACCACGGTCCCGAAGGGTTCGATCCCGGAGTCGGAGAACGTGCTGGTGCCGGTCTTCCGGGACGGCAAGCTGCTGAAGAAGTGGGACTTCACCGAGGTGATCGCGAACGCCGAGCGGGAGGTCCCGGAGGAGTACTACATCGGGCACGTCGGTCCGATGCGGACGGTGTCGGACGAGACGGCCGTGACCGCCGCCATCGCCTGAACCGGCCCGGCCGGAGCGCGGCGGGCCGGTGTCCCGCCGCGCTCCGGGGGCGCAACAGCACGACGGACGGACATGACGGACGGACATGACGGACGAACCGACCCTGGAGCGACCACACCGATGAAGCGGCTGCACGTGTTCGACATGGACGGCACCCTGCTGCGCGGCGCGGCGTCGGTGGAGCTGTCCCGCCATCTCGGCCGGTTCGCCGAGGCCGACCGGATCGAGCAGGAGTGGGTCCGCGGCGAGATCGGCTCGGTGACCTTCTGGGAGCGGATGCTGCCGCTCTGGCGCGACGTCTCCGAGGACCGGATCGACGCGGCGTTCCGCTCCTCGGACTGGCTGGCCGGGGTGCCGGAGGTGTTCGCCGACATCCGCGGGCGCGGCGAGATGATCGCGGTCATCTCGCAGTCCCCGCACTTCTTCGTCCGGCGGCTGACCGGCTGGGGTGCGCACCGGACCTACGGATCCGCCGTCGAACCCGGGGTCCCGGTCGCCGAGGACGGCCTGCTCACCCTGCAGCACAAGGTCGACATCACCACCGCGCTGCTCGACGAGCTGGGGCTCGGCGAGCGGGACTGCGTCGCCTACGGCGACTCCACCTCCGATCTGCTGCTGTTCGACCGGCTGCCGAACACGGTCGGCGTGAACTGCAGCGACGCGGTGCGGGCCAGGGCGTCGGTCTGCTTCACCGGCGACGACCTGCGCGGCGCCTACGCGCTGGGCAGGCAGCTGCTGGAGCGGGCAGCGACCGGGTGCGGGCAGTGACCGGGCGCGGGCTGTGACCGGGTGCGGGCTGTGACCGGCACCAGCCTCCCGCTCGGCTACGACAAGCGGCTGATGGTGTTCACCGGCCGGGCGAACCCGGTGCTGGGCGCCCGGATCGCCGGCGAGCTCGGCGTGGACCCCGGCCCGGTGACCCTGCGGACCTTCGCCAACGGCGAGGTCTACTGCCGGTTCACCGAGTCCATCCGCGGCGCCGACGTGTTCCTCGTGCAGCCGATGTGCGCGAACCCGGTGCAGGGGGTGAACGCCAACGACGCGCTGCTCGAGCTGCTGGTGATGATCGACGCCGCGGTCGGCGCCAGCGCGCACCGGGTGATCGCGGTGACCCCCTGGTACGGCTACGCCCGGCAGGACAAGAAGTCCGCGCCGCGTGAGCCGATCTCGGCCCGGGTGGTGGCCCGCACCCTGGAGGCGGTCGGGGTGGACCGGGTGCTGACGATGGACCTGCACGCCGGGCAGCTGCAGGGCTTCTTCGGGGTGCCGGTCGACCACATGACGGCGCTGATGATGCTCGCCGACCACTTCGCCGGGCTCGACGACGATCTGGTCGTCGTCGCCCCCGACGCCGGCCGGGTGAAGCTGAACAAGCAGTTCGCCACCCGGATCGGGGCGGAGCTGGCGATCCTGGACAAGGAACGCCCGCAGCAGCAGGTCGCCGAGATCGGGCACGTGATCGGCGACGTGACCGGGCGGACCGCGATCGTCGTCGACGACATCATCGACACCGCGGGCACGCTGTGCGCGGCCGGCGAGGCGGTGATGCGGGCCGGTGCCCGGCGGGTGTTCGCCGCGGCCACCCACGCCCCGTTCTCCGGGCCCGCCTACCAGCGGCTCGCCGGTGCGCCGTTCGAGCGGATCGTGGTCACCGACACGATCCCGCTGCGGCCCGGCGCCCCGCCGAACGTCGACGTGGTGTCCTGCGCGCCGCTGCTCGCCGACTCGATCCGCCGGATCTTCACCGACGACTCGGTCAGCGAGGTCTTCGGCGGCAACAACCACCCGTTCTGAGCGCACGCCGGGAGGCGGACCGATGGGCCCGATCAGCACCCTCTGCGTCTTCTGCGGCGCCAACCCCGGCCGGGTCCCGGCCTACGTCGCCGCCGCCCGCCGGCTCGGCGCGCTGCTCGCCGACGCGGGCATCGGGCTGGTCTACGGCGGCGCGAGCGTCGGCACGATGGGCGAGCTCGCCGACGCGGCGCTGGAGCGCGGCGGCCGGGTGGTCGGGGTGATCCCGGAGCACCAGGTGGCCGACGAGATCGCCCACGACGGCCTGACCGAGCTGCACGTCGTCGGGTCGATGCACGAGCGCAAGGCGATGATGGCCGAGCTGTCCGACGGCTTCGTGACCCTGCCCGGCGGCATCGGCACGCTGGAGGAGTTCGCCGAGGCGCTGACCTGGTCGCAGCTGGGGCTGCACGCCAAACCGGTCGGGCTGCTGAACACCGCCGGGTACTACCGGGACCTGCTGGCGTTCTTCGACCACGCCGTCGCCGAGGGGTTCCTGCGGGCCGCGGACCGCGCGCTGGTCCGCTCCGGGCCGGACCCGGAGACCCTGCTCGCCGAGCTGCGGGCCGCGCCCGCCCCGGCGGACCGGCGCTGGCGGCCGGTCGGCGACGACCGCTGAGCCGGGCTCAGCCGCCCATCGACCGGCGGATCTCGGCCAGCCGGTCCGCGGCCTTCCGCTCCCGGTCGGCGAACGCGTCCTGCGCCTCCTGCGCCTTCCCGTCGTCGCCGGCGAGTTCCTCCGCGGCGGCCGCCGTCGCCGCCCGGCCCTCGATCCGGTCGCGGACGTACTCGAACGTCGGCACGCCGTCGTCGGTGTAGTCGGTGGCAGGCTGCTGCCCGCCCGGCACCGGCGGCGGTGGTGTGGGGTCGTTCATGCGGCCTCCTCGGTGGCGGGGTCCCGACGGTACCGGGGACACTGCCGGGCGGCAGCCACGACGAGTTCGCGCCCGTCGCGAAGCAGCACCGTCGGGAAGCAGCACAGTCGGGAAGCAGCACCGATGAGAAGCGGTGCACCGGGCGGTCGGAGGACCATGACCACGTTCGCGCTGGTGCCCGGTGCCGGGACCGACAGCTGGTACTGGGGCCCGCTGGCCCGCGCGCTGACCGCGCGCGGGCACCGTGCGGTGCCGGTCGATCTCCCGTGCGACGACGACGGCGCACATCTGGAGGACTACGCCGACGCCGTCGTCGCGGCGGTGCGCGCCGACGGGCCCGACCCGGACGACCTGGTCGTCGTCGGGCACTCGTTCGGCGGGTTCACCGCGCCGCTGGTGTGCGACCGGATCGCGGTCCGCGAGCTGGTGCTGATCACCGCGATGGTGCCGGTGCCGGGGGAGTCCGGTTCGGACTGGTGGGCGGCGACCGGGCACCGCGCCGCGTTCGCCGAGCAGCTCGCCCGGGACGGCCGTGATCCCGACGACGTCGTCGCGCTCTACTACCACGACGTGCCGGAGGAGACCGCGAACGAGGCGCTGCAGCACGAGCGGGAGCAGTCCGGCACCGCGTTCGGGCAGCCGTGGCCGCGCGAGGGCTGGCCGCCGGTGCGCACCCGGTTCCTGCTGTGCCGGGAGGACAAGGTGTTCCCGGCCGCGTTCGTCCGGACGGTGCTGGCCCGCCGGCTGCGCGGCGTCGTCCCGGAGATGATCCCCGGTTCGCACCATCCGATGCTGTCGCACCCCGTCGCGCTGGCCGGGGTGCTCACGGCGGGATGATGCCCGGGTGGCGCGCACGCGGATCCGGGAGCTGGTGGTGGTGCACGACGCGACCTGCGCGCCCTGCTCGCGGATCGCCCGCGAGCTGCCCGGCTGCGTGACCGTGCGGGTGCGGGCCCGGTCCTGCCGGGAGCCGCGGCTCGCCGAGATCTACCCGAACCTGCCCGCCGCGGTCGCCGCCTGCCGGGCACCGGCGGTCGGGGTGCTCCGCACCGACGGGCGGGTCCGCTGGTGGGTCGGGCTGCGCGGGGTGCTCGGGCTCGCCCCGGTGCTGCGCCCGGGCGCGCTGCCGGTGGCGGTGCGGCTGCTGCGCGAGGCGGCCACCGCCCGCCGCTGACCGGGGCGGCGACTAGCGTGGTCGGCGTGACGATCTCGGGGTACGGGTCGTGGCCGACACCGGTCACGTCCGAACTGGTGGTGACGGCCGCGGTGCGGCTCGGCGACGTCCGTCCGGACGGCGCGCCGGGCACCGAGGGCACCGGGGTGATCTGGGCCGAGGGCCGGGCCGCCGAGGGCGGCCGGATCCAGCTGGTGCGCCGCTGCGACGACGGCACCCGCACCGACCTGCTGCCGGCCGGCGCCAACGCGCGCACCGCCGTGCACGAGTACGGCGGCGGGGCGTGGTGGCTGGACCCGGGCAGCCCCGGCACCGTGTTCTACGTCGAGTGGACCGACCAGCGGCTGTACCGGCTCGACCGCGGCGGCGCCCCGGTGCCGCTGACCCCGGAGCCGGCGGTGCCGCGCGGCGACCGCTACGCCGACGGCGACGTCGCCGCGGACGGCACCTGGCTGGTCGCGGTCCGCGAGCACCACCCGTCGCCGGGCTGCCCGGCGACCGACGTCGTCAACGAGATCGTCCGGCTCGACGCGCGGGCGCCGTCGGAGCCCGACGTGCTGGTCACCGGCCCGGACTTCGTCGCGGCGCCGCGGATCTCACCGGACGCGACCACCCTGGCCTGGCTGTCCTGGAACCACCCGTCGATGCCGTGGGACGACGTCGAGCTGACCGTGCGCGATCTCGCCACCGGCACCGACACGGTCGTCGCGGGCGGGCCGGGGGAGTCGGTCACCGAGCCGCAGTGGCAGCCCGACGGGTCGCTGACCTTCCTGTCCGACCGCACCGGCTGGTGGAACCTCTACCGCTGGCTGCCCGGGAACGACATCGAGTCGCTGGTCCGGATCGACGCCGAGATCGGCGTCCCCGGCTGGACGCTCGGCGGCTCCCGCTACACCTTCCTCGACGACGGCCGGATCGTGTTCGCCCGGTCGTCGAACGGGTTCGACGCGCTCGTCGTCCGCGAGACTAGCGGGACGATCACCGAGCTGGAGACCCCGTTCTCGGCGGTCGCCTCGGTGCGCGCGGACGGCCCGCACGCCGTCGTCTGCGTCGCCGGCAGCCCGACCGCGGAGCCCGGGGTGCATCGGGTCGTCCCGGCGCCCGCGGCGGCCGGCGAGCCCGGCGCCGTCGGGATGCAGGTGCTGCGCGCGCCGCGCGACCTGGGCCTGCACCCGGAGACGATCTCGGTGCCCGAGTCGATCCGGTTCGCCTCGACCGACCGGGACGGCGCACCGCGCACCGGGTACGGGCTCTACTACCCGCCGCTCGGCGCGCACGACGCCCCCGAGGGGGAGCTGCCCCCGCTGCTGGTGGTGATCCACGGCGGCCCCACCGGGGCGGCGGTGCCGGTGCTGAACGTCGGCGTCCAGTACTGGACCAGCCGCGGGTTCGGCGTCGTCGACGTCGACTACGGCGGCTCCACCGGCTACGGCCGCGCCTACCGGGAGGAGCTGAAGGGCGCCTGGGGGATCGTCGACGTCGCCGACTGCCTGGCCGCGGCCCGCACCCTCGCCGGCACCGGCCGGGTCGATCCGGCCCGGCTCGCGATCCGCGGCGGCTCCGCGGGCGGGTTCACCACGCTCGCCGCGCTGGCCCGCGACGACACCCCGTTCTCCGCGGGGGCCGACCACTTCGGCGTCGCCGACCTGGCGGCGCTCGCCCGGGACACCCACAAGTTCGAGTCCCGCTACCTCGACGGCCTGGTCGGGCCGTACCCGCAGGCCCGCGACGTCTACACCGAGCGGTCGCCGCTCACCCACGTCGGGACGTTCTCCACCCCGCTGATCGTGCTGCAGGGCGACGAGGACGCGATCGTCCCGCCGAACCAGTCCGAGATGATCGTCCGGGCGCTGCGCGAGCGCGGGGTCCCGGTGGCCTACCTGCTGTTCCCCGGCGAGCAGCACGGGTTCCGGAAGGCGGAGAACATCCGCCGGGCGCTCGACGCGGAGCTGGCGTTCTACGCCCGGATCTTCGGCTTCGAGCTGCCGGCGGCGGAGGGCATCGAACCGGTCGAGATCGAGAACCTCTGAGCGCCCGCCGCGGACCGGCTCACAGCAGGCCGTGGGCACGGGCGTTCGTGATCACCTGCGCCCGGTTGCGCGCCCCGAGCTTCTGCATCACGTTCTGCAGGTAGGTCTTGACGGTGTTCGGCGACAGGGTGAGCTCGGTGGCGATCTCGGCGTTCGTGTGGCCCGACGCGACGAGCCGCAGCACGTCGTACTCCCGGGCGGTGACCGGTGCGGCCGCGGCGGGCGGGGCCGTGCGGTAGCTGCCGGTGCGGGCGACCTCACGCAGCGCGTCGCGCAGGGTGGTGCCGGAGGCGTCCTTCACGACGAGCCCGCAGGCGCCCGCCGCCAGTGACGGCCCGACCGCCGCGTGCTCCGGGAACGCGGTGAACAGCAGGATCCGGGCGGCCGGCGCGATGGCCCGCAGCCGGGGCACGACGTCGACCGCCAGGCCGTCGGGCAGCCGCAGGTCCAGCAGTACCACGTCCGGACGCAGCCGGGCGGTGGACCGCACCGCCTCCGCGCCGTCGCCGGCGTGCCCGACCACCCTGATGTCCGGGTGCCGGGTGAGCTGGGTGATCACGCCGTCCCGGACGACCGGATGGTCGTCGACGACCAGCACCCGGATGCCCGGCGCGCTCAGCACGGCAGCTCGATCCGCCAGGTGGCCCCGCCGTCGGGTTCGGAGGTGATCCGGACGCTCCCGCCGAGCCGGCCCGCGGCGTCGGCGCTGCTCGTCAGCCCCAGCCCCGGCCGGTGCCCGGGCGGCAGCCCGACGCCGTCGTCGGTCACCGCGACGACGATCCCGCCGCCCGGCCGCTGCCCGGCGGTGACGACGACGGCGGACGCCATCGCGTGCTTCTCGACGTTCAGCAGCGACTCGCGCACGGCGCCGACGACGACGTCGGTCCGGTCGGGGGTCAGCACCGGCGGGTCGTCGAGGACGACCAGCTCGGCCGGGATCCCGGTGCGGTCGGCGAAGGCGGCGCAGTCCGCGCGCAGCGTCACCGACAGGGCCAGCGCGGCGGGGGAGGCGCGCAGCGTGCGCAGCGAGTCGCGCAGCGCCGTCGACGCCTGGTCCGCCTGACGGCGGAGCCGGTCCAGGCGGTCGGTCAGCTCGGGATCGTCGCCGGCGGCCTCGGCCAGGCCGGCCATCCCGGACCCGATCGCGAACAGCAGCGCGCCGACGCTGTCGTGCAGCTCGGCGGCGAGCCGGCTGCGCTCCTCGTGCACGGCCACCTCGCGGGCCAGCCTGCTGCGTTCGGCGACGGCGATGGCGAGCGCGGCCTCGTCGGCGACCGCACGTACCCGGGCGACCGCCCGGTCGCCGAAGCTCCCGTCGGAGCGGGCGCCGACGGCGATCACGCCGTGCGTCCGCCCGTGCCTGCTGACCGGGACGGCGAGCAGCCGCCGGACCGCCTCGGCCTCGATGTGCGCGTCGAAGGTGTGGGTGATGCCCTTGGCCCGCAGGTAGTCCTCCACCGACGCCGGGCGGCCGGTGCCGTAGACCTTCCCGGTCAGGCCGTGACCGAGCGGCACCCGCAGGCCCCGGAGAAGGTCCGTCCGGTCGCCGCGGATCTGCCCGAGGACCAGGCACGCCCCGGCCTCCGCCGGGTCGCCGCCCTCGGTGAGCGGCTCGGCGATCCACGAGACGTCCCCGTCGGCGGCGAGTTCGGCGAGCGCGGCGCGCATCGCCGCCCGGCGGTCGAGCAGCTCGACCAGGCCGCCGTGCGCACCGGCGACGGGGCCGAGAGCCGGAACGCCGCCCGTGCCGCCCGTGCCGCCCGGGCCGCCGCTGCTGACCATGCCGCCCATTGAACGCCGCCGCCGGGCCTCAGTCACCGTCGAACCGGGAGATCAGCTCCCGGCGCATGATCTTCCCGGTCGAGGTCGTCGGCAGGTCGTCGACGAACCGGACCAGCCGCGGCCGCTTGTAGGCCGCCAGCCGCTCGCCCGCCCAGTCGATGATCTCCTGCGCGGTCGGGTCCGATCCGGGGGCCCGGACCACGTAGGCACAGGCCAGCTCCCCGCGGACCGGATCGGGCACCGGCCCGACGGCGACCATCGCCACCGCCGGATGGCCGGCGAGCACCCGCTCCAGCTCCGCCGGGTACACGTTGTAGCCGCCGGTGATGATCATGTCCTTGCGCCGGTCGACGATGAACACGTGGCCGCTCGCGGTCATCGACGCCACGTCGCCGGTGTGCAGCCAGCCGTCCGGCTCGACCGCCTCGGCGGTGGCCGCCGGGTTGCCGTGGTAGCCGAGCATCACGATCGGGCCGCGCACCATCAGCTCCCCGGGGACGCCGAACGGGGCGTCCCGGGTGGTGTCCTCCAGATCGGCGATCCGGACCTGCACCCCGGGCAGCGAGACGCCGATGGACCCGGGGACCCGGGGCGCGTGCAGGGCGTGGGTGGTGCCCAGCCCGGCGATCTCGGTCATCCCCCAGAGCTCGATCAGCGGTGCGCCGGAGCGCTGCTCCCAGCGTTCGATCGTGCTGACCGGGATGGTCTGGCCGCCGACCGTGCAGCGGGTCAGCGAGCCCAGCTCGGCCTTGTCCAGGGTGGGCTCGGCGAGCAGCATCGCGTACATCGCGGGCACCCCCTCGAAGAGCGTCGCCCGGTGCTCGCCGATCAGCCGCAGGGTCTCCGCCGGGGTGAACCGCTCCATCAGCACCACCGTGCCGCCGGCGAGGAACGTCCCGTTGATCACGACGTTGCCGTACACGTGCGGCGCGGGGAGCGCGGTGACGACGACGTCGTCCGCGGTGCGGCCGTGCATGGTCGCGGTCGCGGCGCAGTTGGTGAGCACCGCGCGGTGGCTCTGCACGGCGCCCTTCGGGTGGCCGGTGGTCCCCGAGGTGTAGCCGATGGTCGACGCGGAGTCCGGATCGGTGGTGATCCGCGGCGCGTCACCGGTGCAGGCGAGCACCTCGTCGAAGGCGGTCACACCGTCGGCCGCCGGTCCGTCGCCGAACGCGACCACGTCGGTCAGCTCCGGGAGGTCGCGGGTCAGCCCGACGAGTGTCGCGGCGTGCTCGGCGCTGGTGAACACCACCGCGGCGCCGCAGTCCCCGAGCACGAACGCCAGCTCGGACGGGGTGAGCATCACGTTCACCGGGTTCACCACCGCGCCCGCCCGGAGCGCGCCGTGGTAGGCCACCACCCACTCCCAGCGGTTCTGCGCGTACAGCGAGACCGGCTGCCCCGGTCGCACGCCGCGACCGGACAGCCACGCCGCGACCCGGTCGGCGAGCCGGTCGAGCTCGGTGTAGCCGAGCGTGCGCGTCGCCGTGACCAGCGCCGGCTTGTCCCCGAACCGCGCCGCCGCAGCGGGCAGGATGTCCCCTGGACCGTTCACCGTGACTCCGACCTCTCCGTCGAGACGAGCGGTGAGCACACCGGAACGACGGTCTGCCGGGCACCCCCGAACGGGTGTGGTGGTGACCGGAACGCCCGGACCGGGTTCCGGTCGCTAGCGTGTGACCGGTGGGGGCAGGGCACTTCGTCGCGCGGGTCGGGCTCGATCCGGCGGCGCCGGAGCAGGGCTACCCCTTCGACCTGCCGGTGACCCGATGGCTGCGCCGGAACCCGATCCTGTTCCGGCCGGGGGTCACGTTCCTGGTCGGCGAGAACGGCTCCGGCAAGTCGACGCTGGTCGAGGCGCTCGCGGTGGCGATCGGGCTGAACCCCGAGGGCGGCTCGAAGTCCTTCGCGTTCGCCACCCGGGCCAGCGAGTCCGAGCTCGGCGCGCACCTGCGGGTGGCGCGCCGGCCGGGCCGCGAGCGGACCAGCTTCTTCCTGCGCGCCGAGTCGTACTACAACGTCGCCACCGAGGTGGAGCGGCTCGACAAGATCCAGCCGCTGCTGCCGGCCTACGGCGGGTCCGGGCACGAGCGCTCGCACGGCGAGTCGTTCCTCGCGCTGCTCACCCACCGGTTCGGCCCGCGCGGGCTCTACCTGCTCGACGAGCCGGAGGCGGCGCTCTCGCCGACCGGCGCGCTCGCGGTGCTGCAGCGGATGGTGGAGCTGACCGCGCAGGGCAGCCAGTTCGTCGTCGCCACCCACTCGCCGGTGCTGCTCGCGCTGCCCGGCGCGAACATCCTGGAGCTCACCGGGGACGGCGTCCGCAGGGTCTCCTACGACGACGCCGCCCCGGTCAGTCTCACCCGGGCGTTCCTGGACGATCCGCAGGCGTTCCTACGGCACCTGGGCTGAACGCCCGGCTGATCGCAGGTCGCACCATCTGCTGCGGGCAGGAACCGCTCCGTGGCCCCTGGTCGAGCGATTGTGTTGTCCGCCAACGAAAGTATGGTCGGTAGCGTTTCGATGGCCGAACCGAGGAGCTCCCGTGGACCGAGCACGACCGAGGCGGACGATCGTGGCGACGCTTCTCGCCACCACGTTCTGTGCTGCCGGAACGGTTCTGGCCATCCCTGCTCACGCACAGTCGGGAGGGACGTCCAAGACCTGTGGTCTGGATTCGGGGGAGCTGGGTGGGAACTGCTTTCTCGAAGCTCCCGGGTTCCCTGGTGGTCGTGTGGTGGTCAACATCGATGCGACCGGCTCCCACCCGACGCCGATCCGGTGGCGGGTCGTGAATCTCCAGGGCGGTGGTCCGATCTGCGAGGGGAGCTACCGCCCGAGTGATGGTCCGCTGACTGCGACCTGTGACTCGTTGCCACCCGGG
Source organism: Pseudonocardia kongjuensis (assembly GCF_039526905.1). Classification (NCBI taxonomy): domain Bacteria; kingdom Bacillati; phylum Actinomycetota; class Actinomycetes; order Pseudonocardiales; family Pseudonocardiaceae; genus Pseudonocardia; species Pseudonocardia kongjuensis. The sequence goes on along the minus strand of NZ_BAAAJK010000049.1, from coordinate 10,263 downwards.
ACACTCAGCCTCGACACTGCTCGACCTCCGCTGGAGAGCGCCACGATCGGGCTGTCGTGGTGAGCGCGCGAAGCATCGCGGTCGTCGTAGGAACCCTGGCGATCGGGGCGGTGATGCTCTCGTCCGATCCGCGCCCGATGGACGCGCCGGTCGTCGAACCGACCTCGGGGACCGAGCAGGCCTGCCGGTTCGACGTCTTCGAGGAGATGGTGCCACCCGAGGTCCACCACACCTGCAGCGACGGTCACGGGAGGCACCGGGTGCTCGCGGTCTGCGAGCTGAACAACGTCGCCGTGCAAGGGGTCCGGCACGTCGTCCAGGGTCCCTGGGTGACCGGCCCGATGACCTCGGCGGCATCGTGCGGGATCAACGAGACGCTCGTCGACTGGGGTGCCGAGGGCGGGGGGTGAGCCGTGGCGGGGCGGGACGCCGCCCCGCCACGGGCTTGCGGAATCAGGCCTGCGAGGCCGCTGGAGCAGTCTGCCCCGGGTTCGCAGGCTTCTGCTTGCGTGATCCCTGGGCCAGCCGTCGTTCCACGAGCCGGGAGATGCCGGCGAGGACGAGGCAGAGGCTGATGTAGATCACCGCGATCACGAGCGCGACCTGCAGGATGGGTGATCCCAGCTGTCCCTGGCTACCCAGCTGGCGGGCTACGAGGAGCAGCTCCTCGTAGAGGATCAGGAAGCCCAGCGCGGTGTCCTTCAGCACGACGACGAGCTGGGACAGGATCGTCGGCAGCATCGATCGCACCCCTTGCGGGAGCAGAACCGACGTCATGACCTGGGTTTTGCGCATCCCGAGCGCATAGGCGGCCTCACCCTGACCGCGTGGCACGGCGTTGACCCCCGCACGGAACACCTCGGCCAGCACCGAGCCGTTGTAGAGCATCAGGCCGAGTACGACGGCCCAGAACGCGGAGATCTGGATGCCGAGGCCCTGGTCGAGGCCGAAGTAGAGAATGAAGATCAGGATGAGCAGCGGTACCGCTCGGAAGAACTCCACGACCGCCGTCGACGGCACTCGTAGCCAAGAGTGGTCGGACAGCCGCCCGGCGGCGAACAGGGCGCCGAAAACGAGGGACAGGACAGCCGCCACCGCGAACGCCCGGACGGTGTTCCACAGCGCTTCGAGTATCCGGTACTGGATCTCGATGTAGGTGATCCACTCCCACATCCGCGGAGCGAACTGCCCGGTCGAGTAGAAGCGGTAGAGGAGCAGGCCGAGCGCGGCCACGATCGCTGCGACGCCGACCACACCGACCGTCCGGTTTCTTGCCCGCGCGATCGGACCCGGTACGTCGTAGAGGACCGAACTCATCGGGAAACCCCCCAACGTGCGTCGAGACTGCGCTGCAACCAGGTGAGGGGTGCGACGAGGATGACGAAGAACAGGGCGACCCAGAGGAGGCCGACGAGGACGTTGTAGCCGCGCTCGGACACCGTCTGGTAGATGCCACCCGCGTTGAACACCGCGAAGCCGGCGGCGATCGTGGTGTTCTTCAGCAACGCGATCTGCACGTTCGTCATCGGCGGCACGGTCGCACGCAAGGCCTGCGGGAGCACCACCTGCCCCAGGGTCTGGGTGAAGGTGAAACCCAGGGCCCGAGACGCCTCGGACTGCCCGACCGGGACCGTGTTGATCCCGGAGCGGACGACCTCGCAGACGAAAGCCGCGGTATAGAGCGTCAACCCGATGCAGGCGAGTGCGAAGAAGGACAGGTCGATGAGACCGAGCCGCGGGTAGGCGAAGGCGAAGAAGAACAGCACCAGGGTGAGCGGTGTGTTCCGCAGGATCGTCACGTACGCGGAGCCGAAGCCGCGCAGCACCGGTACCGGGCTGACCCGCATGCCGGCGATCAGCGTGCCGACGATCAGCGACCCGATCGAGGCCACCACGAACAGCCCGAGCGTGCCCCCGAACCCGCGGACGTACACGTCCAGGTTGTCCAGCAGGACGTTCACCGAGCTACCCCCTACTCCAGTCGAGCCGGCCCGGCCCCGGCACGTCCTGCGCCGGGACCGGGCCGTGCGTCATCGGCTCAGTACCGGTCGATCGCCGGCGGGGTGCCCGGGGTGCCCGAGGCGCCCAGGGTGCCGTCGTAGATGGTCTGCCAGGTGCCGTCGTCGAACGAGGCCTGCAGCAGGTCGTTGACCTTGGTGCGGAACGCGTCGTCGTCCCGCGGGACGCCGATGCCGTAGGGCTCGTCGGAGAACGTCTCGCCGACGACCTTCAGCTGCTCCGGGTTCTGCGAGGCGAAGCCGAGCAGGATCGCGTCGTCGGTGGTGACGGCGTCGACCTGGCTGTTGTTGAGCTGGTCCACGCACTGCGAGTAGGTCTGGAACTCGACGATGTTGCCCGGCTCGGTGAGGCCCTCGTCGCGGACCCGCTGGATCGGGGTGGAGCCGGTGACCGAGCAGACGATCTTGCCCTGCAGCGTCTCCGGGCCGGTGATCTCGGTGTCGTCGGCGCGCACCAGCAGGCTCTGGCCGGCGACGTAGTACGGGCCGGCGAAGCCGACGCGCTGCTTGCGGTTGTCGTTGATCGTGTAGGTGCCGACCATGTAGTCGATCTCGCCGCGCTCGATGACGTCCTCGCGCGCCGCGGACGGCACGACCCGGTAGTCGATCTGGTCCGGGCCGAAGCCGAGGCCGCCGGCGACCATCCGGGCGATGTCGACGTCGAAGCCGGAGAACTCACCGGTGGTGGCGTCCTGGAAGCCGAGGCCGGGCTGGTCGTCCCGGACCCCGATGACGACGCGGCCACGCTGGGAGATCGCGTCGAAGGTCGGGGATCCCTCGACGGTCACGTTCTCCGCGACGGTCGGCTCGAAGCCGGAGTCCGTGCCCCCGCCGGGGGCGCCCTCCTGGCCGCAGCCGGCCAGCGCCAGGGTGGTGGCCAGTGCGGCCGCCACCAGCATGCGGGTTCTCTTCATGGTGGATCTCCACTCGTTCGGGAACGGATCGGGGTGCCGCGCGAGGCGCGGCGGGGCGGACCTCAGTGGCTGAGGATCTTGCCCAGGAAGTCCTTCGCGCGGTCGCTGCGCGGGTTGGAGAAGAAGTCGTCGGGCGTGGAGTCCTCGACGATCTCGCCGTCGCTCATGAACACGACCCGGTGCGCGGCCCGGCGGGCGAAGCCCATCTCGTGGGTGACCACGACCATCGTCATGCCCTCCGACGCCAGCGAGGTCATCGTGTCGAGCACCTCGTTGACCATCTCCGGGTCGAGCGCGGAGGTCGGCTCGTCGAACAGCATCACCTTCGGCTTCATCGCCAGCGCGCGGGCGATCGCGGCCCGCTGCTGCTGGCCGCCGGAGAGCTGGGCCGGGTACTTGTCGCGCTGGTTGGCGATCCCGACCCGCTCCAGCAGGGCGAGCGCCGTCTTCTCCGCCTCCGCCTTCGACACCTTCCGGACCTTCAGCGGGCCGAGCGTGACGTTCTCGAGGATCGTCTTGTGCGCGAACAGGTTGAACGACTGGAACACCATGCCGACGTCGGCCCGCAGGCCGGCCAGCGCCTTGCCCTCGGCGGGCAGCGCGGTGCCGTCGATCTCGATCGTCCCGGTGTCGATGGGCTCCAGCCGGTTGATCGTGCGGCAGAGTGTCGACTTGCCGGAACCGGAGGGGCCGAGCACGACCACGACCTCGCCCCGCGCGACCTCGAGCTCGATGTCGCGGAGCACGTGGAGGTCGCCGAAGTGCTTCTGCACGGTGGTCATCCGGACCATGGGGGTGCTGGACGCGGGCGTGCTGCTCATGCTGCCTCCGGACATGGCGAGAGCCTGGACGGAACGGACAGGTGAGTCCACCACCTTGAGGAAGCTTTAGGGTCTCGGCCACGTAACGGAAGGGGCGGCGCGGGTGCACATCCTGCTGATCGAGGACGACGACCGGGTGGCCGCCGCGCTGCGCCCGGCGCTGCACCGGCACGGCATGACCACGACCCGCCTCGACCACGGCCGCGGCGTCGTCGACCACCTCGACGGGGTGGACGTCGTGCTGCTCGATCTCGGCCTGCCCGACTCCGACGGGCTCGACGTCTGCCGGGCGATCCGCGCGGTCAGCGAGGTCCCGGTGCTGATGGTGACGGCCCGCGGCGAGGTGTCCGACCGGATCGCCGGCCTGCACACCGGCGCCGACGACTACCTGGTCAAGCCCTACGACATCGGCGAGCTCGTGGCCCGGGTGCACGCCGTGCAGCGCCGCCGCAAGGTCGGCGCCGACGGCACCGTGACACCGGCCGGTGCGGCCCCGGTGACGGTCGGCGACGTGCACCTCGACCCGGAGCGGCACGAGGTCACCGTGGCCGGGCGGGAGGTCGTGCTCACCCGCAAGGAGTTCCAGGTGCTCGCGCTGCTCGCCCGCGCCGACGGCGCGGTCTGCACCCGCGCCCAGATCGTCTCCGAGGTGTGGGGCCGCGGCTGGGCCGGCGCGAACCGGACCCTCGACGTGCACGTCGCGACCCTGCGCACCAAGCTCGGCCGCCCGGAGCTGATCCGGACCGTCCGCGGCGTCGGCTACCGGTTCGCGGCCACCGAGGACTGAGGGGACCGTCCCGTGCGGAGCCGGTTGCTGCTGGTCGTCCTGGTGCTCGTCGGCCTGCTCGCGGTCGGGCTCGGGGTGCCGCTGGCGCTCACCGACTCACAGCGCAGCCAGGAGGAGGTCTTCACCGACCGGCTCACCGACACCATCTCGTTCGCCTCCGCCGCCCAGCGCCCGCTGATCGAGTCGCCGGAGGGCCGGTCGGCCACGACCGCGTTCGCCGCCGAGATCACCCGCTACGACGAGGTGTACGGCGTCGCCGTGCTGGCGTTCGACCGGTCCGGCGAGCTGCTCGCCGCCTCCCGGCCGTCGGAGCGGCTGCCCGAGCTCGCCGGGGAGCCCGCCGACCGGCTGACCGTCGCGCTGGCCGGCCGCCGCTCGGCGCCCTATCCGCTGCTCATGCCGTGGGACGACGCGCCGCTGGTGCTCGCCGAGCCGGTGCTCGTCGACGGCGAGGTGGTCGGCGCCGTGATGACGGTGTCGCCGACCGACGCGCTGCGCGCCGGCCAGGTCGGCACCTGGTCGGTGGTCGCCGGGGCCGCCGTGCTCGCCCTGCTGGCCGGGACGCTGGTGGCCCTGCCGCTCACCGCCTGGGTGCTCCGCCCGGTGCGCAGGCTGGACGAGGCGATGGACCGGATCGGCACCGCGGTGCTCGCCGGCGGCCCGCCCGAGCAACCGACCCGGCGGACCGGGCCGCCCGAGCTGCGGTCGCTGGCCGGGTCGTTCGACCGGATGTCGACGACCGTGCGGGAGGCGATCGCCGGGCAGCGCGCGTTCGTCGCCGACGCCTCGCACCAGCTCCGCAACCCGCTGACCGCGCTGCGCCTGCGGCTGTCCAACCTGGACGGCCGGGTCGCGCCGGGGGCCACCGACGACCACATCGCGGCGATGGAGGAGGCCGAGCGGCTGTCCCGGGTGCTGGACGGGCTGCTCGCGCTGGCCCGGGCCGAGCGGGCCGCCGAGACCGGCGACCCGGACGCGGTCACCGAGCTCGACACCGTCGTCGACGACCGGGTGGAGAACTGGCGGCCGCTGGCCGAGCACACCGGCGTCGAGCTGCGCCGCAGCGGGCCGCACGGGCTGACCGCCCGGATCGACCCGGCCGGCCTGGAGACCGTGCTCGACGCGGTGCTCGACAACGCGCTCAAGTACACGCCGTCCGGGGAACGGGTGCGGGTCGCGACGCTGCGCGCGGCCGGGCGGGTCGGGGTGAGCGTCGTCGACGGCGGGCCCGGGATGCCCGCCGAGGACCGGGCCCGGGCCACCGACCGGTTCTGGCGGGCCCCCGGCCAGGTGAACCTGGAGGGCAGCGGGCTGGGCCTGGCGATCGCCGCGCGCACCGCGGCGGCGGCCGGCGGGGTACTGGTGCTGGACCCGGCGCGCGGCGGCGGGCTGCGGGTGACGATCTGGCTGGACCCGCCCGCGCCGTCCGCCGTTCCTCAGTAGCCCTTCCTCAGTAGCCCTTGGTGGAGCGGTAGAACCGGACCGCGCCGGGATGCAGCGGGATCGGCTGGGTGCCGATCGCCGACCGGGAGTCGATCGTCACCGCGGCCGGGCTGGCCTCGGCGACCCGCGGCTGCGCGTCGAACGCCGCCCGGATCAGCGCCTCGGCCAGGTCGTCCGGCATCGCGGCGGTGACCAGCAGCGCGTTGCGGACCGACAGGCAGGACACCGGCCCGGGCAGGCCGTAGGTGTTCGCCGGGACCGTCGCCAGCGAGTACACCGGGAACTCCTCGCGGGTGCGGTCGAGCGCGTCGCCCAGCTCCAGCAGCCGGATCGGGGTGCCGGCGGCGAGCTCCCGGATGCCGTCGGTGGGCACCCCGCCGGACCAGAAGAACGCGTCGAGCCGGTCCTCGCGCAGCGCCGTGACCGCGTCCGGCAGGCCGAGCTCCGCGGACTCCCCGAGCTCGTCGAGGCCGATCCCGGCGGACCGCAGCAGCCGGATCGCGATCGCCTGGTAGCCGCTGCCGTCCGGGCCGATCGACACCCGCCGCCCGCGCAGGTCGGACAGCCGGGCCAGGCCGGAGTCCCGGCGGGCGACGACGTGGGTGACGTCGTCGTAGAGCCGGGCCAGCGCCATCGGCTCGTCCGGGCCGGTCGCGGCGGGGCCGCCCGCGATGTCGGCGGCCACGTCGACCTGGCTGATCGCCACCGTCGCGTCGCCGCCGGTCAGCAGCCGCATGTTCTGCCCGCTGCCCGCGGTGTTGAGCACCCGCGGCGGCCGGTCCAGGCCCAGCCGCTCCTGCCAGATCGCGGCCAGCGCGCGGGCCAGGTTGATGTAGACGCCGGGCTGCACCCCGCCGGCGACGACCAGCTCCGGCTCCGGCGGCCCGCCGGTGCAGGCACCCCCGGCTCCCAGCACGATGCCCGCGGCGAGCCCGGTGTGCAGCAGCGCACGCCGGGAGAGCGCGCCGGGACCGGGAGTCACCCGTCCATCTTCGGCGAAACCCCGGGCAGCAGGTGGGCCGGGGTGGCGCCTACCCTCGCAGGGGTGAGCCGCAGCTACACCGTGCGCACCTACGGGTGTCAGATGAACGTGCACGACTCCGAGCGGATGGCCGGGCTCCTGGAGGGCGCCGGGTACGCCAGGGCCGAGGATCCCGACACCGCCGACGTCGTCGTGTTCAACACCTGCGCGGTCCGGGAGAACGCCGACAACAAGCTCTACGGCAACCTCGGGCACCTGCGGCCGCGCAAGGTCGCCAACCCGGACATGCAGATCGCGGTCGGCGGCTGCCTCGCGCAGAAGGACCGGGAGACGATCACCCGCCGCGCCCCGTGGGTGGACGTCGTGTTCGGCACGCACAACGTGCACGCCCTGCCCACCCTGCTGGACCGGGCCCGGCACAACGAGGCCGCCCAGGTCGAGATCGCCGAGTCGCTCGAGGTGTTCCCGTCGACGCTGCCCGCCCGGCGCGAGTCCGCCTACGCCGGCTGGGTCTCGATCTCGGTCGGCTGCAACAACACCTGCACCTTCTGCATCGTGCCGTCGCTGCGCGGCAAGGAGCGCGACCGGCGCCCCGGCGACGTGCTCGCCGAGGTCTCCGCGCTCGCCGCCGACGGCGTGCTGGAGGTGACCCTGCTCGGGCAGAACGTCAACGCCTACGGCTCGGAGTTCGGCGGCGAGGCCGGGCGCGGCGCGTTCGCGAAGCTGCTGCGGTCCTGCGGCGACGTCGAGGGCCTGGAACGGGTGCGGTTCACCAGCCCGCACCCGCGCGACTTCACCTCCGACGTGATCGCCGCGATGGCCCAGACGCCGAACGTCTGCCCGCAGCTGCACATGCCGCTGCAGTCCGGCTCGGACGACGTGCTGCGCCGGATGCGCCGCTCCTACCGGTCGTCGCGGTTCCTGCGGATCCTGGCCGAGGTGCGCGAGTCGATCCCGCACGCCGCGATCTCCACCGACATCATCGTCGGCTTCCCCGGCGAGACCGAGCGGGACTTCGCCGACACCCTCGACGTGGTGCGCGAGGCCCGGTTCGCCCAGGCGTTCACCTTCCAGTACTCGACCCGGCCCGGCACGCCCGCCGCCGAGATGGACGGCCAGCTGCCCAAGGAGGTCGTCCAGGAGCGCTACGAGCGGCTGGTCGCGCTGCAGGAGGAGATCTCCTGGCAGGAGAACCGCGCCCAGGAGGGGCGCGAGGTGGAGCTGCTGGTGTCCAGCGGCGAGGGCCGCAAGGACGGCGCGACCCGGCGGCTCACCGGCCGCGCCCGGGACGGGCGGCTGGTGCACTTCGCCCCCGGTACGACGACCGGGATCCGGCCGGGCGACGTGGTCACCGTCGTGATCGACCGCGGGGCGCCGCACCATCTCGTCGCCGACGGCGGCGTGCTGACCCACCGCCGCACCCGGGCGGGCGACGCGGCCGAGGCCGGCACCCGTCCGGCCGGCGCACCCACCACCGCACCCACGACACTGGGGCTGCCCGTGTTCGGCAGGCCGGCCGACGAGCCCGAGCCGGCCACCGGCTGCGGGGTCCCCGCCACCACCTCCGGAGGTTCCCGATGAGCGACGTGTCCCCGCAGACCCGCGCCGAGATCGACGGGGTCGGCCGTGCCGCGATGCGCCGGATCGACCCCGGTACCCGGGCGATGGTGGTCGCCGTCGGCGTGGTGGCGGCCGTCGCCTCGCTGCTGCTGCCGTGGGTGGCCGGGGCGCCGGGCTGGCAGATCCTGGCCGCCGACGCGGGCGGGCCGTTCCCGACGTTCTTCTCCTACACGATGACGACGTTCGCGATCGTCGTCTCGGTCGCGGCGCTGCTGACCCGGCTGTGGGTGCTGGCCTGGCTGGCCGCGTTCGGCTGCGGCATCACCTCGGTGACCGGGCTGTGGGCGATCTGGTCGCTGCAGACCGGCGCCGCACCCGGGCCCGGCATCGGGCTGGTGCTGGGCGTGCTCGCGGTCGTCGTGCTGACCTTCGTGTGGGCCGGGGCCGCGCTCTCGCGGACGTGAGCGGGGCCCCGCCCCGGCCGGTCAGCGCTCGTTGACCGACTGCTCGGCCGCGTCCAGCCACTCCCGCCACTGGGTGGCCTGGGCGCGGGCCTGCTCGGCGCGCCTGCGGTCGCCCGCCGCCTCGGCCTTCTCCGCCTGCGCCTCGAACTGCTCGACCCGGGACCGGAACTGCTCGACCCTGGCCTGGGCCTCCGGGTCGGTCCGGCGCCACTTCGCCTCGGCGGCCTCGGCGACCTTCTCCTCGATCCCGCGCAGCCTGCCCTCCAGGGTGCGGATGTCCTCGCGCGGGACCTTGCCGATCTCCTCCCACCGCTCCTGCACGCCGCGCAGCGCGGCCCGGGCGGTGTCCGGGTCCGACAGGTCGATCTTCTCGGCCTCGGCGAGCAGCGCCTTCTTCGCCTCGGCGTTCGCGGCGAACTCGGAGTCGCGGGCGGCGAAGTGCTCGTTGCGGCGGGCGAAGAACCGGTCCTGCGCGCCGCGGAACCGGGCCCACAGCGCGTCGTCGGCCTCCCGGTGCGCCCGCCCGGCGGCCTTCCACTCGGTCATCAGGTCCCGGTAGGCGGCGGCGGTCGAGGACCACTCGTCGGAGTCGGCGAGCTCCTCGGCCCGGACCGCCAGCTCCTCCTTGCGGCCCTTGGCGGTCACCCGCTGCCGGTCCAGGTCGGCGAAGTGCGACCCGCGGCGCCGGTTGAACACCTCGCGGGCCTTGGAGTAGCGGCGCCACAGCTGCTCGTCGGTCCGGCGGTCGACGCCCTTGATGGTGCGCCACTCGTCGAGGATCGTCTTGAACCGGTCGCCGGCCTGCTTCCACTGGGTGGAGTCCTCGGCGAGTTTCTCCGCCTCGACGGCCAGCGCCTCCTTGCGGGCCACCGCGTCCGCGCGGGCCCGGTCGCGCTCCTCGCGGGCCGCGGCGACGCCCTGCTCGGCGCGCGCGACGAGCTCGTCGAGCCGGGACCGCAGGGCGGCGACGTCGCCGATCACCGGGGCGTCGTCCAGCCCGTCGCGCAGCGCCTGCAGCGCGGTCAGCGACGCCTTCGGGTCCCCGCCGCCGGCGATCCGGGCGGCCAGCACCTCGGTCTCGGTGACCTGGGCGTCGAACCGCTTCGCGTAGTGCTCCAGGCCCTCGGCCGGCGGACCGGCCTGGTAGGAGCCGACCACCCGGTCACCGTCCGGGGTGATCAGGTGGATGGTGCCGTCGTCGTCGGCGCGGCCCCACCGGCCCGGGTCCGCCGCGGCGGACGGGACGGGGGAGGGCTGCGCGGCGGGCGGGGCGG
>NZ_BAAAJK010000048.1:0-122848 GCF_039526905.1 Pseudonocardia kongjuensis | reverse complement strand
GCGGTCGGCGGCGCGGTCGGCGGCGCGGTCGGCGGCGCGGTCGGCGGCGCGGTCGGCGGCGCGGTCGGCGGCGCGGTCGGCGGCGCGGTCGGCGGCGCGGTCGGCGGCGCGGTCGGCGGCGCGGTCGTCGAGGGCGAGACCGCCGTGCTCGCCGGGCTCGCCGTGCTCGTCGTGCTCGGATCCGGGGCGGGCCGTGCGCGGCCGCCCGGCGACCTGCGGCCGGCGGATACCACCCGCGGGGCGGCGACGGGGGGTGGACATGCGGTGACCTCCTGGGGTGGTCGACCTGGGAGCGGGGGCGGCCGGTCGGGCCGCCGGTGGGTGGACGCCCGGGGGCGCGCGGTGTCAGCCGCCTGCGCCGGGCGTGACGAGCGGTTCCAGGGCGTCGACCTTCCAGCCGTCGTCGGTCCGGAACATGCCGAGCTCGATGCGCTGGCGGGTCACGGCGGGCTCGCCGCCCTCCGCGGTGACGGTCACGTCGACGCCGGCGAGCACCCGCGCGGTACCGGCCCGCGGATCGACCTCGGTGACGGCGGCGTCGGTGACCTCGGCCGAGGTGGTGCGGCCCTGCTCGCTGACGAGCTGCGCGTAGGCGTCGCGGTTCTGCACGAACTCGTCGCGCACCGATCCCGCCGACGACTGGATCCACAGGTCCAGCCCGCGCTGCGGGTCGGCGTGGTCGAGCGTGTTGAGGTTGACCACGGCCTGCCGGGCGTCGCGCAGCGCCTCGTCGCGGGCCTGCGCGACCTGCACCGCGTCGCTGTTCAGCGCGAACAGCCACAGCGCGCCGAGCAGCAGCGCCGCCACGGCCGCGGCCACCGCCGCGAGCGGCAGCGCGCGCGCCCAGCGGCCGGGCGCGGCCGCCCCGGCACCGGGATCGGCACCGGAGTCGGCACCGGAGGCCGGGCGTTCGTCGAGTTCGGTGTTCATGGGGAGCGTTCCTCCTCCCGGCTGCGGGGGCACAGCCGCTCGGTGGTCGCGCCGGAGGGCGACCGGTGGACCGGCCGGGGGGCGGGCCGTCCGGGTGGACGGCCGCGGTTCCCGCGGTCGTGCTGGCTGTCGCGTCCCGTGCGGGACGCGACCGCGGTGCGGGCGGGGCGGCGTGCGGTGCGCACCGCGCTCACCCGCCCAGCAGGATCTGTGCGGCGTCGGTGACCAGGTCCGGCCCGCTCGTCCGGCGGACCGCGTCGTCGCCGAGCGAGCCGGCGTTCGGCCGCGGCGCGGGCCCGAAGTCACGGGGCCGGTCCACCGGTCCGCCGCCGAAGCTCGGGTGCCCGGAGTTCCCGGAGTAGTCCGGCACCTCCAGCGGCTCCGGCCGGGGCGCGTTCTGCATCCCGCGGACCGACGTCGGGCTGCCGGGCGGCTCGGCGCAGCGGGCCTCCTCGTTGACCGGCGTCTCGCTCACGTCGAGCGCGCCCCGGTTGGCGGTGCCCTCGTAGCCGCGGGTGCACACCGGCGGATCGAACAGGTTCACCACCAGGCCGAGGTGCGCGGTCCCGTCGCCGGGCACCACCTTCGGCGCGATGGCGACCAGCCCCGGGTAGGTGACCAGGATCTGGCGGAGCCCGGCCTGCCGGGGCTCGAGCAGCTCGGCGACCGTGCGCAGGTTCGCGACGGACTCGCCGAGGCCCGGCCCGCTCTCCCGGAGCAGCGCGCTGACCTGCTCGCCGGTGCGCGGGCCGTCGTCGATGATCCGGCGGATGTCCGGATCGGACTCGCGCAGCTGCTCGGCGATCTCGCGCAGTCCGCCGGCGAACTCGCGGAACTGCGGCGCGACCTCGTTCTGGGTGGTCAGCACCGGGCGGGCGTCCCGGATCAGCGCGGTCGTCTGGGGCAGCGCCTCGGTGGCGGCCCGGGTGAACTCGCCGGAGGTGTCGAGCAGCTGCTGCAGCGGCTGGGCGGTGTCCTGGAAGCCCTGGCCGAGCTCGGCGACGACGGTGCGCAGCGAGTCCTGCGGCACCGTGGACACGAGCTGGTCCAGCTCGGTGAGGAAGGTGTTGATCTCGATCGGGGTGCGGGTGCGCTCCTGCGGGATGACGGTGCCCGCGGCGAGCGTCTCGCCGCCGTCGGCGACCGGCTGCAGGTCGACGAACTGCTCGCCGATCGGCGACAGGTTCCCGACGACGGCGGTCGCGTCGGCCGGGATCTCCGGCGCGCCGTTGTCGATGTCCAGCTGGACGTCGACGCCGGCGTCGGAGAGCGTCAGCGGGCCGACCCGGCCGACCGTCACGCCCCGGTAGGTGACGTTCGCGCCGGTGAAGATCCCGCCGGACTCGGCGAGCTGCACGGTGACCGGGTAGGTCGTCGCGCCGAAGATCCGGTCCAGCCCGGCGTAGCGGAAGCCGGCGTAGCCGACCCCGACGACCGTGACGATCGCCAGCGCGATCAGCTGCCAGCGGACGGTCCTGGTGATCACGATCCACCTCCGAAGAGTCCGCCGAGCAGGCCGCCGCGTCCCGGCTCGGGAGCCGGGGTCGGGGCCGGGGTCGGCGGCGGGGTCGAACCGGGCGGCGCGGGCGTCGCGGCGCCGCCCTCCGGGGCGGGCTCCGGCGTCTGCTGCTCCGGTCCGAGCAGCGGCAGCTGCGGGACGCCCGGCACGGGCGGCGCGGCCGGCGCCCCGCCGCCGAGCAGCGGGGTGAGCAGCTGCGCGGTCGGCGGGAGCTCGGCGAGCCGGCCCGGGTCCAGCGGGAGGCCGGACTGGCGGGTGTTCAGGATGTTCCGCAGCACCGACCCCAGGTCGAGATCGAGCGTCACGTACAGGTTCGCGTAGTCACCGGCCACGGCGTCGGTCGCCGCGTCGGTGAACGGGATGGTGAGCAGCAGCTCCAGCGAGTCCGGCAGGTCCTGCCCGGAGTCGGCCAGGTTGCGCAGGATCGGCCGCAGCGCCTCCAGGTCGGCGATCAGGTCGTCGCGGGAGCGGTTGACCACGTCGGTCGCGACGCCGGAGAGCCGGTCGAGCGCCTGCAGCATGCCGACCAGCTGGGCGCGCTGGGCCTCCAGCTCGCGCAGGCCCGGGCTGATGTCGTTGAGCGCGGTGCGGATCTGGCCGCGGCGCTCGGCCAGCGTCGCGGACAGCCGGTTCACGCTGTCCAGCGCGCGGTTGATGTCGTCCTTGCTGTCGTCGAGCGAGCCGACCAGCTGGTCCAGGTTGCCCAGCAGCGCGCGGACCTCCGGCTCCCGGCCGGACAGCGCGTTGTTCAGCTCGGTGGCGATGGTCCGGATCTGCGCGACGCCGCCGCCGTTGAGCAGCATCGACAGCGCGCCGAGCACCTCCTCCACCTCGGCGGCCCGGCTGGTGGCGGCCAGCGCGATCTGCCCGCTCTCGGCGAGATCGCCCTGCCCGGGGCCGTCCGGCGAGGCGAGCTCGACGAACTTCTCGCCGAGCAGCGAGGTGGTGCGCACCCGGGCGGTGGCGTTCGCGGGCAGCTGCACGTCGCCGTTCACCAGCACGGTGACGACGGCGTTCCAGCGCTCCGGCTCGACCGACACCGACTCGACCGCGCCGACCGGCACGTCGCCGACCCGCACGATCGACTGCGGCACGAGATCGACGACGTCCGGGAACTCGATGCGCACCGGATAGGGGTCGTCGCCGAGGTTCGCACCACCGGGCAGCGGCACCCCGCGGAGCCCGCCGTTGATCACGCCGCAGCCGCTCGCGGTGACCGCGACCGCGGTGAGCAGTGCGGCCACCCGGCCGGTCCGGCCGGTCCGGGCCATCACGATCCACCTCCGAACAGGCCGCCGAACAGGCCGCCGCTGCGCTCCTGCGGCTCGGGCACCGGGGTCGGCGTCGCCTGCCGGGACGACGACGGCGCCGGGGTCGGGCTCGCGGGCGCGGTCCCGGACGGGGCCTCCGCCGGCGCCGGGCCGGGGGCCGGCGGCGGCGCGGTGCCCGGGTCGCGCAGCTGCGAGCCGGGATCGGTCAGCGACAGCGGCGAGCCGGGCATCAGCTGCGGCACCGCCGGGTTCGCCGCCGGGCCGCCCTGCTGGAGCTGGGTGATGATGTCCTGCGGCGAGGGCAGCGGCACGATCCCGTCCAGGATCGGCGCGAGATCGCCGCACAGTCCGGTGACCGGCTCGAGCAGGTCACCGGGGATCGTCGCGCCGGTCCGCCGCAGCAGCTCGCAGACGATCACCGGTGCCGGGTAGGCCAGCTCGTTGATGTTCGCCCGGGTGTCCAGGGTCTCCGACGAGCCGTTGTAGATGTTCGCCAGGTTGCCCAGCGCGGCGGGCGCGGAGTCGGCGATCTCGGCCAGCGCGCGCTGGTGGTCGACGACCTCCTGGGTCACGTTGGCGAGCTTGTCCACGTTGGAGCGCAGCGTGCCGCGGTTGTCCTCGACGAAGTCGGAGACCTCGCCGAGCGCGAACGACAGCTCGTGCAGCGCCCCGCCCAGCTCGCCCCGCTGGCTCGCGAGGAAGCCGGTGACGTCGGCGAGCCGCTCGTTCAGCTCGCGCACCCCGGGATCGTTCTCGCGCAGGGTGGCGACGAACTTCTGCAGCTCGGTGATGGTGCCGAACAGGTCCTCGCTGGAGCCGCTCAGCGTCGCCGAGAGCCCGCCGAGGTTGCGGATCGTGTCGTTCAGGGCGCGCCCGTTGCCGTCCAGGTTCTCCGCGGCGACGTCGAGCACGTCGTTCAGCGAGCCGTCGGCGTTGGCGCCCTGCGGCCCCAGCGCGCGGGACAGCTCGGTCGCGGTCCGGGTCAGGTCGTCCACCCCGAGCGGGAACGCGGTCCGCTCCAGCGGGATCGGCGAGCCGTCCCACTCCGGGCCGCCGGTCCAGACCGGGGTCAGCTGCACGTAGCGGCCGGTGACCAGGCTCGGCGAGATCACCGCGGCCCGGACGTCGGCGGGGAGCCGGACGTCGTCGTCGGTGATGGTCATGTCGACCCGCACCCGGTCGCCCTCCGGGGTGATCCGGTCGATCTTACCGACCGGCACGCCGAGCACCCGGACGTCGTTGTCCTCGAACAGCGCGGCGGCGTTGGTGAAGTAGGCGGTGACCGGGCGGCCGCCGCCGGAGGTGATCATCCAGACGCCGGTCGCCGCGAGCACGGCGACCACGGCGACCAGCGCGCCGAGCTGGATCGCGCGGCGGTCGTTGGCCCAGGAGGCCATCAGCAGTCACCCCCGAGCGGGATCGCCGGCGGGAGCAGCCCGCACAGGTAGTTGTCGAACCAGCGGCCGTTGCCGAGCACGTTGCCGAACACCCGGATGAACACCGCTTCCTTGTCGAGGATCTCGCCGAGGTTGTCCCGGTTCTCCTCCAGCACGGCGAGCACCCGGTCCAGCGTCTCCAGGGCCGGCCGCAGCTGCTCGGAGTTGTCCGCGACCAGGCCGCGCAGCTGCACCGACAGCGTCCGGACGCCGTCGAGCAGGGCGGAGATCGCGTCCTTGCGGCGCTGCAGCTCGGCGAGCAGCAGGTTGCCGTCCTCGACCAGCTTCACGACGTCACCGCGGCGGTCGGCCAGCGTCGTCGAGAGCTGCCGGGTGTTGGCCAGCAGCTGCTTGAGCTCGGCGTCCCGGCTGGAGATCGTGGTGGACAGCCGGGACAGGCCGTCCAGCGCCCCGCGGATCTCCGGCGGGGTGTCCCGGAAGGTGTCCGAGAGCGTGTCCAGGCTGGCCGCCAGCTGGTCGGTGTCGAGCTGGTCGATGGTGCCGGACAGCTCGTTGAAGGCGTCCACGACGTCGAACGGGGACTTCGTGCGGTCCCGGCCGATCGGCTCGCCCGGGTCCTGCTCGGCGTCCCCGCGCGGGTCCAGCGCGAGGAACTTCGAGCCGAGCAGCGTGGCGATCTCGATCGAGGCGGTCGTGCGGTTGCCGACCCAGGCCTCGTCGACGGTGAACGCGACGAGCACGTGATCGCCGGCCAGCTCGACGCTCTGCACCCGGCCCGCCTCGACGCCGGCGATCGTCACCCGGTCCTGCGCCTGCAGGCCGGCCGCCTCCGGGAACTGCGCGGTGTAGCGGGTCGCGCCGGAGAACAGCGTCTCGAAGTTGAACGCGGCCAGCGTGAGCGCCACGACGGTCACCAGCCCGATCGTGGCGACCAGGACGGGCCGCTTCTGCCCTGCCTGTGCCATCAGTTTCCTCCCGGCGCCAGCAGCGCGGTCGGGTCGCCGTCGCCGACGCCGCCCGGCCCGGTCGGCGCGGCGGGCTCCAGGAGCGTGCCGACCGACTCGGTACCCGGGTCGCGCATCAGCGGGTTCGACTCCGGCTGGGCGCGGTTGTCGCCGTGCTCGCCGCCGGGCGCCGAGCCGTCGGTCGGGACGGTGTTGCCCGCGCCGATGCCGGACGGGTCCGGGCCGCAGCGGCGCTCCGGGTTCTGCGCGAGCCCGTCGAGGCCGAGGTCCTCCAGCGAGGTCGGCGGGATGATCGGGGAGAGCCCGACCTGGCCGTCCAGCCCGCAGAGGTAGAAGTTGAACCAGCTGCCGTGCGAGCCGACCCGGGCGATCCGGTTCAGCTTGAACGGCGCGTACTCCAGGAACCGCTCGATCGTCGGGCGGCCCTCGTCGAGCTCGGCGGCCAGGTCGCCCAGGTTGCGGATGTCGTCGCGCAGCGGCGGCCGCGCGTCCTCCAGGAACGAGCCGGTGACCTGGGTCAGCGTCCCGATCGACTCGATCGCCTCACCGATCGGCTCCCGGTCCTGGGCCAGCCCGGAGACCAGCGCCTGCAGCGAGCTGATCAGCTCGTTGAGGCCCTCGTCGTTCTCGTTCACCGTCGCCAGCACGGCGTTCAGGTTGTCGATCACCTGGCCGATCACCTGGTCCCGGTCGGCGATCGAGTTGGTCAGCGACGAGGTCGACGCGAGCAGGCTCTGCACGGTGCCGCCCTCGCCCTGCAGCACCTGCACGATCTCCATCGAGAGCCGGTTGATCTGCTCCGGGTCGAGGCCCTGGAACAGCGGCTGGAAGCCGTTGAACAGCACGGTCAGGTTCAGCGCCGGCCGGGTCCGGTCGAGCGGGATCTGGCCGCCGGCCGGCAGCGTCTCGCCGGTCGGGCCCGGGCCCTGCTCCAGCGCCAGGTAGCGCTGCCCGATCAGGTTCTTATACTTGAGCCCGGCGCCCACCGAGGCGGGCAGCGGGGTGGTCGAGTCCACGTTGAACGCGACCTCGGCGATCCGCTGGTCGACCACCCGCACGTCGGTGATCGAGCCGACGACGACGCCGGCGATCCGCACGTCGTCGCCGCGCAGCAGGCCGCTCGCGTCGGTGAACCGGGCCGTGTACTCGACCGTGTCGCCGCCGCGGGCGTTCGCGATCGTCAGCCCGAGCACGGTCGTGCCGAGCGCGGTGACCACCGCGAACACCAGGAACTTGATCAGCGGGGAGAGCGGGAAGCGGCTCATGTCAGCGTCACCTCCGCACCGCGCAGCAGCGGTCCGACCATCGTGCTGCTCCACGCCGGGACGGCCTGCGGCGAGCCGCCCTGCCGGGCGGCCAGCAGCTGCGCCACGACCTCCTGCTCACCGGCCGAGTTCGCGACGCCCATGTCCACCGATCCCTGGTGCGACGCCGGCTCGATGCCGAGCTGCCCGAGCGCGCCGGTCAGCGGCGGCAGCAGGCCCGCCGAGTTCTCCGCGCTCTGGTCCTGCACCAGGTCCCAGCTGGTCGTCCCGTCGTAGGTCCCGAACGTCTCGACGCCGAAGTCCTCCGGATTGCCCATCGGCTGCCCGGCGGGCGGCGGGCCGGGCACCGAGCCGTCCCGGAACGGGCCGTCCGGCGGGTACTGGGTGCCGTCCGGGGTCGGGATCGGGTAGCAGCGCGGGCCGCGGTCGTCGGCGTACTCGGGCTCGTCCTGGTTCGGCAGGTACTTGCCCTTGTTCGCGACGATCTCCAGCGTGATGTTGACGCCGACCCGGTCGGTGCCCGGCCGGATCGCGTCGTTGATCTTCGGGACCAGATCGACGAGCTGGCTGGTCAGGCACGGGAACTCCGGCGAGTACCGGGCCAGCGTCTCCAGCGTCGGCCGGCTGGCGGACGCGACGCCGATCAGGTTCTCGCCGTTGGCGTCGAGGAAGGCGCGCAGGTCGTCGGAGGCGCCGGTGATCGACCGGTAGAGGTTGCGCAGCCCCTCCCGCTTCTCGACGATCGTCGCGCTGGTGACGGCCAGGTCGTCCACCGCGTCGAGCAGGTCGGGTGCGGCGGCGTCGAGATTGTCGGCGAACGTCGCGAGCTGCCGGATGTCCTCCTGCAGGTCGGGGACGGCCGGATTGAGCCCCTCGGTCAGCGTGTTCAGCGCGACCAGCGTCTCGCCGAGCTGGTCGCCGCGGCCCTGCAGGGCCTGGGACAGCGAGCCGAGCGTGGTCGCCAGGTCCTGCGGGCGCACCGCCTGCAGCAGCGGCAGCAGCTCGTCGAGCACCCGCTCGACCTCGATCGCCGCCTGGCTGCGGTCCTCCGGGACGGTCGCGCCGGCGGCCAGCCGGGCGGTGGACGGCGCGGCGGGCGGGACCAGCGACACGAACTTCTCGCCGAACAGCGTCTTGGGCAGCAGCTGCGCCTCGACGTTCTCCGGGATCAGGTCGATCATGTCCGGGTTCATCGACATCCGGATGCTGGTGGTCTCGCCGTCGGTGGTGACCTCGTCGACCTGGCCGACGATCAGCCCGCGCACCTTGACGTCGGCGCGCTCCTGCATCTGGGTGCCGACCCGGGAGATGTTCAGCGTGACCGGCACGCCGGCCGAGAACAGGCCGGCGTACTGGCCGATCGCCAGGCCGATCAGCACCACGATCACGGTGACGAACGCCAGGCCCTGCAGGACTCTCTTCGTGGACCTCATCCGGCCACCCGCACCGAGGTCGAGGTACCGAACATCACCAGCGTCAGGAAGAAGTCCATGATCGCGGTGCTGACGATCGACAGCCGCACCGCCCGGCCGACCGCGACGCCGACGCCGGCCGGTCCGCCCTTGGCCGAGTAGCCGTAGTGGCAGTGGATCAGGATGATCACCGTGGCGAAGATGATCACTTTGAGGTACGACAGCAGCACGTCGCTGACCGGCAGGAACAGGTTGAAGTAGTGGTCGTAGGTGCCGCCCGGCAACCCGTTGATCAGCGTGACGTTCAGCCGGGCCGCCGCGTAGCTGGCGAGCAGGCCCAGGGTGTAGATCGGGACGATCGCGATGATCCCGGCGATCACCCGGGTGGTCACCAGGTAGGGCACCGACGGCACCGCCATGACCTCCAGCGCGTCGATCTCCTCGGAGATCCGCATCGCGCCGAGCTGGGCGGTGAAGCCGGCGCCGAGCGTCGCGGTGAGGGCCGCGGCGGCGACCAGCGGGGCGATCGAGCGGGTGTTGAAGTAGGCGGTGATGAAGCCGGTCATCGCCTCGACGCCGAGCGCGTCCAGGGCCCGGAAGCCCTGCAGCCCGACCAGCGACCCGACGAACAGCGACAGCGACGCCATCACGCCGACCGTGCCGAGGATGACGATCAGGGCGCCGGAGCCGAACGAGACCTCGGCCAGCAGCCGGCCGATCTCCTTCTTGTACCGGGTGACGGTCTTCGGGATCCAGAGGATGGACCGGATGTAGAGCGAGAGCTGCTCGCCCAGCTCCTCGAGCTGGTTCAGCGGGGCCTGCGCGGCCCTGCGGGCCCGGGCGCCGAGTGGGGTGGTGGCCATGTGTCAGAAGCCCTTCGGCGGGACGAGCTCGAGGTACAGGGCGGTGAGGACCAGGTTGATCAGGAAGACCAGGACGAAGGAGATGACGACGGCCTGGTTCACGGCGTCGCCGACGCCCTTGGCACCGGGCGGCGGATTGAGGCCGCGGTAGGCGGCGACGACGCCGGCGACGATGCCGAAGAGGAAGGCCTTGACCTCCGAGACGACGATGTCGGAGACCTGGGCGATCGCCGAGAAGCTGGAGATGTAGGCGCCGGGCGAGCCGCCCTGGATGATCACGTTGAAGAAGTAGCCGCCGGACACCCCGACGACGGTGGCCAGCCCGTTCAGCACGACCGCGCAGATGCCCATGGCGAGCACCCGCGGCACGACCAGGCGCTGGATCGGCGAGATGCCGAGCACCTCCATCGCGGCGATCTCCTCGCGGATGGTCCGCGCGCCGAGATCGGCACAGACGGCGCTCCCACCCGCGCCGGAGATGAGCAGCGCGGTGACGATCGGGGCGGCCTGCTGGACGATCGCGAGCACCGCGCCGGCGCCGGTCTGGGACTGGGCGCCGAACTGCCGGGTCAGCTCACCGAGCAGCAGTGCGATCGTCGCGCCGAACGGGATGGTGAACAGCGCGGTCGGCAGCGCCGAGACCTTGGTGACGAACCAGATCTGCTCGATCAGCTCGCGCCACTGGAACGGCCTGCGCAGCGACTGCCTGCCGATCTCGATGCCCAGGCCGATGAACTTCCCGACCGGGGTGAGCGCCCGGACGACCGGGCTGGGCGCGGTCACCGGTCGCCCTCCGAGAGCTGGTGCCGGCCGGCCGGCGGCGGGGTGTCGTCGGTGATCCGCGGGTGGATGTCGGTGGGCCGGTCGTCGGTGTCGGCGGCGTCCCGGGCGTACTCGCGGGTGCTGCCGTCGCCGGCCGGTGCCCACTGCGCGGTGGGGCTCTCGCCGCGGGCCTCGAGGATCGCCTGCCGGGCGGCCGGCGGGAGCTCGTGCAGCATCGCGTCGACCCGCTCCCGGCGGCGGTGCACCGCGGCCCGGTCGGGCATCCCGGTGGACGCCTCCAGCTGCGGCTTCATCGGCGGCAGGCCCTGCAGCTCGCCGGCCTCCTCCATCTCCCGCGCGGCCTGCGCCGCGTCCTTCTCCTCCGACATCCCGATCGGGCCCTCGCGGCGGCCGTTGAGGAACTGCGCCACCACCGGCTCGTCGGAGGTCAGCAGCACCTCCCGCGGACCGAACATCGCCAGGTGCTTGCGGTACAGCAGGCCGATGTTGTCGGGCACCGTCTGCGCCGAGTTGATGTCGTGGGTGACGATCAGGAACGTGGCGTCGGTCTGCGCGTTGAGGTCGATGATCAGCTGGTTCAGGTAGGCCGTGCGCACCGGGTCCAGGCCGGAGTCCGGCTCGTCGAACAGCACGATCGCCGGGTCCAGCACCAGCGCCCTGGCCAGCCCGGCCCGCTTGCGCATACCGCCGGAGATCTCGCCGGGCAGCTTGCCCTCGGCGCCCTGCAGCCCGACCATCTCCATCTTCTCCGCGACGATGTCGCGGATCTGCGCCTCGGACTTGCGCGTGTGCTCGCGCAGCGGGAACGCGATGTTGTCGACCAGGTTCATCGACCCGAACAGCGCACCGTCCTGGAACAGCACGCCGAACAGCTTGCGGATCTCGTAGAGCTCGGACTCCGAGCACCGGACCAGGTCCACACCGTTGATCACGATCGACCCCTGCTCGGGCTTCAGCAGCCCGATCAGGGTCTTCAGGAACACCGACTTCCCGGTGCCCGAGGGACCGAGCAGCACGGACACCTCGCCCGGCGGCAGCGTCAGCGACACGTCCGACCAGATGTTGGCCCGACCGAAGGACTTCGTCAGTCCCTCGACCTTCACCTCGACACCGGTCACGTGCCGCCTCCTTGCGCAATCGACCGTTCGGTGACACCGGGGACCCAGGAGGCGCGGGGAGCGCGGGGAGCACGGGCCACTCGACGGTGCTGAACGGCACAACGAGGCGGGACGGCAGGGGTTACTCGAGGTATGGGGCCGGTCCGGCACCAGTTCCGTACCATGAACTACGTTATGGTGACCCAGCGTCGACGTTCGGGCCGGAATGTTGCGGACCGTGGGTAACAGTTACTCCCGAGCGGGCAGTCCGCTGGGCCGAACGGCCGGACGGTGACCGTTCCCGGATCGAGACCGGACGGGCGCCATCCGGTCGCATGATCACCCGATCGGCGGCGTCACGGCCCGCATCGACTCGGGCGCGTGCGTGAGGATCAGCCGCTGGAAGTCGTCGAACAGGTCCCGGAGCAGGTCGCGGTCGCGCGGGTCGCAGGTCTGCTGGAAGCCGGCCATCAGCGAGATGCCGAACACCGCGAGCCGGTGCGCGTCGGCCCGGTCGGCGACCACGTCGGCGACGACCTGCTCCAGCGCGATCCGGCGCTGCAGGTCCACCCTGGCCTGGGCCCGGCCGACCTCGCCGTCGATCTGCGCCCAGGCCCGGATCGCCGCCTCGGCGTCGTGCCGCAGCTCCACGGTGAGCCGCTTGACGACCGTCATCCGCTCGACCGGATCGGCGTGCGCGCGGGCCAGCTCGACCACCCGGCCGGTCTGCTCGGCCTCCCAGTGCTGCAGCAGCCCGCGCACGAAGCCGGCCCAGCCCCCGAAGTGGTGGTAGAAGGAGCCGCTGGTCACGCCGAGCGAGCGGCACAGGGGGCCGATCTTGAGCCCGGCCGCGCCGTCCCGGGCGAGGATCGACATGGCGGCCTCGTAGTACTGCTCGGCGGCGACCTGGCCGCCGACTCGTCTGGCCACCCGACTCCGCCCCCCTCGTCCGCCGTGCGCGGACAAGGGTGCCACGCAGGCGGATCCGGCACCCTGTCCGTCGGGTCAGCCCCGTCCGTCGGCCATAACATAACTTATGTCATGTACAGGTCGAAACGGTGGTGTCGCGACGCCCGATCGGGCGGGGTGTCAGGCGGCCGGGCCGGCCCGGCGCGCGTCGTGCGGAACCGGGCAGGTGGCCGGGAAGGTCCCCAGCTCACGGACGTCGAAGCCGTCCGGGTAGCTGCGGATGCTCGGCGACTGCTGCAGCGAGAACGGCTCGGTCCGGACCGCCATCCGGCGCACCACCGCGGCCCGGGCGCGCAGCGCCGCGTCGGCCGCGATCCGCACCGGTCGCGGCGGGAACGGGTAGCCGAGCGCGTCGAGCAGCGGCTCGTCCATCAGTGCCAGCAGGAACGTCCGGCTCAGTGCCGCCGGCACCCGGTCGTTCGGCGGGAAGGTCGTCGCCAGGTCCAGGGTCGCGTCCGCGACGGCGCGCCCGCCCGGGTCGTAGCCGAAGTGCTCGGTCTCGTAGGCGTCGAGCAGCGACTCGAACTCCTGCCAGGTCGCCGGGATGTCGCGGATGCCCATGTGCCTGCCGAGCTCGCGGTAGTAGTTCGCGGTGGCGACCTTCTCCACCTCGGTGTGCCGGCGCCAGCCCCAGCGCTGCACCCAGCGCAGCGGCACCACGACGAAGGTGCACAGCACGTAGCGCAGGTCGTCGTCGGAGATGTCGTAGGAGCGGTGCATCTGGTTCATCCGGCGGACCGCCGCGCGCCCCTCGGGGTGCTCGAAGCCGTTCGCCAGCACCGTCTCCAGGATCAGCCCGGTGTCGTCGTAGCGCTTCTGGGTGCGCTCGGTGAACTCCCCGGTCGCGGCCAGCAACCGGCCGATCGAGGGGACCGCGTAGGTGCGGAACAGCGCCAGCGACAGTGCCTGCTGGATGTCCCACGGGAACTCCAGCCCGGACAGCGCCCGGTAGATCTCGACGTGGTCGGTGGCCGGGTCCAGCGCGGCCAGCGCGTCGCGCCGGTGGTAGCGGTCCGGGCGGATCCGGGTGATCGGTGTGCTGGTGGTGCTCAACGTGCGGCCCCCTCGCCGTCGGAGCGGTGCTGCCGGTACCGGGTCAGTACCGGATGAGACCCCTGATGTTGCGCCCTGCCCGCATGTCCTCGTAACCCTCGTTGACCTGGTCGAGGGAGTACTCGCGGGTGATCAGCTCGCGCAGCTTGAGCTGGCCCAGGTTGTGCATCTCCAGCAGCCGCGGCACGTCGTGCTGGGCGGCGGAGCTGCCGAACAGCGCGCCGCGGATCTGCTTCTCGTAGAGCGTCAGGTCGAGCAGGGACAGCGTGGCGGTCTCCTCGTCGGCGTTCGCCAGCGCGGTGACGACGACCCGGCCGCGCTTGCCGACCAGCTGCAGCGCGGGCTGCAGGTCGGCGCCCGCCGCCACCCCGGTGCAGAGGATCGCGGCGTCCGCGAGCTGCCCGCGGGTCAGCTCGCTGACCGTCTCCCACGCCTCGTCGATGCTCGCCGCGACGTGGGTGGCGCCGAGCTCCAGTGCCCGCTCGCGCTTGTACCCGACCGGGTCGACGGCGACGACGTACCGGCAGCCGGCGATCCGGGCGCCCTGCACCGCGTTCGCCCCGATCCCGCCGACGCCGACGACCACCGCCGTGTCGCCGGCCCGCAGCTCGGCGGTGCGCACCGCGGAGCCGAAGCCGGTGGTGACCCCGCAGCCGACCAGCGCCGCCAGGTCCAGCGGGAATCCCTCGTCGATCGTCACCACGGACTTCACCGGGACCACGGTGTGCCGGGCGAACGTGCCGAGCAGGCACATCTGGCCGATCTCGGTGCCGTCCGCGCTGCGGAACCGGTAGCTGCCGTCCAGCTGCGGGCCGAGCGTGGCGCCGGCGCCGTCGTTGCACAGGTTGGGCAGGCCCCTGGCGCAGTACGGGCAGCGGCCGCAGGACGGCAGGAAGGTCATCACCACCGGATCGCCGACCGCGACCTCGGTGACCCCGGGGCCGACCTCGATCACCCGGCCGGCACCCTCGTGGCCGCCGACCATCGGCAGCACGGCCGGCAGGTCCCCGGTCACCAGGTGCTCGTCGGAGTGGCACAGGCCCGACGCCGTGAGCTCGACCATCACCTCACCGGCGTTCGGCGGGTCCAGATCGAGCTCCTCGATCTCCCACTTGCCGCCCGGT
Organism: Pseudonocardia kongjuensis; assembly: GCF_039526905.1. Taxonomy (NCBI): domain Bacteria; kingdom Bacillati; phylum Actinomycetota; class Actinomycetes; order Pseudonocardiales; family Pseudonocardiaceae; genus Pseudonocardia; species Pseudonocardia kongjuensis. The sequence goes on along the minus strand of NZ_BAAAJK010000048.1, from coordinate 108,200 downwards.
TCCCACAGCACCGCTGCCGTCGTCCGCATGGCGGACGATCCTGGCCGCCCCCGGCCCACCGGCACACCCGCCGTCCGCGCCAGCCGTGGCCCCCGGGTGCCACGCCGGGTCAGGCGGCCGGCAGCGGCAGGGTGAGCCGGGCGGTCAGGCCGCCGCCCTCGCGCGGGAGCAGGCTCAGCTCGCCGTCCATCGCCGACGCGAGCGCCTCGGCGATCCACAGCCCCAGGCCCGCGGTGCCGCGCCGCTCCCCCAGCGCCACCCCCTTCGCCGTCACCACCCCCTCCTGGCCGGCCGGCAGGCCGGGACCGCGGTCGCGGACCTCGGCGGTCAGGGTGGCGCCGTCGTGCGCCAGGTACAGCTCGACCGGCTCGTCGCCACTGTGCCGGGCCGCGTTCTCGGCCAGGTTGGTGAGCAGCCGGCGCAGCCGCTGCGGATCGCAGTGCACGGCGGCACCGGGCGCCTCGACGATCGGCCTGCGCCGGTGCGCGGCGATCCCGGCCGCGTCCAGCACCCCGTCGGCCAGCTCGGCCAGCGCGACCCGCCGGGGCCGGTCCCGGCCGAGCGGGCTGCCGTCGGCGACGGCGAGATCGGCCAGCCCGTCCAGCATGTCCTGCAGGTGCACCGCGTGATCGGCGAGCAGCCGCGCCGCGGTCCGGCGGGCGTCGCCGGTGAGGCGCTCGGCGGCCAGATCGGCGGACAGCGCGGACAGCGACGCCACCGGTGTGCGGAACTCGTGCAGCACCACCCGGGCGCCGTCCAGCCGGGCCCGGCTCTGCGACACCAGCCGGTCGCGCAGCGCCCGCTCGGACAGGTAGCGCTCGTGCTCGCTCTCCGCGCGGGCCCGGGTGGTCGCGATGTCGGCGACCTGGCGCTCCAGCAGCCGGACCAGGACGCCGACCAGCACCGCGGTCGCGAACAGGAAGCCGGTCCACCACACGCCGTCGAAGACCCGTTCGGTGACCGGCACCGCCGGGTCCGAGCCGAGCAGCCCGGCCACCCCGGCGGTGAGCCCGAGCACCAGCGCCGCGACCCGGCCGACCCGGGGGCCGCCGCGCAGCGCGATCGCGATGACCACCAGCGGCAGCGCGGCGACCATCGGGCTCTGCACACCGCCGGTCAGCCCCAGGGCGACCACCGCGAGTACACCGTCCACACCGGTCAGGACGGCCGGCCGGACCGGCAGCGTGCCGCGCCGGACCGCGGCGGCGGCGAGCGCGAGCGCGTACACCGCGGCGAGCCCGATCAGGCCGGCGGCGAGCGCGGTCCCGCCCCGGGCGAGCTCCGGCCGGACGACGAGCAGGGCCACCGCGGCGACCACCACGCACAGCCGCAGCACGACGGCGGTGCGCTCCTCCGCGGTCCGTTCCGGGAGCTCCGCGGCGAGGTCCCCCGGCGGACCGTCCGGCGAGGTTCGGCTGATCATCGGGTCGGCCCGCTCCCTACCGCAGACGTCGTCCCCCGGCGCCACCCGGGATGGTCGGCGGCGCCCACACTAGGCTCGCCGCCGTGCCCGCCGAGCCGCACGTCGTCGTCATCGTGGACGACCACGCCCTCTTCTCCCAGGGGCTCGCGCTCCTGCTCGAGTCCCGGGCCGGTGACACCTTCCGGGTGGCCGGCTCCACCACCGCGGGCGAGGACGCCGTCGCACTGGTCGGCCGGCACGGCGCCGGGATCGCGATCGTCGACCTGGCCCTGCCCCCGCTGGGCGGGGTGGAGACGATCCGGCGGATCAAGGCCGCCTACCCGGCGACCCGGGTGCTGGCGCTGTCCGGCACCGAGGACCTCGATCTCGCGGCGGCCGCGATGCGCGCCGGGGCGGAGGGCTACCTCGGCAAGTCGGCCGATCCGGAGGTGCTGGTGGCGCCGCTGCTGGCGATCGCCGCCGGGGTCCGGGTACTCCGCGCCGAGCTGCTCGACGCACTGCTCACCGCCGCCGACCGGACCGGCGACGGCCTGCTCGACCGGCTCGGTGAGCGGGACATCGAGCTGTGGACGCTGCTCGCCCGCGGCCTGGAGACCGCCGACATCGCGCGGCCGCTGCTGGTCAGCGAGCGGACCGCGAAGCGGATGATCGCCTCGCTGCTGCACAAGCTGGGGGCGTCGAACCGGATCGAGGCGGCCGCGCTGGCCGGCCGCTGCGGCCTGCTCGACTGACGGCACCGGCGAACCGGCCCGCGTGGGCCAGCGCTGGCCCGGTCGCGGGGTACGGGCCCGGTCGATCACCGGGCAGACTCGCCCGCGCCGTACGGCGGTCCGACCGCCGAACATCTCGCGAGGAGGCGCTGATGGCCGTGTTCGCCGACGAGGCCGAGGTCTACGAGTACCTGGGCGGGGTCTTCCGGCTCGGCCTCGAGGACCCGGACCTGGTCGCCAAGCTGGCGCCGACCGGGATCGTCCTGCGCATCACCTACACCGACCCGGACGCCGTGCTCACCGTCGACATGCCCAACTCCGAGATCCACACCGGGGCGGGCAACGGCCCGGCACCGAACATCGAGCTGTTCATGTCCGCCGACACCGGCAACCGGTTCTGGCTGGGCAAGGTGGTGCTCCCGGTCGCGATGGCCAAGGGCGAGGTCCGCGCGAAGGGACCGGTGTCGAAGCTGCTCAAGCTGCTGCCCACCGCGAAGCGGCTGTTCGGCCCGTACCGCCAGAAGCTCGAGACGGCCGGCCGGGACGACCTCCTGAAGGCCTGACGATCACCCGATCAGGTGGTCGTCGTACCTCCTGACGGGCTATTCGGGACGCGCTCTCCGATACTGCCGGTCCGGTCACCATGATCGGCGGCCACACCGCCGGCGTGGCCGGAACCCGGTCCCGGAGGTCCCCCATGAGCAGTGCCACCCACGACGGCACCGGCCCGGCGAGCCTCTGGCTGGACGTCCAGATGTGGCAGCCGCTGCGCGGCGTCCTGCACCCGATCACCGAGATCGAGTGCGACGTCCCGGACCCGCTGCCCGAGGGGTTCGACGAGTGGCACGGCTGGGCCGAGGCCTGCCTGCTGGAGGTCGCCCGGCGCGACGGCTGGCAGCACGGCCGCTACACCTACACGATCCAGGAACGGGACGGCACCGACCATCCGGTCCGCGACCTCGGCAAGGACGTCTGGGACTACGAGTAACGGACCCGCGCCGGTTATCATCCCGGTACACGCAGAGCAACGGGAGGCCGCCGGTGACACGGGGCAGGGGTCCGCTGGCCGGACTGAAGGTGATCGAGCTGGCCGGGATCGGCCCGGGACCGCACGCGGCGATGATCCTCGGCGATCTCGGCGCCGACGTGGTGCGGATCGACCGCCCCTCGGGCGGGTTGCAGATCGGCTCGGACTCGGTGCCCGATCCCACCGTCCGCGGCCGCCGCACGGTCACCGCCGACCTGAAGGACCCGGCCGGCCGGGAGACCGTGCTGCGGCTGGTGGAGAAGGCCGACGTGCTGCTGGAGGGCTACCGGCCGGGCGTCACCGAACGGCTCGGCGTCGGCCCCGACGAGTGCCACGCCCGCAATCCCCGCCTGGTCTACGGCCGGATGACCGGCTGGGGCCAGGACGGCCCGATGGCGCCGCGCGCCGGGCACGACATCAACTACATCTCGCTGACCGGCGCGCTGCACGCGATCGGCCGGGCCGGGGAGCGGCCGGTGCCGCCGCTGAACCTGGTCGGCGACTTCGGCGGCGGCTCGATGCTGCTGGTCATCGGCGTGCTGGCCGCGCTCTGGGAGGCCCGCGCCTCCGGCGAGGGCCAGGTCGTCGACGCCGCGATGGTGGACGGCGTGAGCATGCTGAGCCAGATGTTCCGGGGCTTCCTCGCCCAGGGCGCCTGGACCGACGAGCGCGGCGCCAACCTGCTCGACGGGCACGCGCCCTTCTACGACGTCTACGAGTGCGCCGATGGCGGCCACATGGCCGTCGGTGCGCTGGAGCCGCAGTTCTACGCCCAGCTGATCGCCGGCCTCGGACTCGACGCCGACGCGCTCGGCCCGCAGTACGACGAGGCGGGCTGGCCCGCGATGCGGGCCCGGTTCACCGAGGTGTTCGCGTCCAAGCCGCGCGACGAGTGGGCCGCCGTGTTCGAGCACACCGACGCCTGCACCACACCGGTGCTGTCGTTCACCGAGGCGGCCGACAACCCGCACCTGGCGGCGCGCAGCACCATCGTCACCGCCGACGGTGTCCGCCAGGCCGCGCCGGCGCCGCGCTTCTCCCGGACCGGCACCGCGACCGCGACCCGCGGGTCCGGCCCGGAGGACGTCGACGCCGTCCTCGCCGACTGGTCCTGACCCCACACACGCCGACGCCCCCGGCTCCGGATCCGGAGTCGGGGGCGTCGGCGTGGTGCGGACGGGGCAGGTCAGTCCTGCTCGTCGGTGTCCGGAGCCAGCAGGTTCCGGGTGCGGTTCGGGTCCACCGGGATGCCCGGGCCGGTCGTCGTCGAGACGGTGATCTTCTTGACGTAACGGCCCTTGGCGGCGGACGGCTTCAGCCGCAGGATCTCGTCCAGCGCGGCGCCGTAGTTCTCGACCAGCTTCTCGGTCTCGAACGACGCCTTGCCGATCACCAGGTGCAGGTTGGCCTGCTTGTCGACCCGGAAGTTGACCTTGCCACCCTTGATCTCGTTGATCGCCTTGGTGACGTCCGGGGTGACGGTGCCGGTCTTCGGGTTCGGCATCAGGCCACGCGGGCCCAGGATGCGGGCGATCCGGCCGACCTTGGCCATCTGGTCCGGGGTGGCGATGGCGGCGTCGAAGTCGAGCCACCCACCCTGGATGCGCTCGATCAGGTCCTCGGAGCCCACCGCGTCCGCACCGGCGGCCTCGGCCTCGGCGGCCTTGTCACCGGTGGCGAACACGATCACCCGGGCGGTCTTGCCGGTACCGTGCGGCAGGTTCACGGTCCCGCGGACCATCTGGTCGGCCTTGCGGGGGTCGACGCCCAGCCGCAGCGCGACCTCGACGGTCGAGTCGGTGTTCTTGCTGGACGTCTCCTGGGCCAGGGTCGCCGCGGCGAGCGGCGAGTAGAGGCGGTCCGCGTCGATCTTCGCGGCGGCCTCGCGGTAGGCCTTGCTGCGCTTTGCCATCTGTCCTCGTCTCCTTGTGAGGTCAGGTCGTGGTCCGAGCCGCGCCCGGCTCTCCCACGCGTACGGAAAGTGTGTGGACCGAGCCTCAGTCCTCGACCGTGATGCCCATCGACCGCGCGGTCCCGGCGATGATCTTCGTCGCCTGGTCCAGGTCGTTGGCGTTCAGGTCCTGGAACTTGGTCTCGGCGATCTCCCGGACCTGGGCCCGGGTGACGGTCGCGACCTTCGTCTTGTGCGGCTCGCCGGAACCCTTGTCGACGCCCGCCGCCTTCAGCAGCAGCCGGGCCGCCGGCGGGGTCTTCAGCTCGAAGGTGAACGAGCGGTCCTCGAACACCGAGATCTCGACCGGCACGACGTTGCCGCGCTGGGCCTCGGTGGCCGCGTTGTAGGCCTTGCAGAACTCCATGATGTTGACGCCGTGCTGACCCAGTGCAGGGCCGACCGGCGGGGCGGGCGTCGCTGCGCCGGCCTGGATCTGGAGCTTGATGATCGCGGAGAGCTTCCGCTTCTTGGGGGGCATGTCCGTTCCTCAGTGATCGATGTACACGCCGCGGCCCTGCCTTGCCGCGGGCGTCTCTCGCAGGTACCCGGTCAGATCTTGGAGACCTGGTTGAACCCGAGCTCGACCGGGGTCTCCCGGCCGAAGATCGAGACGAGCACCTTGAGCTTCTGGGCGTCGACGTTGACCTCGCTGATGCTCGCGGGGAGCGTCGCGAACGGCCCGTCCATGACGGTGACCGACTCGCCGACCTCGAAGTCGACCTCGACGGTCGCGGTCCCGCCGCCCGACGACGAGCCACCGGAGGCGGCGCCGGCCTTGCCGGTCTCCGCCTTCTTCTCCGGGGCCTCGGTCTTGGGCAGCAGGAACTTCACGACCTCGTTGATGGACAGCGGCGACGGCTTGGACGTGGCACCGACGAAGCCGGTCACGCCCGGGGTGTTCCGCACCGCGCCCCAGGACTGGTCGTTGAGCTCCATCCGGACCAGGATGTAGCCGGGCAGCACCTTGCGCTGGACCTTCTTGCGCTGCCCGTTCTTGATCTCGGTGACCTCCTCGGTGGGCACCTCGACCTGGAAGATGTAGTCCTCGACGTCCAGGGTCTGCGCCCGGGTCTCGAGGTTCGACTTCACCTTGTTCTCGTAGCCGGCGTAGGAGTGCACGACGTACCAGTCGCCGGGGGCCCGGCGCAGCGCGGCGCGCAGCTCCTCGGCCGGGTCGACGTCCTCGGCCGGCTCGTCGGCGGCGCCCTCAGCACCGTCTGCGCCGTCTGCACCATCGGCACTGTCAGCGCCGTCAGCCGCCGGCTCCTCGGCCGCCGGCTCGCCGTCGCCCGACTCGCCGTCGATCGACTCGGCGGCCGCACCGGGGGTCGAGTCGTCGTCGGCGGCGGTGTAGTCGCCGGAGACCGCGTCGTCGCCGTGCGCCGCCTCGATGTCGGCGTCCTGGACGGACTGCTCGGGCAGCGTCTCGTCGGCCGCCTGCTCGGCGACCGCGTCGAGCACGGCCTCGTCGGCCGTCTCGTCGTGCACGTTGCTGTCGGAGGTCACGTCCTTCTCGCTTCCTTATCGATGTCGGTCGTCACCGGTCGGCCCGGTCCACCGCTCGTGTCAGTCCCTGCCGAACAGGAACGCGACGCCCTCGGCGAACGCCGAGTCGAGCAGGAACACCAGGGCCACCATGAACGACACGAAGATCAGAACGGCGATGGTGTACTTGACCATCTGGGAGCGGTTGGGCCAGATGACCTTGCGGAGCTCGGCGACGACCTCGCGCAGGAACCGGATGACCCGGCCGATCGGCGAGACCTTCTTCTCCTTGGTCGCCGCGGCCGCGGCGCGGGACGGGGTGGCGCGCCCCTTGGCGGGGGTGCCCTCCGCCCCGGAGCCACCGGACGCACCGGAGGCCCGCCGTCCACGACGATCGGCGGCGTTGCTCGGGCGCTCCCGCTCGGGCCGGCCCGGCTCGTTCTCGTCGGTCACGAGCCCTCCTCGCCCACGCTCGCCGGTCGCGTCCGCGCCGCGCCGAGAGGTTCGCCCGCCAGCTCGCTCACGTCTTCGCCCTCCGCACGCGGTGGGCTCCCGCCCGCCGCCGGTCACGTCCTCCGTGTGAGAGAACCTGCTCTGCTTCGTCGTCCGTGCCGTCGACCGCACCACCGGACGGTCCGGCGATCTGCGGCGTCGTGGCAGGGGTGACAGGACTTGAACCTGCAACCTGCGGTTTTGGAGACCGCTGCTCTGCCAATTGAGCTACACCCCTATGCCCCGAACCGCCCCTGAGGGCGGCGGGACGGGCGCGACCGATCATCCGGCGCGCCCGGCTGGTACGAGTGTACGGCACCCCCCGCAGGCGGCCCGCACCCCGGGTCCTACTGCGGCAGGACCACCTCGGCCCGGGCCCGCCCGAGCACGGTCCGGCCGTCGAAGACCGCCTTGAGATCGACCACCGCGGTCCGCACGCCGTCCTCCTCGCGCACCTCGGCGACCGTGCCGCCGAGCTCGACGGTGGCGCCCTCGTCGTCGTCGGGCACCACGACCGGCCGGGTGAACCGGGTGCCGTAGCTGCGCACCGCCGCCGGGTCGCCGGTCCAGGCCGTCAGCACCCGGCCGGCCAGCGCCATCGACAGCATCCCGTGCGCGATCACGCCGGGGAGCCCGGCGACGGTGGCCACCCGGTCGCTCCAGTGGATCGGGTTCAGGTCGCCGGAGGCGCCGGCGTAGCGGACCAGATCGCCCCGGGTCAGCCGCACCTCGAAGGTGGGCAGCGCGTCGCCCTTCGCCACCCTGGCGGCGGACTCCGGCGTCAGCGGGGCGCTCACGCGTCGTCCCCGGCCGGGCTGACCAGCATCGAGTGCGTGGTCACGACCGGCTCGCCCGCTCCGTCGGACACCTCGCACCGCAGGGTCAGCATGTGGTTGCCGGCCCGGGTGCGGAGCTCGTCGACGTGCACGACCGTGGTCAGCTCGTCACCGGCGCGGACCGGCCGGTGGAAGGAGATGCGCTGGTCGCCGTGCACCATGCGGGTGTAGTCCCAGCCGAAGGCCGGGTCCTTGAGGAAGGCCTCGATGACCGGCATCGTGAAGCAGACCGGGAACGTCGGCGGGGCGAGCAGATCCGGATGACCGGCTGCGCGGGCGGCATCGACGTCGTGGAACAGCGGATCGCCGTCACCGATGGCGACGGCGAACTCGCGGATCTTCTCCCGGCCGACCTGGTACGGCCCGACCGGGTCGAGCGTGCGCCCGACCCAGGACTGGTCGACCACCGGTACTAGCGGGTCTCGCGGTGTGCCCGGTGGGTGCCGCAGTTCGGGCAGAACTTCTTGATCTCGAGCCGGTCGGGGTCGTTCCGCCGGTTCTTCTTGGTGATGTAGTTGCGGTGCTTGCACTCCTCGCAGGCCAGAGTGATCTTCGGCCGCACGTCCGTGGCCTTGGCCATCGCGGGTGCCTCCCAGCAGGTGTTCCGTGTCGTGTGCGGACGTGTTCCGTCAGCACTGTGACGATACTGTGACGATGGCCGGACTCGAACCGGCGACACAGCGATTATGAGCCGCTTGCTCTACCGACTGAGCTACACCGTCATGCAAGAAGCCCCGCCGCCGCGCGGCGAGGCCACTTCCAGAGCCCCCTTACGGAATCGAACCGTAGACCTTCTCCTTACCATGGAGACGCTCTGCCGACTGAGCTAAGGGGGCCGACACCGCCGGTCCGCGGAGGAATCCTGCGCCCTCCGCTCACCGGCGCGACCAACTTTACACACCGGTTCCGGAGCCCCGCAGCGGGGGCCCCGGAACCGGATCCGTGCAGGTGGGAGCCTGTCTACCAGCTCGACTTGCGGACGCCGGGGAGCGAGCCGTCGTGCGCCAGCTCGCGCAGCCGGACCCGCGAGACCCCGAACTTGCGCAGGTGCCCGCGCGGGCGCCCGTCGACCGAGTCACGGTTGCGCACCCGGGTCGCACTGGCGTCCCGCGGCTGACGCCGGAGCTCGGCCGCGGCGGCGGCCCGCTCCTCCTCGCTCGACGACGGCCGCGCGAGGACGGCCTTCAGCTCGGCCCGGCGCTCGGCGTAGCGCGCGACGATCCGCTTGCGCCGCTCGTTCTTGGCGATCTGCCCGGTGGTGGCCATCAGACACGCACCCCGTTCGCCCGGATCCGGTCGACCGCGGCGTCGACGCCGATCCGGTCGACCGTCTTGATCCCCTTCGCGGAGAGCCGCAGCCGGACCCAGCGGCCGCCCGCCGGGTACCAGTAGCGCTTCTGCTGCACGTTGGGATCGAACCGCCGGCTGGTGCGGCGGTGCGAGTGCGAGACGTTCTTGCCGAAGCCGGGCTCGCGCCCGGTCAGGTCACAGCGACGGGACACGCGCTCACCGCCCCGCGTGCGGGTAGGGCAGCAGGGCCATCTCCCGCGCGTTGCGGATCGCGACGGCGACCCGGCGCTGCTGCTGCCCGGTCAGGCCGGTGACCCGGCGGGCCCGGATCTTGCCGCGGTCGGAGATGAACGTGCGCAGCAGCGCCGCGTCCTTCCAGTCCACGTGCTCGATGCCGCGGGCGTGCAGCGGATTGGGCTTGCGCCGCGCCGCGCGCAGCGGCTTGCCGCGACCGGACGCCGGTGCGGTCGGTCGTTTCGCGAGCTTCACTCAGCGCTCCTCCTTGAACTCGACGTGCCTGCGGATCTTCGGGTCGTACTTGCGCAGCACCAGCCGGTCCGGGTCGTTGCGGCGGTTCTTGCGCGTGACGTACGTCGTGCCGGTGCCGGCCGTCGAGCGCAGCTTGACGATCGGCCGGACGTCCGTCGTCTTGGCCATCGGGACCCTCCTCTCCAACAATGGGAATCGTTTTCGTTTAGGCTACACCTGACCGCGACCACGTCGACTCCGGGAGGAAGGCATGACCGAGCTGGTGGTGTTGTGCGGCACGTCGCACGACGGGACGGAGCGGACGATCGCGCGGATGCGGGAGCTCGACCCGGGACTGGTGGTGCTGCACCACGACCTGCGGCACCTCGCCCAGGGCCGGGTGCACCGGCGGTTCCGGTCCGGCGGCCGCGACGAGCACACCGTGCTGGAGCTGGCGCACGGCTGCGTGAGCTGCACCATCCGGGAGGACGTGCTGCCCACCCTGGTGCAGCTGGCCGGGACGGTGTCCCGGGTCGTCCTGCACCTGGACCCGCGGCTCGAGCCCGAGCCGGTCTGCTGGGCGCTCGGCTCGGTGCTGTACGAGTCCGGCGACGCCGAACCCCGCCTGGTCACCGACCTGGTCGACCTGCGCGGTGTGGTCACGGTGCTCGATCCGGACAGCTGGCTCGACGACGCCACCGGCGACGCGACGCTGCCCGAGCGCGGCCTGAGCACACTGCCCGACGACGAGCGCACCGTCGCCCAGCTCGCCGTCGGCCAGGCCGAGTTCGCGGACGTGATCGTGACCACCCGGGCGCTGCAGGGCGACGATCCCGCCGACCGGCGCACCGCGGCCGTGCTCGACCGGCTCGCCCCGACCGCCCCGCGACTGCTCCCCTCCCGCGGCGACCACCGGCTGTTCTGCGACGGCGTCCCCGAGGAGTCCCGCCGCGGCGTTCCCGGCGGGGTGCACGATCCGCTGCTGCGCGGCACACCGCCGCTGGACGCCGCCGACGGCGTCCGGACGCTGCTGTTCTCGGCCCGCCGGCCGTTCCACCCGGACCGGCTGCACGACGCGATCGACACCCTGCTCGACGGCGTGGTGCGCGCCCGCGGCCGGATCTGGCTCGCCACCCGGCCGGACGCCGTGCTGTGGCTGGAGAGCGCGGGCGGCGGGATGCGGATCGGGCACGCCGGGGACTGGCTGGACGGCGCGGACGAGCAGGCCTGGACCGAGGCGGGCGACCAGCGGCGGGCGATGGCCGCGCTGGCCTGGCACCCACGCTGGGGGGACCGCGCACAGGATCTCGTCGTGCTCTGCCACGACGCGGATCCGGACGGGATCGACGCCGCACTGCACGGTGCGCTGCTGTCCGACGCCGAGATCGCGGCGGGCGAGGCCGCCTGGGCCGGACTGCCGGACCCGTTCGGCTGGGCACACGACGAGCCGTGCGCCGATCCCGTCCGGAACGACCCGACCGTCGGGACCGAACGAGAAGGAGAGAGCTGATGGCAGTCCCCAAGCGCCGGATGTCGCGCGCGAACACCCGGCACCGCCGATCGCAGTGGAAGGCACAGGCACCGGACCTGGTGCCGGTCACCCTGGAGGGCAGGCGGCACCTGGTCCCGCACCACCTGGTCGCGGCCTACCGCCGCGGGCTGCTGGCGCCGCCGTCCTGAGGGCCCCTTACCCCCGGACGGCCGCGCCGGCGGCCATCGGCGGTGCGTGACCGCCCGATGTGCCGGGCCGGGCCTCAGGCCGAGTGTCGTGGCCATGCCCCGTCACCACGCCGACCACGACCGCACCGACCACGACCGCACCGCCCGCTACCCCACCGACCTGCACGCCGCGCTCGCCCGGCAGCGGCAGGACCAGCTGCGGGCCGAGGCGGACGCCGACCGGCTGGCCCGGTCCGTCCGTCCGGCCCGCCGCCGGTTCCGGCTGCGCCGGCTGCTCCGGATGACACCGGCCCGGCCGGCCGCGGAATCCGGCCGGGATCGTCGGACCCGCGTGCCACGATGACCCGGTGGCCGGGCCGGTGACACTCCCGCCGGGGCCCGGCGACGCACTGCCGGACCCCGGGCCGGTGCTGCTCGGCCGGGCGACCGAGCTCGCCGCGCTGCGCGCCGCACTGGCCGGTGCGGTCGGCGGCCGGGCCGGCGCGGTGCTGCTGTCCGGGGACGCCGGGATCGGCAAGTCCCGGCTGGCCGGCGAGCTGGCGTCCGCCGCGGCCGCGGCCGGCGCGCGGGTCGTCGTCGGCCGGTGCCTGGACACCGGCTCGGCACCGCTGCCCTACCTGCCGTTCTCCGAGGTGCTGGCCGGGTTGCAGGCCACCGACCGGGAGCTGCTCGCCGAACGTCCGGCGCTGCGCGGGCTGCTCCCCGGCGGCACCCCGGCGCCCGAGCGGGCCGCAGCCGACCGGGAGCTGGACCGGCTGGCCGTGTTCGACGGGGTGGCCGGTGCGCTGCGGGCCGGCGCGGCGCAGGCGCCGCTGCTGGTGGTCCTGGAGGACCTGCACTGGGCCGACCGGTCCAGCCGCGAGCTGCTCGGCTACCTGCTGGCCCGGCTCGGCTCGCAGCGGCTGCTGGTGCTGGCCACCTACCGGTCGGACGACCTGCACCGCAGGCATCCGCTCCGGCGCACCCTGGCCGAGCTGGTCCGGTTGCCCGCGGTGCGCCGGCTGGAGCTGGGCCCGCTCCCGGCCGCCGACGTGCTGGAACTGGTCCGGCACCGCGCGTCCTCGACGGGGAGCCCGCTGCCCGAGGAGACCCTGCACCGGATCGCCGACCGCAGCGGCGGCAACGCGTTCTTCGCCGAGGAGATGGTCGCGGCCGGGCGGGCCGAGCTCCCGGAGGCCATCGCCGACGTGCTGCTCACCCGGCTGGACCAGCTCTCCGAACAGGCCCGGGTGGTGCTCCAGGTGGCGTCGCTGGCCGAGCGGCGGATCCCGCACGATCTGCTGCGCGACGCCGCGGGCCTGCCCGCCGACGAGCTGGCCGCCGGGCTGCGCGAGGCCGTCTCGCACCACGTCCTGGTCCCGGCCGGCGCCGCCGGGGACGCCTACGCCTTCCGGCACGCGCTGCTGCGCGAGGCGGTGCACGACGACCTGCTCCCCGGCGAGCGGGTCCGCCGGCACGCCCGGCTCGCCGAGCTGCTCGCCGACCGCCTCGACGAGCCGGGCGCGGCCGCGGAGCTGGCCCGGCACGCGGTCGCCGCGCACGACCTGCCGCGCGCGCTCGCCGCGTCGGTGCTCGCCGCCCGCGAGGCGCAGCGCAGGCACGGTCCGGCCGAGGCGCTGCTGCACACCGAGCGGGCGCTGGAGCTGTGGCCGGCGGTGCCCGATCCGGTGCAGGTGGCAGGGGTCGCCGAGAGCGTGCTGCTGCGCGACGCGGCCTGGGCCGCGGGGGCGGCCGGGGATCCCGAGCGGGCGACCGCGCTCGGGGCGCTCGCCGTCCGGGTCGCCGACGAGCGGGAGGGACCGCTCGCCGCGGCGGGCACCCGCATCCGGTACGCGATGCGCCTGCTCGACCGGGGGGCCGGGCTGGAGGAGGCGATCGGCGCCGCCGGGGCCGCGATCCGGCTGCTCGCCGACGAGCCGCCCGGGCCCGACCTCGCCTGGGCGCACGCCGTCCTCGCCCGCGCGCTGGTCAACGCCGACCGGCCGGAGCCCGCCTGGCCGCAGGCGCGCGCGGCGCTCGCGGTCGTCGACGGCACCGACCGTGCCGCGCTGACCGGCGCCGAGCTCCGGGACCTGACGGCGGCGCACGCCGACGCGCTGATCACGCTGGCGTTCTGCGCGCAGACCGAGGGCGATCCGGCGCGCGCCCGGGACCTGCTGGCCGACGCCGCCGAGCTGGCCGCCGCGTCCGGGAGCCGGACCGTCGAGCTGCGGACGGTGTGGAACCGCGGGGTCTCCCTGCTGGAGGAGGGCCGGCTCGACGACGCGGTCACCGAGTTCGACGACGGCAGCCGCCGTGCGGCGGGCTACGGCCTGTCCTGGGTCGGGTACGGGCTGGACTTCCAGGTGGTGCGGGCCCGGGTGGAGTTCCAGCGCGGCGGGTGGGACGCCGCCCTCCGGATCGCGCACGGCATCGACCCGGCCGTGCCGGTGCAGATCACCGGGGTGCCGGCGGCGGCCGGGGCGATGGTCACCGTCGCCCGCGGCGACCTCGCGGCGGCCGAGCGGCTGCTGGAGCAGTTCGCCCCCGAACCGCCGCCGCACGAGCAGGTGCCGATGCTGCTCGGGATGGTCGGGGTGGAGGCCGCCTGGCTGGCCGGCGATCCCGGGCTCGCCGCCCGGCGGGCCCGGGCCGCGATCGACGAGCTGCGCCGCGAGTTCCCGCTGCACCTCGGCCAGATCGCGCTCGGCGCGCTCGGCGCGGGTGCCCAGGCCGATCTCGCCGTCGCCGCCCGCGCCGAGGGCGCACCCGACTCCGCCTTCCGGGCGGCCGCCGCGGAGCTGCTCGGGGTCGCCGAGCACGCCGCCGGGCACGGCATGCCGCGCGGAACCACGATCGGGCCGGAGGGCCGGGCCTGGCTCCTGCGCGCCCGGGCCGAGATCGGCCGGGCCACCGGCTCGACCGACCCGGACCCGTGGACCGCGGTCGTCGACACGTTCGCCGGCTACGGCGACGGCTACCGGGCCGCGCAGGCGCGGCTGCGGCGGGCGGCCGTCCTGCTGGCCCGCGCCGTCGGCGCCGGCCGCGGTGCCGCCGGTGCCGCCGCCGACCGGCGGGCCGCGGCGGACGACCTGGCCTCGGCCGCGGACACCGCGCAGCGGCTCGGTGCCCGCCCGCTGGCGTCCGCGGTCGCCGAGCTGGCCGGCCACGCCGGCGGTCCGGGCAGTGGTGGTCCGGGCAGTGGTGGTCCGGGCAGTGGTGGTCCGGGCAGTGGTGGTCAGAGCAGTGGTGGTCAGAGCGGTGCCGGTCCGGGCAGTGGTGGTCCGGGCAGTGGTGGTCAGAGCGGTGGCGGTCCGAGCAGTGGCGACCGGGCGGGGCGGCCGTCGCCGCTGACCCCGCGCGAGCACGCCGTCCTCGAGCAGGTCGCGCGCGGGCTCACCAACCGGGCCATCGGCGCGCGCCTGTTCATCAGCGAGAAGACGGTCAGCGTCCACCTCTCCCGGGTGATGGCGAAGCTCGGCGCCTCCGGGCGGGCCGAGGCGGTCTCGGTGGCGCACTCGCGCGGCCTGATCGGTCGCCTCCCGGACCAGGTGACCCGCGCAACAGAGTGATGATCGGCAACCCTGCGTGATCCCCCGGATGACGTACGGGTGTTTCGTTCCATCTGTCGGGTGGAGCAGTCACTCCGACGATTGGCGTAACCCGTCACCGGATAACAGGGTGAGCACCTGACACGACAAGACGGGCAGAAGCAGGAACCGGCGGCGCGCACCGGATCCCGAAGACCCCGTATCGACTCCCCCGAGATCGTGGTGATCGTCATGTCCGCGCCCGTCATCCGCATCCCGAGCCCGCGCCGGCCCGTCGGCGCCGCCGAGCAGGCGCCGAGGCGCGTCCTGCCCGAGGGGGACGTCCGCCACCTGGACCTCACGCACCGGCCGGGCGTCCCCGCCCCGCGGCCCGGCACGCCCCGAGCGGCCGAGCAGGGCCCGGCGGCGCAGCAGCCCACCACCCGGGACCCGCGCGTCCAGCGGCCGGGCACCGACGGGACCCCCGGGCAGCGCTACGGCACCCAGGGCCCGCCCGCACAGCGGTCGGCCGCCCACGGCGCGCCCGGGCAGCAACACTCCACCCAGCACCCCACCCGGCATCCCACCCAGGGCCCCGCCCAGGGCCCGCCGGCGCAGCGGTCCGCCACCCGCAGGCCCGCGGCGCACCCGGAGCCGCCGTTCCCGACCGGCGGGCGGCCGGGCGGGGAGCGGCCCGCCGCACAGCGAGCTGCCGGTCCGCGCCCCGCGGGCCCCCAGCCGGCCGGGCCGCGACCCACCGAGCAGCGACCCACCGAGCAGCGGCCCGCCGGACTGCGACCCGCCGAGCAGCGCCCCGCCGGACTGCGGCCGGCCGCCCCGGAGCAGCGCAGGCCGGCGCCCGGCCCGCCGGCGAACAGGGACCGCATCCCGGCCCGGGAGGCCGCCGGGCGCGGCGGTACCGCGGCACGGGTCTTCACGATCGTCGCGCGGCTGGGGAGCCTGACCACGCTGGCCGCGATGGTGGTGCTGGCCGCGGCCGTCGCCGGGCTGGCCGACGGCGACCCGCCGACCGGTCCGGCGTCCGAGGTCTCCGGCAGCACGCTGCGCTGAGCGCGCGCCGCCGGGACCGCGGGATCAGGCCGCGTCGGAGCGCGACGCGGGCTGGGACTTCAGCACGTCGTCGACGAGGTCCATCACCAGGCGGTTCCCGCCGAGGCGGTACCCGAAGTCCTCCCAGGACAGCAGCTCCCGGGAGATCAGCTCGCCGACCGGGCCCGGGTAGACCCGGGTGGCCCGGAACGCGGCGGCCCGCATCCGCATCTTCTCGTGGTGCTCCATGGGCGCCGGTGCGCTCATGCCCTCACCTCCGCGATAGGGGGACTTGACATCGGCGCGCCCTCCGCGCTGAGCCGCCCGCCTCGTCCCATGGTGACGGCCCCGCCGCCCATCTCCGCTGCTAAGTGCTCAGCGTCTCACTGTCGTGTCACCGCCCGGTTGACACCGTGTCGACCAGGCATTACGGGGCCGTCACGGTCACTCGCGGTGCAGGTCGCCGCACCGCGCCGGCACCGATGCCCGCCGCGCACCGCCACTACGGTGACGGTCATGGCGCACCGCACACGTGACCTGCTCTGGTCGGACGTCGAACCCATCCACGAGAAGATCCTGGCTCACCCGTTCGTCACCGGGCTGACCGACGGATCGCTGCCGCACGACGCGTTCCGGCACTACATCATCCAGGACGCGCACTACCTGCGCGGCTACGCGAAGGCCCTGACCGTGTGCGCGGCGAAGGCCCCGGACGACGACGACACCGTCATGTTCGCCGAGCACGCGGCCGGCGCGATCGCCGCCGAGCGCGAGCTGCACACCGACCTGCTCGGCGGCCTCGGCCTCACCTCCGAGGAGGCCAGGGCGACCCCGGTCGCGCCGGCCACCAGCGCCTACGTCAGCTACATCCTCGCGGCGGCGCACGGCGGCTCGTACGCCGAGGGCGTCGCGGCCGTGCTGCCCTGCTACTGGATCTACGCGAAGGTCGGCGAGCACCTGGTCGGCACCGGCTCGCCGGACCCGCTCTACCAGCGCTGGATCGACATGTACGCGGGCGAGGAGTTCCGGGCCGTCGTCGACGCCGTGCTGGACGCGACCGACCGGATCGGCGGCACCGTCTCCGACACCGAGCTGGACCGGATGCGGGCGCACTTCACCACGACGTCGCGCTACGAGTGGATGTTCTGGGACGGCGCGTACCGCCAGGAGACCTGGCCGGTCTGACCCGCGGCCGGGGGCGGGCGCCGGCGCCCGCCCCCGCCGGGTCAGCTCCGGTCGAAGCGGTCCGGGACCACCAGGTTCAGGAAGAACGACACGATCGCGACGATGATGGCGCCCCAGAAGGCCGCCCAGAACCCGTCGACCACGAACGGCAGGTTCAGCACCCCGGACAGCCAGCCGGTCAGCATGAACATCAGTGCGTTCACGACCAGGCCGAACAGGCCCAGGGTGAGGATGTAGAGCGGGCAGCCGATCGTCGCCACGATCGGCTTGACCACGGCGTTCACCACGCCGAACAGCAGCGCGACGCCGAGCAGCGTCCCGATCCGGGCGCCGGTCGTCCCGGTGGCCAGGTCGATCCCGCTCACCAGCACGGTCGCGACCCAGAGCGAGGCCGCGACGACCACCGTCTGGATGGCGAAGGCGAGCGCGGGGGAAGCCGGCTTCATCAGTCGATCACCGCCTGCTGGACCAGCGTCTGGAGCTGGGAACGGATCGGGTAGGTGCTGGACGGGACCAGCTGGGTGAAGAACAGCGCCACGACGTCGTCGACCGGGTCCACCCAGAACGCGGTCGAGGCGAGCCCGCCCCAGGCGAACGTGCCCTCGTTGGCGAGCTGCTTGCCGGCCGGGCCGTCGATCACGACCGAGAAGCCGAGGCCGAACCCGACGCCGGTGAACGCCGACTCGGAGAAGATCGGCCGCCCGACCGTCTCCAGGTCGCCGCCGCCGGGCAGGTGGTTGCGGGTGGCGCGGGCCAGCGTCCGCGGGCCGAGGATCCGGACGCCGTCGAGCTCACCGCCGCGGGCGAGCATCCGGGCGAACCGCAGGTAGTCGCCCGCCGTGGACAGCAGCCCGCCGCCGCCGGACAGGTAGGTCGGTTCGCGGGTGGCCGCGCGCGCGAGCACCTTGTTGACGACCAGCCCGCCGCCGGGCCGGGCGTTGTAGAGGGTGGCCAGGCGCTCGGCCTCCGGCGAGCCGGGCGCGACCGAGAACGTGGTCTCGGTCATCCCGAGCGGATCGAGGATCTCGGTGCGCAGGAACTCGTCGAGCCGCTGCCCGGAGGCGACCTCGACGACCCGGCCGAGCACGTCGGTCGCGACCGAGTAGTTCCATTCGGTGCCGGGCTGGAACAGCAGCGGGAACGACGCGAACTGGTCGGCCGCCGTCGCCAGGTCGACGCCCTCGGGGGCGCCGAACTCGTAGCCCTTGGACCGGTACATCTCGTCCACCGGGTGCGCGTGGTGGAAGCCGTAGGTGAGCCCGGCGGTGTGGGTCAGCAGGTGGTGCACCCGGACCGGCTCCAGGGCGGCGTCGGTGCCCGGGTTCAGCGCGGAGCCGCCGCGGTAGACCCGCTGCTCGGCGAACGCCGGGATGTAGCGGGACACCGGATCGGTCAGCTCGAGCGCCCCGCGCTCCCAGAGCATCAGGGCGGCGACCGAGGTGATCGGCTTGGTCATCGAGTAGATGCGCCAGATCGTGTCGTCGGTGACCGGGAGCCCGGCCTCCACGTCGCGCCGGCCGTGGTGCGACAGGTGCACCAGCCGGTCGCCCCTGCCCACCGCGATCGTCCAGCCGGGGAGCTTGCCCTCGTCGACGTAGCGGCGGAAGTGCGTGTCGATCCGGCCGAGCCGGGCCGCGTCGAGCCCGACCTCCGCCGGATCCGCCTCGATCTTCGGAACGGTCACGGTGCCGAGCCTACCCACGGGGCCCGCTCCCCACTTCTGATGATCCGGCCGCGCGTGCCGTCACCGGAGGCGCTCCGGCTCGTCGTACCGGTCGTGCCCGGCGCAGCGCGCCGGGGTGGGCGGCCCCGGGGGTCGCCGTCACGTCGTGGCCGGTCCGACTGGGGAGCCGGGTCCGGCCACGACGGGCCCCGGCGATCCGGTCAGCCGGGCCGGATCCGGTAGTGGGCGAGCCGGTGCCCGCGCAGCGCCGGGGTGGCGCGCAGCGCGGCGGCGAGCGCCCGGGTGGTCCGCGGCAGCCGCCCGGCGACGGCGGCGGGCGGGTCACCCACCCCGCAGGCGTCGAGCAGGTGCAGTCCCCACGGCTCCAGCTCGCGCGGGTCCTCGCAGGTCCAGTCGACCTCCAGCGCGCGCAGCGGGCCGGTGCCCAGCCGCCCGGCGGCGGCCCGGGACAGCACGTCGGTGACCAGCTCCGCGCCCGGCAGCATCCGGGCCGCGGTGAACACGATCCGCTGCACGCCCTGCTCCGGGAGCAGCGACAGCACCTGGTCGGACACCACCAGGTACGGGCCGGGCAGCTCACCGGCCAGCTCCAGCCAGTCCTCGTCGAGCGCCGACCCGGCCACCAGGTGCGCGGGCGAGGGCAGCAGCTCGCGGCGCAGGTCGGCGACCTCGGGCAGCTCGACGTCGACCCAGTGCGCCGGACCGGCGGTGCCGAGCCGGCCGGCCCGCGAGTCCAGGCCCGGGCCGAGCTCGACCACCGTCCCCGCCGGGTTCCGGCCCACGAACTCCCGGACCCAGTGGTCGAGCACGGCGGCGCGCAGCAGCGTGCACAGCGCGTCGGCGCGGCCCGGCGCGGCCCCCAGGTCGAGATCGTCGGCCAGGCCGGCGGCCGCCGGGTCCGCCGCCACCGGACGGCGCCGGCGGGCGTCGCGGGCCCGGGCGTGCGCAGCCGGAAGCGACGTCGACTCGATCGCCCCCAACTGCGGCTGGCGTCGTTGCGTCACGATGTACCCCCTGGTCGCGCGAACCTACTAGGGCCCCGCCCCGGCCCCTCCACGGGGCGGTGGGCGGTGGGCGGGCCGCGACCGGTGGCACGTGAACGGTCCCGGCCCGGCCCGGGCGACCCGCCGCTGCGGCGGGGACGAGGATGGCCGCCATGAGCCACTCCCCCGTCTCCCCCGGGGCCCACGGCGACACCGAGGTGCTGCGGCTGCTCGCGGCCCGCCTGGCGGCCGGGCGCGGCCCCGGCCGGCACGACGACGGGCACCGGCTGGCCCTGGTCGTCGGCGGCGGCGGCATGCGCGGCGCCTACGCGGGCGGCATGGTGCACGCGCTGGCCGATCTCGGCGCCGCCGGCCTGTTCGACGAGGTGTGGGGCAGCTCGGCCGGTGCGTTCGTCGGGACCGCGCTGGTGCTCGGCCACGGCGCCGACGCCGCCCGGATCTTCGGCGACGACATGGCGTGCCGGGAGTTCATCGACCCGCGCCGGTTCGGCACCCGGCGGCCGATGGTGTCGCTGGACCACCTGCTCGACCACATCCTGGTGGAGTCCCGGCCCACCGACTGGTCGTCGCTGGTGACCAGCCCGGTTCCGTTGCGGGTGCTGGTCACCCGGGCCGGCGACCTGACCCCGCACGTGCTCACCGACCTGCCCGACGGCGCCGGCTGGAAGGCCGCGATGCGGGCCACCGCGACGATCCCGCTGCTCGCCGGGCCGCCCGTCCGGATCGGCGACGACGAGTGGATCGACGGCTCGGTCGGCGATCCGCTGCCGGTGGCCAGGGCGCTGCGCGGCGGCGCCACCCACGTGCTCGCCCTGATGACCCGCACCGCCGACGAGCTGACCGCACCACCCGCCGACGCCCGCGTCCCGCTGTGGGCCCGGTCGCTGGACCGGCTCGCCCCCGGGCTCGGCCGGATGGCGCAGGACTCCGCCCGGCACGGCGAGTGCCTGTCGCTGCTGACCGACGCGGCACATCCGGACCGGCGCGGCGCGCACCTGCTGACGCTGACCCCGCACCGCTCGACCGGGGTCCGCGGGCTGACCACCGACCGGGCGAAGGTCACCGCCGCCGCCCGGGTCGGCTACCGGACGGTGAGCGAGGTGCTGGCGCCCCCGATCGCGGCCTGAGCACGGCCGGACCGATGACTTCCGGCGGTCCGGCCGGTCTCCCCCGTTGGTGCCGACGGCGGAAGGGGCTGGGCCATGCCGGGTTCGCCGTCGTTCCGCACCCGGACCGTGCGGCTGCCGCCGGGTGGCTCCCGCCCGCACCACGAGGACGAGTGGCGGGGCGCCCTGGTCGTGGTGGACGCCGGGGTGATCGAGCTGCGCTGCGCGGCGGGCGGCAGCAGGCGGTTCGGCGCCGGATCGGTGCTCTGGTTCACCGGCCTGGACCTGGTGCTGGTGTGCAATCCCGGCGAGCAGGACGCGGTGTTCCGCGGGATCACCCGCGCGACCGGCTGAGCCGGGGCCGCCCCGGCCGGATCCCGCTCAGCCGGCCGCGTCGAGCGGCCGCAGCCAGATCCCGTTGCGGGTGGCGATCAGCCCGAGCTCGCCGGGATCGGCGACGCAGGCGCCGCGCGGGCGGTGGGTGTCCCACAGCTCCGCGTCGTCGAACACGGCACCGCAGCCGCCGAAACGGCCGCAGCAGTGGGCCCGGTCCGCCCCGACCCACTCCCGGTCACAACACGTCATCCGCAGCACCTGCACCCGGCGGAGGCTACGCGGGACCACCGACGGTCCCGGGCGCGCCGGGGACGTGTCGATCACCGGTCGGCCGCGAGGAGCTCGTACCAGACGCCGTCGGAGACGATCCCGCCGTCGAGGCCGCACACGCCGTCCGCGCGGAACGCCGCGGCCTGCCGGAAACCGGCCCGCTCGGCCACCCGCCGGCTCGCGCCGTTCCCGGCGGCGGTGCCCAGCGCCAGCCGGTTCCGGCCGAGCCCGCCGTCGGCGACCGGGGTGAAGGCGTGCCGGGTGACCCGCCGCAGCGCCGCCGCGACGTGGCCACGGCCGCGGGCGTCCGGATGGGCGCGGTAGCCGATCTCGCCGCCGGCCGGGGCGTAGGGCCGGTCCATCCCGGACACGGTGATCGTGCCGAGGTAGCGGTCGTCGTCGCGGTCGGCGATCACCCAGGTCACCGCCGCGCCGAGGGACCGGGCCAGCTCGGTGTCGTGCAGCAGCCACCGGTGGGCGTCGGCGGCGTCGGCCTCGTGCGAGCGGGTGCCGTCCCACCAGCGGCTCTCCGGGTCGTTGCAGGTCGCCAGGTGCCGGTCCACATCGGATCCCGACGGCGGGCGCAGCCGGATCCGGCCGCCCCCCAGGACCGGGACCGGCCACCAGGTGGTGCGCGGCTCCCGGGACGCCGGCGGGACCGCCGGGTCCGGCAGCAGCACGGCCGTCCAGGCGTCGACCAGCCCGCCGGGGCCGGGCAGCGCGCGGGTGCGGACGCCGTCGAAGGCGAACCCGCAGGCGTGCGCCACCCGCCAGGACGCGACGTGCCCGGCCCGGCACGCCCAGTGCAGCACCTCGAACCCGGCCCCGGTGAACCCCCAGCCGGCGGCCAGCCGCAGCGCCCGGCTCATCCGGCCGGCGCCGCGCGCCCACGGCGCGAGCAGGAAGCCGACGCTCGGCGGTGGGCCGGGGCGCAGGTCGATCTGCCCGGCGTAGCGGGGGCGGCCGTCCGGCCCGGCCGCCTCGATCGCCCAGCCGAAGCCGTCGCCGGTCGCCCAGTTCGCCGCGACCAGCTCCGTCCAGGCCCGGGCGTCGGCGGTGCCGAGGTGCGCCCCGAGCGTGGTCCGGCGCCGGACCTCGGGGTCCCGGTAGATCGCGGCGATCTCGGCCACATCGGACTCGGCGAAGCCGCGCAGGGTCACCACGCCGTCGGTGAGCACCGGCGGGACGGTCTGCGGAGCTGCCATCCGCCGTGGATACCGGCCGCCGACCTGAGCGGGCAACCGGGTTCTCCTACGATCGGCCGGGGCCCCGCAGCCACGCGGGCCCGAGGGGGGGAGGTGGCGATGGCCGCGCTCGCGGAGCGTCTGATCGACCGGCGACTGGGCTTCACCGGCCCGCCGGTGCCCTACGTACGGGAGCGGGACCTGCGCGTCCCGCTGTCCGACGGGGTCGTGCTGCTCGCCGACCACTTCCGCCGTCCCGGCCCGGTCGAGCCGCGCCCGACGGTGCTGGTGCGCACCCCCTACGGCCGCGACGGCCTCGGCTCGCTGATGGGTTCGCTGCTGGCCCGCCGCGGGTTCCAGGTGCTGGTGCAGAGCACCCGCGGCACCTTCGGCTCCGGCGGCCAGTTCCGGCCGTTCCTGCACGAGAGCGCGGACGGGCTGGACACACTGGACTGGGTCCGCGCGCAGCCG
This sequence comes from Pseudonocardia kongjuensis, assembly GCF_039526905.1. NCBI lineage: Bacteria > Bacillati > Actinomycetota > Actinomycetes > Pseudonocardiales > Pseudonocardiaceae > Pseudonocardia > Pseudonocardia kongjuensis. Next base: position 85,036 of record NZ_BAAAJK010000048.1, on the reverse strand, counting down.
TGGTGCGACGGCCGGGTGTCGATGGTCGGCCCCAGCTACGTCGGGCACACCCAGTGGGCGGTCGCCCCCTACGCCGATCCGGGCCTGTGCTCGATGAACGCCGACATCACGGCGTCCGAGTTCACCAGCACGTTCTACCCGGGCGGTGCCCCCGGGCTGCTGAACCTGGCCGGCTGGGTGAACCAGATCGGCCGCCAGGAGCGGATCGGCGCCGTCACCGGCGTCCTGGCGACGCCGGTGTTCAGCAGGCGCAAGCGCCGCGCCGTCCGCTCGCTGCCGCTGCAGGCCGCCGACGTCGCACTCACCGGCGCCCCGGTGATGTTCTGGCGGGACTTCGTCGAGCACGCCGAGCGGCCGCGCGAGTTCTGGGCACCGGCCGAGCACGACGGCTTCGACGCCGCCGCGATGCCCCCGGTCTGCATGGTCACCGGCTGGTGGGACCTGTTCGTCGACCGGCAGCTGGTCGACTTCACCGCGCTGCAGCGGGGTGGCGCGACCGCCCGGATCACGATCGGCCCGTGGAACCACGGCGACGCCGGGTCGGTGTCGACGATCGCGCACGAGTCGGTGCACTGGCTCGGCGTGCACCTGCACGGCGGGCCGCACGACGGCCGGGCCCCGGTGCGCGCCTACGTCCAGCACGCCGACCGGTGGACCGACCTGCCGTGCTGGCCGCCGCCGGACGCCCAGCCCAGCGAGTGGTACCTGGCGCCGGGCGGGCGCCTGCTGCCCGAGTCGCCGTCGGCCGGGGCGGCGGCCGACTCGTTCGTCTACGACCCGGCGGACCCGACGCCGACGGTCGGCGGGCCGATGCTGCAGCCCCCGTCCAAGCAGCACGACAACCGCGACGTCGAGGCCCGCGACGACGTGCTCGTCTACACCGGACCGCCGCAGGAGACCGATCTCGACCTGCTCGGCCAGGTCTCGGCGGTGGTGTACGTGCGGACCGCGGCCGAGGGCACCGACTCGGCCGAGGGCGACGTGTTCGTGCGGGTCTGCGACGTCGCCCCGGACGGGACGTCGCTGAACGTCACCGACGCGATGCACCGGCTCGTCCCCGGCCGGGAGGCGACGGCGCCGGACGGCACCACGGTCGTCCGGCTGGCGCTGAGCCCGACCGGGTACCGGGTGCGGGCCGGGCACCGGATCCGGGTGCAGATCGCCGGGGCCGCGTTCCCGCGGTTCGCCCGCAACCACGGCACCGGCGAGCGGATGGCGACCGCGGTGACCGGCCGCCGGATCCGCTACGAGGTGCTGCACGGCCCGGACCACCCGTCGCACGTGGTGCTCCCGCACCATCCCTGATCCCCGCTAGGTTCCGGGCATGGTCCTGCGGGTGGTCGCCGCCGAGGACAGCTACCTCATCCGGGAGGGGCTGGCCGCGCTGCTGCACGCCGATCCCGATCTCGACCTGGTGGCCCGCGTCCCGACGCTGCCCGAGCTGCAACGGGCGGTCGCCGAGCACCGGCCGGACGTGGTGGTGACCGACGTCCGGATGCCGCCCGGGCTGCGCGACGAGGGCATCCGGGCGGCCGAGGAGCTCGCCGCCGGGCACCCGTCGACCGGGGTGGTCGTGCTCTCCCAGTACGTGGAGCCGGACTGGGCGCTGCGGCTGTTCACCCCGGGCGCCGCCGGGCGGGCGTACCTGCTGAAGGAACGGATCGGTGACCTGGACACGCTGCGGCACGCGATCGGCACGGTCGCCGCGGGCGGCACCGTGCTGGACCCGCAGGTGGTGGAGGCGCTGGTGGCGGCCCGGTCCGGGCGGGCCGCGTCGCCGCTGGCCGGGCTGACCGGGCGGGAACGGGAAGTGCTGGGGCTGGTCGCGGAGGGACTGTCGAACGGCGCGGTCGCCGACCGGCTGCGGCTCGGCGACCGCGCCGTGGAGAAGCACATCACCAGCGTGTTCACCAAGCTCGGCCTCGATCCCGACGACGACGCCGTGCACCGCCGGGTGCGGGCCGTGCTGGTCTACCTCTCCGCGACCTCCGGCTGATCGGGCAGGGTGCCCTCGACCCGGGTGCCCGCGCCGGCGCCGCCGTCGATCCGGACCCGGCCGCCGAGCGCGGCGACCCGGTCGGCGATGTTGGTCAGCCCGGTCCCCGGGCCGGCCGGGCCGGGACCGAACCCGCCGCCGTCGTCGGTGACGGTGAAGGCGGGCCCGTCCGGCCCGCCGGTCAGCTCGATCGCGATCCGCGACGGCGACCCGTGCCGCACCGCGTTGTGCACGGCCTCCAGGCAGCTGAAGTAGACCGCCGTCTCGACCGCCCGGGCCCGGCGGCCGAAGCCGGTGCCGCCGACGGTGACCGGCACCGGCAGGGTCCGGGTCGCGGCGCGCAGCGCGGCGGCGACGCCGAGCTCGTCGAGCAGCGGCGGGTGCAGGCCGCGGGCGAGATCACGCAGGCTGCGCACCACCGCGTCGACCTCCGATCCCAGCTCGGCCAGCCGGGGATCGCCGGTCCCGGCGTGCAGCGCACCGATCCGCATCCGCAGTGCGACCAGCCGGGCCTGGGCGCCGTCGTGCAGGTCGCGCTCGATCCCGCGGCGGGCCGCGTCGTGCGCCTCCACCAGGCGCCGGCGCGACTCGGCGAGCTCGGTGAGCCGTTCCTGCAGCTCGTCGGCCAGCCGCGCGGTGCGCACCACCGGGCCGAGTGCGCGGGCGACGTCGTCGAGCAGCGACGGGGCGTCGCGCACCAGGTCGGCGCGGGCGACGGCGAGCAGCCGCAGCTCGCCCAGCAGCTCGTCACCGGCCTCGATCGGCACCCGCAGCTCGGCGGGCCGGGCCGGTGCGGTGCCCGATCCGGCGACCCGCGCGCCGTCCAGCCACACCTCCGCGCGGGCGGCCCCGGTGCTGCGCACCAGCAGGTTCGCGACGTCGTGCAGCACCTCCGGCAGGCTCGCCGTCCCGGACGCCCGGGCCGCCAGCCGGGACATCACACCGAGCCGGTCGGTGTCGCGCCGGTACAGCAGCCGGTCGGTCACCCGGCGGGTGTACCGGCGGACCGGCTCGACCAGCAGGGCGACCAGCGCCGCCCCGGCCAGCACCGGCAGCGCCCCGTCCGGCGCGGCGCCGCCGAGCCGGCCGAGCAGCCCGCCGCCCCCGACCACGACGGCCAGGTAGACCACCGCGACCAGCACGGACAGCGCCACCGCGACGGCGGTGCGACCGAGCACCGGCTCCATCTCGTGCAGCCGGTAGCGGGCCGCGGCCACCCCGTAGCAGACGACCAGCAGGTTGATCAGCACCAGCATCGCCGGGATCCACAGTGCCCGCCACGGATGGGTCAGGACCCCCACCAGCGCGAACAGCACCAGCACGACGCCGATCACCCGGTAGGGGCCGCGCTGCGCCGGATCCGCCCGCCGCCACCGCCCGGCCAGCCCGGCCAGCGCCGCGGCGGCACCGACCAGCACCGCGGCGCCGCCGAGCGCCAGGAGCAGGCCGATCCCGGCGGGCCGGTCCGCCACCGCCCAGGTCGCGGTGGGCCAGGCGTCCCAGGCGGACGCGGCGACCAGCAGCCCGGCACCGAGCGTCCCGGCCACCGCGGCCACCCGGCCGGTCCGGCCGGCGAGCCTGCCGTCCGGGAACAGCGCCGGCAGCGCGACCGCGGTGAGCACCGCGGCGGGCACCCAGAACCAGTTCATCGCGTTCAGCGGCACGGTGGCGGACAGCGGCAGGGTCACCGCCAGGATGCCGTCGGTCAGGGCCACGGTCAGCGGCTCGCTCAGCCCGGCCCGGACCAGCGCGGCGTCCGCGACCGCGGCGAGCACCGTGTGCACCGCGTGGATCCACCCGATCGTCATCAGCACCACGCCGGAGCCGTGCCCGGGGCGCCTGCTCAGCACGAACCGGCCGGTCCAGAGCAGCACGACCGCGGACGGGCCGTTGTGCCAGAAGAACAGTCCGTAGAGCACCTCGGCGCCACGGCCCCGGGCCAGCAGCGTGGCGAGGGCGACGAGCACCACGACCGTCCCGGTGACCGCGAGCACGGTCGGCAGCCGCCGGTGCGGGGTCATCGGCCGAGTATCGCCACGCCCGCCGCGCGCGGACAGGGGGTGGACCGGCCGGCCGCGGTGCGGCCGTCCGCACCCCTGCCGGTCGGGCCGCACGCTGGGCCGGCGTCCCGGACGGGTCGAGTGTGGACGGCGGTCCCGGGGCGGGTGCCCCGGGAGGGAGGAGACCCGTCGTGACCGACACGACCACGCACACCGTCCCGACGACGGCGGACCGGATCGCCGGCACGGCCGCCGTGCTGGGCCCGCTGCTGCTGCTGGCCAGCAGCCTGCTGTTCCTGTTCGTGGAGAACGGCATCAACGACGGCGTGCTCGGCGGCACCGTCGGGATGTGGTCCTGCTTCGCGCTGGCGGTCGCGGTGCCCGGTGTGCTGCGCGCGCTGGAGCCGGTGGCACCGCGGGCCGCCCCCCGGGTGGCACTGGTCGCCACGATCGGGTTCGTCGCCGGGGCGGCGTTCAACATCCAGGCGATGTACGGCGCGGCGACCGGGATCGTCCTGCTGGACCGGGTCGGCGACGGCGTGCCGCTGCTCGCGCTGCTGGCGTTCCTGCCCTGGGGCTGGTTCGCCCCGCTCGGCCTGGCGCTCACCGGATGGCTGCTGCTGCGGGCCGGCGCCCGGCTGCCGGGCGGGCTGCTCGTCGCCGCCGGGATCCTGTTCGTGATCGGGCGCCCGGGCACGATCGGCCCGCTCGTGCTCGCCTCGGACGTGGCGCTCATCGCGGCGCTGCTGCCGCTCGGGGCCGGACTCGCGACCGGCCGGTCCCCGATCCGGCGACCGTAATTCGTGGCCTTTCCCGACCGGGTGACCGCAGAAATGCCGAATTCCCCGCTCCGGTTCGCAGGAGCGGGGAATTCGGACGACCGGCCGGGCCACGCCGGTTCCGCGGGAGACGGCCCGCGGAATCGGCGTGGACGGTTCGGACCTCAGGCGCAGATCAGTCCTGGATGTTGGTCTGCGAGGTCGAGCCCGGGGAGCACTCGGAGATGCTCGGTGCGTCGGCACCGTTGGTGGCCTGGCCACCGAGGATGCCCAGGACGCTGGCGGCGATGTCGGCGCTGTTCAGCGAGCAGGACAGCACGTTGGCGTTGTTCAGGGCGTTCACGTCGCCGACGTTGACCAGGCCGCGCTGCGCGGAGTTGCGGTTCTGGTCGATGTTGTTCACCTGGTCGGCGTTGACGACGGTCTTGTCGCCGTGCTTGTGGCCGTGGTCCCAACCACCGTCGCCGGCGAACGCCAGCGGCGAGACGGCGAGCAGCCCAGCGGTGACGCCGGCGGTGACGATTCCAGCCTTCTTCAGCACAGTTAGTTCTCCGTTGTGTACGGGGTCCGTTTCGGACCGGCGTGTTCGGCGTGGGTTCGGGAGCCCCGCCGATGCACAGAACGCTATCCGGTCGACCCTCGTTCCAACGAATTCCTTACCACTATCGGACGACAGGCATTACTTTCCGCGAGGATACTGCTCTCTTCCGGCAGCCCGCCGCTCGCGGTTCCGTCGCTTCCGGCGGCATTCCGCGACGGACCGTCACCGGCCGGGACCCGAACGGACGCGTACCCTTTTCCCGGAACACGCACCGTGATCGGGGCCCGGCACGACCGGGTCGTCGGGTCACCCCGTCGCGTCGACACCGGGCCCGCCGGCGCCGCTGCGGGACGCAACAGATCGTCACATCGGCGTATCCCGCACGACCGGGGGTCACACCTACGATCCGCTCACCTCGAGGAGCGGAGACGTGTCCATGACCGGGTCGACCGAGAACTACCTGGAACGACGGCGTCTGCGCACCGGTGCCGCCGGCTGGGTCCTGCTGGCCGGGCTGGGCGTCAGCTACGTCATCTCCGGCGACTACTCGGGCTGGAACTTCGGCCTGGCCGAGGGCGGGTTCGGCGGCCTGCTGATCGCCGGGATCGTGATCGCCGCCATGTACCTGGCGATGGTGCTGGGCATGGCGGAGCTGTCGTCGGCGCTGCCCGCGGCCGGCGGCGGCTACACGTTCGCCCGCCGCGCGCTGGGCCCGTGGGGCGGCTTCGCCACCGGGACGGCGATCCTCATCGAGTACGCCATCGCGCCGGCCGCGATCGCCACCTTCATCGGCGCCTACGTCGAGTCGCTGGGCCTGTTCGGCATCACCGACGGCTGGTGGGTCTACCTGGCCGCGTACCTGATCTTCGTGGGCATCCACATCGCGGGCGTCGGCGAGGCGCTCAAGGCGATGTTCGTGATCACCGCGATCGCGCTCGCCGGGCTGGTGGTGTTCGCGGTCGCCGCGATCCCGCTGTTCGACCCGGCGAACCTGGTGGACATCGCCCCCACCGACGCCGCGGGCGCCTCGCCGTTCCTGCCGCACGGCTGGCTGGGCATCTGGGCCGCGGTGCCGTTCGCGATCTGGTTCTTCCTGGCCGTGGAGGGCGTCCCGCTGGCCGCCGAGGAGGCCCGCGACCCGGCCCGGAACGTGCCGCGCGGGATCGTCGCGGCGATGCTGGTGCTGCTGGTGACCGGTGCCGCGGTGCTGGTCCTGGCGACCGGCGCGATCGGCGCCGAGGCGCTGTCGGCGTCGGGCAACCCGCTGGTCGAGGCGCTCGGCGGCTCCACGGCGGGCGTCGTCGTCAACTACGTCGGCCTCGCCGGGCTGGTCGCCAGCTTCTTCTCGATCATCTACGCCTACTCCCGGCAGACCTTCGCGCTGTCCCGCGCCGGGTACCTGCCGCGGGTCCTGTCGGTGACCAACTCGCGGTGGGCCCCGGTGCTCGCGCTGGTGGTGCCCGGCGCGGTCGGGTTCTGCCTGTCGCTGACCGGGCAGGGCGAGGTGCTGCTGAACATGGCGGTGTTCGGGGCCGCGCTGTCGTACGTGCTGATGATGGTCAGCCACATCGTGCTGCGCCGCCGCGAGCCGGGCATGCCGCGGCCGTACCGGACCCCGGGCGGCACCGTCACCACCGGGTTCGCGCTGGTCATCGCGGTGCTGGCGGTGATCGCGACGTTCCTGGTCGATCCGGTCGCGGCCGGCGCGACCCTGGGCGCCTTCGCCCTGTTCATGCTGTACTTCGGCCTCTACTCGCGGCACCACCTGGTGGCGGCCGCACCGGACGAGGAGTTCGCGGCGCTGGCGAAGGCGGAGGAAGAACTGACATGACGCGGCGCAGGGCCACGCTCGGCGGACACACCTACGAGTTCGGGGACCTGGCGGCCCTGCTCGCCGCGGCGACACCGGAACGGTCCGGGGACGTGCTGGCCGGCGTCGCGGCGTCGTCGGAGCAGGAGCGGGTCGCCGCCCAGGGCGTCCTCGCCGACCTGCCGCTGTCGACCTTCCTGACCGAGCACGTCGTCCCCTACGAGGACGACGACGTCACCCGGCTGATCGTCGACACCCACTCGGCGGAGGCGTTCGCGCCGGTCTCGTCGATGACCGTCGGCGGGTTCCGGGAGCACCTGCTCGCGCCGTCGACCGACATCACGCCGCTGGCGCCGGGCCTGACCCCGGAGATGGTCGCGGCCACCGCGAAGCTGATGCGGCTGCAGGACCTGATCGCGGTCGGCCGCCGCACCCCGGTGGTGACCGCGTTCCGGTCCACCGTCGGCCGCCCGGGGACGATGGCGACCCGGCTGCAGCCCAACCACCCCACCGACGACCCGGCCGGGGTGACCGCCTCCATCGTCGACGGCCTGCTGCTCGGCTGCGGCGACGCGGTGATCGGGATCAACCCGGCCACCGACTCGCCGCAGCGCACCACCGAGCTGCTGCACCTGATCGACGACGTCCGCAGCCGCTACGCGATCCCGACCCAGTCCTGCGTGCTCGCGCACGTCACGACGTCGATCGAGATCATGGAGCGCGGCGCCCCGGTGGACCTGGTGTTCCAGTCGATCGCCGGGACGCAGGCCGCCAACGAGGGGTTCGGCGTCACCCTGGACCTGCTGACGGAGGCGCACCAGGCGGCGCTGTCGCTGAACCGCGGCACCGTCGGCACGAACTGCATGTACTTCGAGACCGGCCAGGGCAGCGCACTGTCCGCGGACGCCCATCACGGCGTCGACCAGCAGACCCTGGAGACCCGCGCCTACGCGGTCGCGCGGGCGTTCGATCCGCTGCTGGTGAACACCGTCGTCGGGTTCATCGGGCCGGAGTACCTGCGGGACGGCAAGCAGATCACCCGGGCCGGGCTGGAGGACCACGTCTGCGGGAAGCTGCTGGGCGTCCCGATGGGCGTCGACGTCTGCTACACCAACCACGCCGAGGCCGACGCCGACGACACCGACGCGCTGCTCACCCTGCTCGGCGCCGCCGGCTGCTCGTTCGTGATCTGCGTGCCCGGCGGCGACGACGTGATGCTGCACTACCAGTCGCTGTCGTTCCATGACGCGCTCTACGCCCGCCAGGTGCTCGGGCTGCGCCCGGCGCCGGAGTTCGAGGAATGGCTGACCACGATGGACATGCTCGCCCCGGACGGCCGGGTGCGGGAGCTGCCCGGCTCGGCCATCCGCACGCTGACCGCGGGCGTCCGGTGACCGGCACCGATCCGCTGGACGTGCTGCGCGCCTCCACCCGGGCCCGGGTCGCGCTCGGCCGGGCCGGGGACGCGCTGCCCACCGCCCGGTTGCTGGAGCTGCGGGCCGCGCACGCCGCCGCCCGGGACGCGGTGCACTCGCCGCTGGACGTGGACGCGCTGGCCGGCGCCGTCGCCGCGCTCGGGGTGGACACGCTGCGCGCGGCGGGCGCCCCGCGGGACCGCGCCGAGTACCTGACCCGGCCCGATCTCGGCAGGCTGCTCGCCGCGGGCACCGAGCTGCCGGCCGGTGAGCACGACGTCGTGCTGGTCGTCGCCGACGGGCTCTCGCCGCGCGCGGTGCAGGAGCACGCGCCCGGGATGCTCGCCGAGATCCTGGACCGGCTGGACGGCTGGCGGGTCGCGCCGGTGGTCGTCGCCACCCAGGCCCGGGTGGCGCTGGGCGACGAGATCGCGGCCGCGGTCGGCGCGCGCAGCACGGTGGTGCTGATCGGCGAGCGGCCCGGGATGAGCTCGGTCGACTCGCTCGGCGTCTACTTCACCTACGACGCCCGGCGCGGCCGGCGGGACTCCGAGCGCAACTGCCTGTCGAACATCCGGCCGCCGCACGGCACCGGGTACGCGGCCGCGGCGACGACGCTGGCGATGCTGATGAGCGAGGCGAAGCGGCTGAAGCTGTCCGGGGTCGGGCTGAAGGCGGACCCGGCGCTACCGGCCGGCTGACGGACCGGGACCGGCGGGCGCGACCGGCTGCCGCAGGATGGTCCGCAGCTTCTCCGGGGCGACCCGCCGCGGGTCACTCAGGTAGATCTCGTGGTGCCGGCCGGTCATCGTCAGGCCGTGGCCGGGGATGAACTCCTCGTGCATCCGGCGCAGCAGCCCGGCCTCGTCGTCGTAGGAGCCGATGTGCAGGGCCTGCACGCAGCGGCCCTCGGACAGCGTCGCGAACCGGACGTCGCCGAGCCGGGCGGGTGCCGAGCGGGCCCGGACCTTGTCGACCGCCGCCGCGAACAGGTCGTCGCCGATCCAGTCCGGGACCAGGATCATCAGGGTCCAGCTCCACCGGCTCTTGTCCCGGGCCGAGGTGAACGACGCCATGTCGTCGGCCCACCAGAGCGCCTCCAGCGGCATCACCACGTGATCGCGGCCCAGCTCGGCCCGGGCCACGAACTTCAGCGTGTAGGCGAGCGGGTAGAGCGTGCCGACCGCCTCGGCGTACACATCGGTGTTCGGGTCGCCGTGCCCGTCGATCATCAGGTACCGCAGGTCGGGGACGTCGATCAGGCGCGGGGTGTCGCGCTCGGCGGTGTAGCAGGGCAGCTCCCGCTTCAGGTCGACCTTGGTGGCCACGACGCCCGCCTCCCCCGATGCAGCCCGGCAGTTCCCGGCATCGTGCCAGGATCCACGCCGGAGCGAGTACGGATTTCCGGGGGGAGCGCCGATGCCCGCAGCACCGGGGACCGGTGGGCGGCTGCCCGCCGTGGTCCGCGCGCTCGACGTGGTCGAGCGGCTCGGCAACCGGTTGCCGCACCCGTTCTGGCTGTTCTGGGTGCTGTCGGCGCTGCTCGGGGTGCTGAGCCTGGGACTGGCGGCGGCCGGGGCCGGGGCCGTCGATCCGGGCGGCGACGGCTGGGTGCCGGTCCGGAACCTGCTCAGCGGCGACGGCCTGGCGTTCGCGGTGAGCGCGGCGCTCGACTCCTACCGCAGCTTCCCGCCGCTGGTCACGATCATGGTGGTGATCATGGGGGTGGCGCTGGCCGAGCGGACCGGGCTGCTCGCGGCGGCGCTGCGCGCGTCGATCGCGAACGTGCCGGCGTCGCTGGTCGTGTTCGTGCTGGCCTTCCTGGGGACGGTGTCGACGGTGGCGTCGGCGGCCGCCTACGTCATCCTCGTCCCGCTCGGCGGGATCGCGTTCCGGGCGGTCGGGCGCTCACCGATCCTGGGCGTGGTCGTCGCCTACACCGCCATCGCGTCCGGCTACGACGCCAACCCGGTCCCGGCGCCCAACGACGTGGTCTTCGCCGGCATCACCACCGCGGCGGCGCGGATCGTCGATCCCGGCGCCGTCGTGACCCCGCTGGGCAACTGGTACTTCAACATCGCCTCGGCGCTGCTGCTCGCCGGGGTGATCACGCTGGTCACCGAGCTGCTACTGACCCGGCGCGACGGGCTCGAACCGGACCGGGGCACCGGCGGCGACGACCCGGGCCTGGAGCTGTCCGCCGCCGAGCGGTCCGGCCTGCGCCGGGCGTTCCTCGCGGTGCTCACCCTGCTGACCGTCACGCTGCTGCTGACCGCGCCGGCCGGGGCGCCGCTGGGCGGGGACGGCGGGCCCGCCGGGTCACCGTTGCTGGCCGGGGTGGCGTTCCTGATCGCGCTCGTGTTCGGGATCGGCGGCATCGCGTACGGCGTCCGGACCGGCGCGATCCGGACCTTCGACGACGTGCCCGCGATCATGGCGAAGGGCATCGTCACGGTGGCCCCGGTGCTGGTGTTCTTCTTCGCGATCTCCCAGTTCCTGGCCTACTTCAGCTGGACGAACGTCGGCACGCTGATCTCGGTGGGCACCTCGGACCTGCTGCGCGGGATCGGCGCGCCGACCTGGCTGGTGCTGCTGACCGTGCTCGCGTTCCTGCTGGTGCTGAACGTGGTGATCACCAGCGGGGCGGCGATGTGGGCGATCACCGCACCGGTCGTCGTCCCGATGCTGATGCTGCTCGACGTACCGCCGGAGACCGCCCAGGCGGTGTTCCGGATCGCCGACTCCGGGTCCACCTCGATCAGCCCGATGAGCCCGTACTTCCTGCTGGCGCTGGGTTTCCTGCAGCGCTACCGGGCGGACGCCGGGATCGGCACGCTGGTGTCGTTCACGCTGCCGCTGGCGTTCGCCATGACGACGGCCTGGACCGCGCTGTTCTTCGTGTGGTGGGGCCTGGGGATCCCGCTGGGTCCCGGCGCACCGGTGCGGTGAACCGGCGGATACTCGGCCGGTGGCACGGATCGGGCCGGGTGACGTCGCGCTGACCATGGACGAGCTGCGGGTGGTCGCCCGCTACGCCCTGGGGAGCGCCGAGGAGGTGCTCGCGCTGTTCGAGGACGCCGAGCCCGCCGATCCGCGCCCGCGCGCCGCCGTCGAGGCGGCCCGGGTGTTCGTCGGCGGCGCCGAGCGGTCCCGGTTGCAGCGGGTCACCGCGCTGGACGCGCACCGCGCCGCGAAGGACGCCGGCCCCGGGCCCGCCCGGCACGCCGCACACGCCGCGGGGGACGCGGCCGCCGCCGCCTACCTGCACCCGATCGCCCGGGCCACCCAGGTCGGGCACATCCTGCGGGCCGCCGCGCACGCCGCCCGGGCGGTGGAGCTCGCCGCGGGCGACGACCCGGCGGTGGGTGACCGGCACGTCGAGCGGGCCCGGCGGCGGGCGCCCGCGGCGCTCGTCGACGTGCTGCGGCGCTACCCACCCGCCCCGGCCGGGCGGAGCCGGGTCGCGCGGCTGATGACGGTGCTGGACGGCGGGTTGCGATCCGGCTGAGACCCGCGGCGCGTGCCGGCTGCGGGCGCACCGGCTTCCCGGGCGGCGGCGCCGCGCGCCGTGCACTCCGCGGTGCCCTCCGGGCCCGCCTCCCGCCGGCCGAGGGGACGTCGCCTCCGCCGATGCCGGGACGAGGCGGCATGACCGGCAGCCGCGTCCCGGTCCGGGCCGGCCTGCACGTCGCACACCCGGCACGGCGGCCCCGCCGGAACCGTCAGCGACACCGGGCCGATCACCGTCCCGCACAGCGTGTGGAACCGGCCGACCGCGGTACCGGCCCGCCAGTTCTCCGCGCCCACCCGATGCTCCAGGCCGTCCTCGACGGCCGTCACGAGGACCGCGTCTCCCGCGCGCACCGGCGGTCACCGGTCATCGACACGGCCGGAGCACGCGGCGGGCAACGGCCGGCCGGGGCCGGGGACGATCCGCGTTCCGGACATGCGCAGCGCTCCTCGGGATCGACGATCGGGAACACCTGAGACTAGTCGCCGACTAATCTGGATGGATAGTCGGGACAGCATGCTGCCGCGCCGGACCGATCGCCGTCGCACAGCGGGACGGGTTCACGCCCGGCCGGAACGCGGCCCGGCAGGACACCCGCGGACTAGCGCGGGCCGGGAAGCTGCCGCAGCTCCTCGCGGACGGAGTCCAGCAGCTCGACGAGTTCGGCTCCGTGCGCGGCGAGCGCCTGCTGCTCGACCAGGAACTGCTCGTAGTGGGCCACGTCGGCCGGATCGGTGAGCTGCTGCTCGGCGGTCAGCGTCTCGATCTCGACGACCGCGGGGGAATCGACATGGCGGAGCAGCACGAACGAGTGCAGGGGCCGCGCCTCGCGGCGTTCCTGCCGCTCCCGGGAGATGACCCCGATCCGGACGTTCGGAAGGGCGGCCAGCGCCTCGATCCGGTCGAGCTGGGCGAGCGTCACCGAGACCGACCCCGGCCGCCATCGCAGCGCCGTCTCGGTGATGACGAGATCGAACTGCGTGGTCTCGTCGAACAGGACGGTCTGGCGGTTCATCCGGGCCAGCACCGCGGCCGGGATCTCATCGCGGGACATCAGGCTGTGCACCTCGAGCAGGCGCCGGGCGTACTCGGGGGTCTGCAGCAGGCCGGGCACGACCTCGGACTGGTAGACCGCGATACCGACGGCCGCGGCGTCGCGTCGGCCGCGGGCCTCCTGGTCCGCGGCGCCGGGACGGTCGGCGTGGCGCCACGGCCGCACCCGGATACCGGCCTCGCGGGCCAGCCCGACGACCTCGCCGCGCGTCTCGTCGTCGGCACCGACGGCGTCGAGCCACCGTTCCACGTCGGACACGACCAGGGCGGTCCGGCCGTTCTCCATCTTGGAGACCTTGCTCTGTGACCACCCGGACGCCTGCCCCACGGCCGCGGCCGACAACCCGGCGACCTGACGGAGCTCCTTGAGGTGAGCCGCCAGGCGCCGGTGCTGGTGGTGGGTCTCGGCGTCGGTCACAGGTGATCAGGTCGCAGCACGCTCGGAGGTCGGGGCGTCCGGGAGGGACGCCGAGGTCAGGTCGTACCGGTCGAACGGTACCGACAGCTCGACCGCGCGACGGCGGATGGCCACGTACGGCGCGGGATCCGGCGCCGCGGAGACCCCGAGGAACCGGCCCTCGTCGTCGAAGTGCTGCAACACGACGATCTGTTCGTCGAACATCCAGAAGTCCTGACGGGTCCAGTCGTCGTCGCCGGCCGGGAGCCGGCGCCGGTCGAGGATCCGGACCTCCTCCCCCGCGGGGATGTTCTCCCGCGGGTAGCAGTGCAGTTGGAATCGGGTGTAGTCGGTGACCGGGTGTCCCAGCAGCCTGACCCGGCCGAAGTACTTCCCGCTGCGCACCTGGGCGTGGACGCCTGCCAGCCAGTCGTCGTCGTCGACCGTGCGGGCGGGGAAGGAGGCGCCGGCGAGGAAGGCGTCGAAGTCCGGATCCTCCCCCGGGATGGCGTAGACGTCGCGGCACTCCAGCCGGAACGCCGACTCGCGGTAGCTCCGGTACAGCGCGTCCAGGTCCTCCGGCGTCACACCGCTCCCCTCGCCGACGCGATCGCGGCCTCGTGCACCGCGGACACCGGAACCTCGTGGGCGCGTTCGCCCGCCGGGCAGGACAGCGACGTCGGGGTGCCGCCGACGTCGATCCACTCCCCCCGGATCCGCAACCCGCCGGCGCCCGGCACGGTCGCCGCGCAGCGCCCGGCGCCCTGCACCTCGAGTTCCCGGGCGGCGCGGTCGACGATGTCGCGCGGGACCCGCACGACATCGTCGGACACGATGTATCCCTGGACGACCACCGTTCCCTGCGCGGTCAGCCACGCGGTCGGACAGTTGCCGTTGCGACAGTCCGTCGTCCCGGCGAGCAGCTTCATCCTCGGTTCCGCCTTCCGGGCGTCCTCGACAGCGAGCTTCCCAGACTAGTCGTGACTAGTCCGAGCGACAACGGCGAGTCGCCCGGTCAGCCGCGGAGCTCGGCGAAGTCCTCGTCGAGCTCGGCGAGCGCGGCGGCGACGTGCTCGCGGCGCTGGGTGATCCACTCGTCCTGCGCGGTCAGCCGCTCCCGCGCCTCGCCGATCATCCGCTCCACCTCGGCGGGCTGCGACCCGCCGGACGTCGTCCGGTTGTTCACGATCGCGACCGGATCGAGCGCCGCCCGGAACTCGGCCTCGGTCAGCGGGAGCTCCGGCGGGTTGTCCGTCCCGGCGACCGCCTCGGCGTAGATGCGCTGGGCGTCGACGTAGGGGAACTCCAGCGGGCCGATGTTCTTGGACCGCGCGAAGGTGACGATCTCCGACGCGACGTGGTGCCCCTCGCGGAACGGCAGCCCGTGGTCGCGCATCAGGATGTCGGCGATCTCCTGGGACGCCGTCCAGTCACTGTTGATCTCTTCGAGGGCCCGCTCCGGGTTGACGACGAGTGCCTTCAGGACCTCGTCGAGACCGGCGAGTGCCGCGATGCCGGCGTCGACCACCTCGGTGTTGTTGTCGACCTCCTTCGGGTCGGGCATGCCGGGGGTGATGTTGTGGGTCTGGAAGACCGGGCCCTGGGCGAGCGCGACGGCCTGCGAGGCCTCGCTGCGGGTGTCGTTGAGCAGGCCGGGATTGCGCTTCTGCGGCATCGCCGAGGAGACGAACGTGTTCCCCTCGCCCTCCTCGAGCAGGATCCACGGCCGGGTCTGCGCGTACTGGGTGAGGACGTCCTCGACGAAGTTCCCGCTGTGCAGCGCCACCGCGGTGACGATCGAGCCGACCTCCACCGGGTGTTCCATCGAGGAGATCTGCGAGGCGTCATAGGCGTTGTCGACGAGCGCGCCGAACCCGAGGTAGTCGGCCATCCGCTGCCGGTCCAGCGGCCAGCCGGTGCCGTTGAGGACGGTGGTGCCCATCGCGGAGCGGTCGACGCGGGCGTAGGCCTCCCGGATCCGCTGGGCATCCCGGTCGAAGCCGGCGGCGTGGCCGAGCAGCTGGTGCGCGTAGCTGTTCGGCTGGGCGGCGACGCCGTTGGTGTAGTTCGGCACGATCGTCGCGGTGTGGGCGGCGGCCAGCTCCACCAGCGTGCGCGAGGTGGTGTTCAGCTGCTCGGCGAGTTCCAGCAGCTTCTCCCGCAGGATCGCGGCCCGGTAGGTGGCGTGCATGTCCTGACTGGACCGGCCGGCGTGCAGCAGCGTCACGTCGGTGGACCCGGCCTCGATGAGCAGCGGCTCGAAGGCGACGACGGTCGACGGGCGCTCGGCACCGGGTGCGGCGCCGTCGTCGATCACCTTCTGCAGGGCGGCCGCGATGCCCGGCACCATCGCCGGGTCCAGCAGCCCCTCCTCGCTGTTGATGACGGTGGTCGCCTTGTTGATCTCGGCGAGCCAGAAGAACTCGTCCCGGACCGGCTCGTCCTGTTCCTGCTGGGCGACCAGCCCGACGGGACGGTGGTCGTGGTCCGGCGCGGAGGCGACAGCGGTCGAGAACAGGATCAGGCTCGCTGCCGCCGGTACGACGAACGATCGCGTTCGGACCCATGCGGAACTGGTGGACATCCTCGTCACTGAAGATCCCTTTCGTCATTCGTCGACGGACGCCGGGACGGCAGTCAGCAGGACGAGGGCGCCTTCCGCGACGGCGGAGTGCCCACGATTCGTTCCCCCCGATTCGTGCCCCTGCGGCGAGAATCCCGGCAGTCGACGACCGTTTCCATCGGATCCCGGAATTCTTGGGAATGCCTTGGGATTGGGACCCGGCGTCGCGAGAGGATCGGCGGCATGGTCCGGTCCCACGTGGTCACCGGCGCCGGTCGCGGGATCGGTCGCGCCGTCGCCGAGAAGCTGCTCGCCGGCGGTGACGCCGTCGTCGTCCTGGAACGCGATCCGGGTGCCCTCGGGTGGGTCGGTGCCCATCCCGCCGGGCCGCGGGTCGCCGCCGTCGTCGGGGGCACCGACGATCCGGCCGTCGCCGGGGACGCCGCCGATCTCGCCCAGGCCATCGGGCCGCTGGCGGGCTGGGTGAACAACGCCGCCGTGTTCTCCGACGCCGCGCTGCACACCGCGTCCCCGGCCGAGCTGCTCGCGCTGATCACCGCGAACCTCGCCCCGGCCGTCGTCGGCACGGCCGTCGCGGTGCGCCGCTTCCGCGCCCAGGGCACGCCCGGCTCGATCGTGAACGTGTCCAGCCACCAGGCCCGGCGTGCCGTCCGCGGCGCACTCCCCTACGCCACCGCCAAGGCGGCGGTCGAGGGTCTGACCCGGGCCGCCGCGGTGGACCACGGCCCGGACGGCATCCGGGTCAACGCGGTCGCCCTGGGCTCGGTCACCACCGATCGCTACCAGGCGTTCCTCGACGACCTGGGCGCCGAGGCCGCGGCCCGGACCCGGCGGGAGATGGCCGAGATCCACCCGCTGGGCCGGGTCGGGCGGCCCGAGGAGGTGGCGGACGCGATCGCGTACCTGCTGTCCGACGCGGCCGGTTTCGTCTCCGGGGTGGTGCTGCCGGTGGACGGCGGCCGGGCCGCGCGCGGCCAGGATCCCGAGTCGCGCTGAGCACCCGGGACCGATGAGTCCGGCACGGTCGGCCGGTCCGCCCTGACATGAGCACGTCGGACCGAAAGATCATCGCCTGGTGCAGTGTGTCCGTCGACGGGTACTCGTCCGGCCCCGGCGGCCCGGCCGAGGACCGGTGGCTGCACGAGCACGCCGCCGATCCCGCGACCCTGGAGCACTTCGAGGGGATCTGGCGGGGCTGCTCGTCCGTCCTCGTCGGACGGAACAACTACCTCGGGTTCCACTCCGTGTGGCCGGGGATCACCCGTGCAGACGACACGGACCCGCGCACCCGCGAGCTCGGCCGGTGGCTGGACGCGGTCGACAAGGCCGTCGTCTCGACGACCCTGGACGACGCGCCGTGGTCGCACTCGCGGATCTTCCGCGACCCGCGCAGCGCCGTCGGCGCGCTCCGCGCCGAACCCGGCCGGGACGTCCTGGTGCTCAACAGCGCCACGCTCATCGGGTCGCTGCTGCGCGAGGACCTCGTCGACGACCTGCGCCTCGCGATCGTCCCGGTGCTGCTCGGGGGCGGGCTGCGCCTGCTGCCGGACGACGTCGCGGGAGCGTGGTCGATGGTGTCGACGACCGTGCTGCCGAACGGTGCGGTCTCGGTCCACCACCGCCGTCGGCGCTGATCGGCCGTTCGACGGGATTCCGGGCGGGATCATGGACCGATCGCCGAGGAGACCGGTCACGGGCTGCGTGATCGCGGCCTACCGCGGCGACCGCACCGACGGCGGGAGCGCTCTGTTCCGGGCCGTCCTCGCCGGCTTCGGCGAGGGGTCACCGCTGCCCGGCGACGGCGCTAGCATCGTCGGATGCCGGCCACCTCCAGCCTCGACGGTCAGCGGCGGACATGCCGGAGCTGAGGCTGCTGCGCACCGGTGACGCCGAGGCCGTCCTGGCGTTCGAGCTCGCGAATCGCGGCTACTTCGCCGCCACGGTCCCCGACCGCGGTGACGACTACTTCGCCCGGTTCAGCACCCGGTACGACGCCTTGCTCGCGGAGCAGGACGCCGGGATCTGCGCCTTCTACCTGCTCGTCGCCGATGACGGCTCGGTCGTCGGCAGGTTCAACCTGTACGACCTCCGGAACGGCGCAGCGGACCTGGGCTACCGGGTCGCGCGGAACGTGGCCGGCCGTGGTGTGGCGACGTCGGCCACGCAGGAACTGTGCCGGCTCGCGGCGACCCACCACCGGCTGCGGCTGCTGAGGGCAGCCACCTCCAGCGCGAACATCGCGTCCCGGAGGGTGCTGGTCAAGGCCGGCTTCGTCCCGGTGGGCCCGGCCGACCCGTCCGACCTCGACGGAGAGCCGGGGACCTGGTTCCGGCGCGAGCTGACCCCGGTCCGGTAGGCCGCCGCGACGGCGTGCCGTCACGACGACATCGGGATCCTGCCCCGGCGACGACGACATGCCCGTACGCCGGCTGCGACGTCCGGCGTCACACGATTCGGGACATCGGTGACGGGTGGTTGCTCCCGGGGATCCCGAGGCTCCCGGGAACACGGTCGTGGGCGGCGCCCGCAACGGGCAGGGTGGGCCGGATGCAGCGTGCCGACATCGACACCTCCCTGGCCGCCCGCCTGGTCGCGGAGCAGTTCCCGAGGTGGGCGCAGCTGCCGGTGACCGAGGTGGCCGAGAGCGGCTGGGACAACCGCACGTTCCGGCTGGGCACCGAGCTGAGCGTCCGTCTCCCCAGCGCCGAGGCGTACGCGGCTGCGGTGGCGAAGGAGCTGACCTGGTTGCCGAGGCTCGCGCCCGGCCTGCCGGTCCCGATCCCGGCGCCGGTCGCCGAGGGCAGGCCGTCCGGGCTCTATCCGTGGCCGTGGTCGGTCCGCCGGTGGCTGCCGGGCCGGACGGTGTCGCGCGCCGCGGTGGGCACCGATCCCCGGTTCGCCGGGGATCTCGCCCGGTTCCTCGTGGCGTTGCAGCGCATCGACGCCGCCGACGGGCCGGCCGCCGGGCCGCAGAGCTTCCACCGCGGATCCGACCTCGCCGTCTACGACGAGCAGACCCGCCACTCGATCGACCTGCTCGGCGACCGGATCCCGGCCGACGCGGTCGCCGTCTGGGAGGCCGCCCGCGGATCGCGGTGGGCCGGGGAGCCGGTCTGGTTCCACGGGGACGTCGCGGCCGGGAACCTGCTCACCGACGCCGGCCGGCTCTCGGCGGTCATCGACTTCGGCACCTGCGGGGTGGGCGATCCGGCCTGCGACCTGGTGCCCGCGTGGACGCTGTTCGAGGGCGCCGCCCGGGAGGAGTTCCGGACCGGGGTGGACGCCCCCGGGGACACCTGGGCCCGGGCCCGCGGCTGGGCGCTCTGGAAGGCGCTGATCACGGCCGCGGCCGGCCGCGAGGTCGGCGAGTCACTCCGGACGGTCTCGGCGGTGATCGACGAGCACCGCGGTCACCCACGCGGGTAGCCGGCCCGGACCGCGGGGGCCGGCGGCGGGACAGGACAGCACCCGCCCGGCTGGCTACGCTCACGAATTTCGTCGGGATCGCTGTCGTCGGGGGCGGGAGGCAGGCGATGACGGAGCCGGCACCTCCGGTGTCACGGGTCGAGCTCAGGACCACGGACCCGGATCTGGCGCACGAGGCGCTGCGGGAGACCTATGCCGACTTCACCGTGGACGTGTTCGGGAACGCCGAGGACTTCGCTTTCCGGCAGACCGGCATGGTGGCCCCGGGCGTCGCGTTCGCCGAGCTCCGCTACAGCATGGGGGTCCGGTCCACTGTCGAGGCGAACCCGGACCTGTTCATGGTGGCCACCCGCCGGAGCGGGCCGATCGACTTCGTGTCCGGCCGCGACGTGGTGCGTCCGGAGATCGGGCAGCCGGTCCTGACCACCCTGCAGGACGCCGACTGGTCCTGCGTGATGGAGGACCTGACGATCGAGACCGTCGCGGTGGATCCGGTGGTGCTCGCCCGTGCCGCCACCGCGGTGTTCGGGATCGGGCCGGACGAGCTGTCGTTCACGTCGATGACGCCGGTGTCGAGCTCGGCGGCCCGCTACTGGCACGCCGTGACGACGCACGTCCGGCAGGACGTGCTGTCACACGCCGAGATCGCCGGTTCGCCGCTGGTCCTGGCCGAGGCGCTCCGGTCGGTGGCGACGGCCGCGCTGGTGACGTTCCCGAACACCGGGCTGACCCGGTGGGACCGGAGCGGGTCCCCGGGCCGGGTGGAACCGGCCGCGCTGCGACGCGCGCTGGCCCATGTCGACGAGCACGCCGGCGAGGACATCGGCGTCGAGGAGATCGCCGCTGCGGCCCGGGTCAGTGTGCGGGGCCTGCAGCTGCTGTTCCGCCGCCACCGGGACAGCACCCCGATGGAGCACCTGCGGCTGGTGCGGCTGGACCGTGCACACGTCGATCTGCAGGCCGCCGACCCGACCCGCGGCGACACGGTCGCGGCGATCGCGGCCCGCTGGGGGTTCACCCATCCCGGGCGCTTCGCCGTGCAGTACCGGCAGGTCTACGGCCGCACCCCCGGGGAGACCCTGCGCCGGTGAGGGGCGGCCATCGGCGACGACGCCCCCGATACCCGCCACCGGGCTGATCACCTCCGCCGAACGGGCCACGGCACGTACCCCGGAACAGCGGCTCTCCTGCGTTTCGTGCGCAGACCCTTCGTTTCACGGCCGATCTGTGGCCCACTTGACGTGACACAGGTGCGGTGCCGCGCCGGTTCTCCGTCACACGCCGGAAACTCGACGGTCGCCCGCCCGGCGAGACGCTTCAACAGTGAGGCCTCGACATGGACCGGTTCGGCGAGCACGCGGAGCCCCTGGTGACGCGGCACGCGTTCGACACGAGGGACACCGGCGAGGCCGAGGAGTTCCTGCGCGCCGGGTACGCGGAGAACTCGCTGACGATCACCGGCGCCCAGGGCGACTTCAGCTTCGCCCACTCGACGGTCACCGCTCCCAGGTTCTCGTGCAACACGCTCGTCCTCGGGGTCGACTTCGCCTCCGACACGGTGGTCAGGCCCGATGACCCGATCACCGTCGTCGAACCGCTCCGTGGTCGCCTCGCCCACCTCGACAGCGACTATCCGGATGCCTACACCGACACCGGGGACGTCGTGCTGGCCGCGCCGGACAGCCCGATCCGGGTGCTCTGCGAGGGCCGGGAGATGACCCTGACCCAGCTGCACTGGCCCGACGTCGACGCCTACGCGACAGCCATGACCGGCCTGCGGCCCGGCGGGCTCACCTTCCACAGCCTCACCCCCATCACGGCGGGCCGGGCCCGGCACTGGCTCCGTACCGTGGGCCACGTCCGCGACGTCCTCGCCGACCCGTGGACGGCCGACAGCCCGATCGTCCTCGACCAGGCGTCCTGGTCGCTCGCGGCGGCCCTGCTGTCGACGTTCCCGAGCACCGCGACCGACCACGCCACCGATCCGGAGGCCCCTTCGGTGCGCGGCGACGCGTCCGCGGCGACCCTGCGCGAGGTCGCCGGGTTCATCGACGCCCACGCCGACCGGCCGATCGGCCCCACCGACATCACCGGGCTCGCCGGGATGCCGGTCGCCGAGATCATCGAGGGCTTCCGACGCCGGCACGACCGCCATCCCGCCGAGCTGCTCTGGCGAGCCCGGCTGCGCGGGGTGCGCCGGAGCCTCCTCGACGCGGACCCGGCGGTGACCGTGCTCGCCGCGGCGGCCGCACGCTGGGGGTTCACCCGGCTCGGCCGGTTCCGGGTCGCCTACGTCCAGGCGTTCGGCGAGACCCCGGATCAGACGCTGCGCCGCTGACCGTCCGCGCACCGCCGAATCCCGTTGCCGCGGGTCCGCTCCGTCGGCAGCCTGAACCGGTGAAGGTCTTCGGAGTCGACCCGCGCGATCAGCGGTGGGAGTGCGACACGCCCACGTACCGCGTCCACTTCCACGCGGGCACGACGTCCGACGAGTACGAGGTCCGTGGGGCGGACGACGTCCACGAGGTGATCAGGTGGGCCGGGAGCGACCCCGCCGGGCGTCCGTACGTGCTCTACGTGCGCGTCGACCAGGACGGTCTCGGACTGGTGCGGCTGGCGGGCAGCGACCCGAACGAGAACCGTCGTACCCGGCGTCGTGGTTCCGGTCGGTGACGTACCACCGCTCCGCGGGGGAGGACGCCGGCTCGTCCGAGCCCGCGCCCGGGCCCTCGCCATACGCTCCCGGCATGCTTCTCACCACGGTCGCCACGGGCCCGTCGTGACCGGCTTCCGCGACACGTTCCCGGGCCCCCGGCTGGACCTGTCCGTGTGGACGCCCGCGTACCTGCCCGCGTGGAGCTCCCGGATGGCCGCTGCGGCGACCTACCGCCTGGTCGGCGACGGACTCGTCCTGACGATCCCCGACGAGCACCCGGTGTGGTGCCCGGAGCTGCACGAACCCCCGCTGCGGGTCTCCGCGGTCCAGTCGGGCAACTGGTCCGGCCCGGTCGGCAGCACGGCCGGCCAGCAGCCGTTCCTCGACGGTCAGACCGTACGCGAGCAGCAACCCGAGTCGCGGGGTTTCGTCCCGCTGCGGGGCCGGATCGAGGTCGAGTGCCGCGCGACCCTCGGGCCCCGGTCGATGTTCTCCGCGTGGATGATCGGCATGGAGGACCGGCCGGAACGCTGTGGCGAGATCTGTCTGGTGGAGGTCTTCGGTGACGCCGTCGACGGGGACACCGCCGCCGTGGGCAACGGCCTGCACGCCTTCCGCGACCCGAACCTGCACGAGGAGTTCTCCGCCGACCGCCGGACGATCGACGTCGCGGCCCTGCACCGCTACGCGGTCGACTGGCGTCCGGACGGCGTCGACTTCCTGATCGACGACGAGATCGTCCGGCGGTCCGCGCAGTCCCCGGCCTATCCGATGCTGCTCATCCTCGGCGTGTTCGACTTCCCCGACCGGGCCGTGCCCGGCGTGCCCGATCCGGTCCCCGAGCTCGTCGTCCGCAGTGTCACCGGGACACCGCGGTGACGGCCGGCTCCGGGCAGCCGAGCCACGGCGGCGCGAGCACCGACCGCCCCGGCTCGCTCGGGCTCCACCGGCCGGGTGGGTCCCCGCCTGCTACGCCGGGTCGGAACCCGGACCTGGGACGGTGACCTGTCCGGTCCAGCCCGCACGCCCCAGGATCGCGTCGATGACGGGCCGCTTGGCCTCGGCGTAGTAGTTCATGTCGGGCCACTCGCGATCGGCGAGGGACCGCTTCGTCGCCTCGTAGAGGCGCCGGTCATCGTCGTCGTCCCGGAGCCGGTCACGGAAGATCAGGTACTTGCGGATCTCTGCATGATCGGGTGGGTAGCAGTGCAGGTTGACCGGCTCGTCCGGCTCCCCGATGCGGAGACAGCGATGCCCTGGCTCGCGCACCCGCAGGTCGTAGCCGGCCGCTTCGAGTTCGGGCAGGTAGGCCATCTCGTCGTCGGGATCCTCGATCCCCACGACGATGTCGACGACCGGCTTCGCAGCCAGCCCGGGAACCGCGGTCGAGCCGATGTGCTCGATCGGACGAGCCCGGTCCCCGAGAATCTCCCGCAGCTCTGCCGCACGAGCGTCGAATCGGGCCGGCCAGGTCGGGTCGTACTCGGACAGTGTGACCCGGACGGGTCGGGGCCCGCGGACGAGCACGGCCGCGAGCCCTTCGTCGGTCAGTGGCCCGTCGGGCATCGTGCAACCTCTCATCAGGCGGCCGGCCGGCGCGGCGAGCACGGGTGGATCGGCTCGAGGATCCTCGTCCGCGGAGATCACCGCACCCGCCGGGTGCGGTCGGAGCCTCGGGGGTGGCGGAGGCGCCACGACTGGGACGGTCGGGGCCGAGAGGGATGGTTCACCTCAGACGCTTGCCAGCGCGAGAAGGTGGGGGCTCGCCGCCGTGACGGCCGGATCATGCTCCGTCCGCTCGATGCAGCGCAGGACGAGGTCGCGCCGCACCGGGTCCGACATCTGCTCGTCCAGACCCGGATACCACGCGAGCACCCCCTCGACCGGAAGGAGATCGACGAGGCGGTAGCCGGCCGCCGCGATCTCGGCGCGCAGCTCGGCGCAGGTGTGGAAGTAGGAGCTGGTGAAGTAGCGCGGGTGACGGGTGGGATTGTCGTGTCGGCCGGTTTCGAGGTCTCGAACGACGATCTCGACGAAGGCCGGGTCGGCGACGAAGCCACGGTAGAAGCCGTCCATCATGCTGGCGTAGCGCGAGATCGCGGCGGCCGCGAGAACGCCACCGGCTCGCGTCACCCGGTGTGCCTCGCGAAGAGCCTGTATCCGCTCCGATCTCCTTCTGAGGTGGTAGAGCGGCCCCAGGAGTAGTACGGCGTCGTAGGAGTGATCGGCTTCCGCCAGTTCGACGGCGTCTCCGAGCGCAGCGGTGAAGGTGCCCGCCGAACGTGCCTGCTCGACGTGCTCGGGCACCGCATCGACGAGGTGCACCGAGTGACCGAGTTCCGCGAGCCAGGCCGCGTGGACGCCGGCGCCTCCCCCGACGTCTAGGATGCGGCTGGGCGCTGCGGGCAGTGCACGTCGCAGGAGCAGTTGGGTCCGCAGTCGTTCCAGCGACGTACCGCCCGTCAGACGGCCCTGCTCGTCCGCGGTCGCGTAGTGCTCGACGAGTTCACCGCGATCCACCATGCGCCGCACGGTAGGGGCAGTACCGCGTGCAGGCTCGCCCTTTTCCGTGGGGATCGGGCAGGGCGGATCGGCCGGCGACCCTCGTCCGAGCGTGCGGAGGCCGGGGGCCGTGCACCGGGCGTCGCTACGGTGGGCCCATGGCCGGGTACTCGCCGATGAGGATGTCGATCACGACCTCTCGTCTGGCGCTGCGCCCGTGGACTCCTGCCGACGCAGCCGACTACCGAGCGTTGGTCACCGAGCGAGGCAACGGTGTCCCGGCCCTCGACGAGATCCGCAGCACCATCGCGCGGCAACGTGCGGGGGCACAGGAGAACGGCATCGCCCTGCTCGTGGTGACCCGCCTCGACGAGGACGACTTCATCGGCTACTGCGGTCTCATCGTCGGCAGGACCACTCTGGACGAGCCGGAGATCGCCTACGAGCTCCGGAGCCGGGTGCACAACCGCGGGTACGCGACGGAGGCGGCCGAGGCCGTCGTCCACGCCGCGACCGACACCGGACGCCAACGGTTGTGGGCGACCGTCGGGACAGGGAACGCGCCGTCGCTCCGGGTGCTCGCCAAGCTCGGGTTCCAGCACGATCACGTCTCCGCCGAGCCCGTGGGTGACGTGGCCTGGCTGACCCGCCGCCTGGCGTGAGTCCCGCTCGCGCGGACGCTCTCCGGCGGAGGACGAGCCGGAACCGGCACCACCTTCGGCCTGGACCTCGAGGCCGGTCGAGCTCCTAGCCTCCCGGCATGGGACACGACGATCCAGCAGACCGACCGGCTCTCGGCCACCAGGGTTTCGGAGCGATGCGGCTGCGCGAGAACGCGACCGGCGACATCGACCGGGATCCCGTCACGGTGGTCGGGGCGGTCCTCGACGCAGGTGTGTCGATGGTCGACACGGCGGACATGTACGGGAACGAGGACCTGGTCGGACGCGCGATCGCGAAACGACGCGACGAGGTCCTGCTCGCCGGCAAGTTCGGAGTCGTCTGGGACGACTCGACGCCGGACGGCTACGAGATCCGGGCCGACCCGTCGTACGTACGAGAGGCCTGCGAAGCCAGCCTTCGACGCCTCCGGACCGATCACATCGAGCTGTACTACCTCCACCACCGCTGCGTGACGACGCCCATCGAGGAGACCGTGGGAGCGATGGCGGAGCTGATCGAGGAGGGCAAGGTCGGAGCACTCGGCCTGTCCAACGTCACCGCCGACGACCTGCGGCGCGCGCACGCGGTCCACCCCATCACCGCCCTGCAGGAGCACTGGTCACTGACCGAACGCACGGTGGAGCGCGAGCTCGTACCGACGGCCGCACGACTCGGGGTCACGGTCGTCGCGCACTCCCCGACCTCGCACGGGGTTCTCCACGACGGCGGCGGGGACGAGCCCGGCACCGACCGCCATCGGCTGCTGCGGGAGATCGCCGAGGCGCACGAGATCTCCGTCGGCCAGGTCGCGATCGCATGGGTGCACAGCAGGGGTGGTGCGCACGGCCTCCGCGTGGTCCCGCTGCCCGGGACGACGAGCGTCGGGCACGCCCGGGCGAACATCGCTGCCGGAGCAGTCGTCCTGACCCCGGCCGAGGTCGACCGGCTGACGGACGCGTGGGCTCCGGAGCCGCGCTGACGGACGGGAGAGTGCGCCGCCGGGTGTGGGCGGAGCCCGCAATCCCTCACTCCTCCGGAGGCACGCCTTCCCGCCGGACATGAATGCCTCCGACGGAGCCGAGGTCAGCGTCGGACCTGAGCAGCACCAGGAAGGGATGTCCGACGACAGCTGCGTACCGGGCCGCTCTGCAGAAGACGTCCGCAACGGTGGTGGCGAGCCACGGGCTGAGGTTGTGGACCTGGTCGTAGTTGTCGATGAGCACAGCGGTCCCCGACGACGCCGGATCACTGCCGAAGGTGAACTCGGCGACATCGCCGAGCATGTCGTCGAGTGCGTCCAGGTTGCGGCCGTAGTAGCCGGGGAAGGACAGCTCTGCGGCCAGCGCATCGTGCAGTCCGCCTTCGTCCTGCCAGCCGCCACCGTCGAGTTCGTGCACGACGTACCCCAGCCTGTCCAGGATTCGTCCGGCGCGGGCGAGACTCTCCGAGTCCGCGACCTGATGGACGAAGCCACGCAACAGCAGCTGGAAGTCGAACCGTTGCCGCTGAGCAGTGAACGCGGCCCGGTCGGCCGGGTCGAGCAGCACCTTCCGAGTCATGCCGCGCATCGTCGCGGATGAGAGCGCCACAGCGCGACGGTCGAAGACCACGGCTCGACCGAGACGGTAGGTGTGATCGCGCAGCACGAGGATCAGGAAGCCCCCGAGCCGCCGCCCCCGACAGCGCGGGTCGACGGACAGCCGGGCCATGACGGCGATCTCGTCGAGAGTGCCGCCGGTGTGCTCGATCCACGGCCGGGTCGCGTCGTCATCCGGCTGTGCTGCGGCCAGGGTGACCTGAGCGAACGAGGCGTCGTCGACGAGTCGGGCCAGCTCCGGAGGGGACGCCGTCCGGGACCGGCATGCGCCGGATCTCCTCGCGGATGTGGGTGATCACGTGGCTGGGTATGGCGATGGCGCCGTAGTCCGTGCCCCTGGGAAGGCGCGATCGCCCTGAGCCCAGAGGAGACCGGTTCCGCGGCGGCCCGCGGGCCGGTCGGGGTCACTTTCACCTGCTGTCGCTGGTCCAGGACCCGAACGTGCTACTCGGTTACGTCGTCCCCACTCCCCCCCGCGATCCCGGACACCGATCCATACGGACACCGACGTCCACCCGGGGTGGACATCGGTGTCCGTATGGGCCGTACCCTTGTCTGGTGGTTCCCTCGATGAAGCTTCGCGACGTCGAACGAGCGCTGCTCGCGCACGGTTGTCGCGTGCTCTCCCAGGGCGGGCCACACACCAAGTGGGGTTGCGCTTGCGGCCTCCACACGACGCCGGTTCCCCGGCACCGCACCATCTCGCCCGGGGTGGTGCGCAGCATCGGCAAGCGCATGGCGTGCCTGCCGGAAGGGTGGTTGCAGTGACGTACTTCGTGACCGCGTGCCGGTGGGAGCGCGGCTGGGAACTTCATATAGCCGACGACGCTGGCCAGGAGGTCGGAGTGACGCAGTGCCGCACCCTCGGTGGGGCGGAGGCGATGGTGCGGGACTACCTGACCCTGGACGACCGGGACGGAGACACACCGCTGGAGATCCGGCCGGTGTTCGACACCGCTGTGCAGGAGCAGGTCACCGCGGCGCGCGCCCGGGTACGGGCCGCCCAGCGAGAGCAGGAGGCCGCGGCGAGGGAGTCCCGCGCGGCGGTCGCGCGGCTCGACGAGCTCGGTCTGTCCGGGACGGAGATCGCACGAGTCCTGCAGCTGTCCAAGCAGCGGGTATCAGAACTACGCAAAGCCGCCCGCTGACCCCGCCTCTCCGAAGCCCACCCCGGACCTCACCGAGAGGCCTGCCACGGTCGGCACGCCGTCGTCATCTGCATGATCAGGTGGCGGGTGTGCGCGGTGCCCGCCGGGATCGTGCCGCTCAGGTGGGACGGGGAGCGAAGATCCGGAACGGGTTGCCGTCGAGGTCGGTCATCTCGATCCATCGGACGCCGCCATCCTCGTGCTCGTCCTTCCGGGTAGCACCGGCGTTCTCGGCCCGATCCGCGATTGCTCGCCACTGATCCTCGTCGTCGTGGGTGAGGTCCAGCCCGATGCGGGTAGGACCGTGCCCGGCGGAGTCGTCGCGTTCGAACATCCAGGTGATCGGTGCGACCTGGTGGTCGAAGTCGAGCATGACGAGGTCGTCGGTCGAGTACTCCGACACCGGGAGGTTCATCACCTCGGCCCAGAACGCTCCGAGGCGGCGGGGGTCGGGTGTGCGGAAGGCGTACATGCCGACCTTCGGCCGCAATGTGGACGCGTCGTTCATGTGATCTCCCCTCGCCGGCCCGCTGGTGCGGGTGTCGTCTGGAGGGCCGACCTTCGAGGTGTCCAATTCTCATCGGCCATGTGTTCGGGCTGCTGGTCACGCCTTGCGGACGTGGCGCCTTCTCGGACGACCTGGGGCCGGCGGCCATGGAGCGAGTCCGGCGCGCGCCGGGAGCTGCGCCGGCTCGAACACGGGGGCGCGAGGAGATCCGGGGGCGTCCCCGCCGGTGCTGACCACCCTGCTGCGGAGGCACCTCGCCGAGCACGACATCACCACCGACGGCCGGCGATTCCGCGGGGTTGTGCCCGCTGCTCCCCGGTCCCCTTCATGCTGGCCGCTCTGCTCGTCGTCGTGGCGGGGGCAACGGTGGCGCAGCCAGCGCGCAGCGACGCCGTAGGCGCCCTTGCCGCCGGCGTCGCGGCATGGATGGGTACCGTCCGCACCGGTCACAGCACCTGCGCGCCCGAGAAGGATGCAATATTCGGTCCCGAGCGCGGGAGGAGGCGATCATGACGATCGACAGCGCAGACGAGGGTAGGTCCGTGCCCCGTCCACGGCCTCACGTCACGATCGAGGAGTTGGCCCGGCGCAAGGGTGTGCACCCCGTGGGGTCCCTCGACGACATGGCCCGCGACGTGTTCGCCTCCGACGACGACCTCGACGAGTTCCTCGCCTTCGTCCACACCGACCGACAGGCAGGCTCTCGTAACCGATGCGACCCGTCGTCCTGGATACCGACGCCACCTCCCGAGCCCTCACGAACCGGCTCGCCGGACCGCTGATCGCCAGGCTGATCGAGGCCATATGGTGCGTCACCTTCGTGACCGTCGCCGAGCTGTGGCAGTGGGCTGAGATCCGGCACTGGGGACACCGGACCCGCGACCAGCTCGACGACTGGCTCGCCCACGTCGTGGTCCTGGACTCCGTCGAGGCGGTCTCCCGGGCCGTCGCAACGCTGAATACCAAGGACTTCGCCGACTTCGCCGAACACGACGGCCTCGTCCTGCTGCCGTCCTGATCGCTCTCCCCATGCCCGTTCTGCTGGTGATCTCCTCGCGGCGCGGGTTCACCCCTGCCAGGCCGGGAGTGGGGTGCAGGGCACGGGTTCCCGCCTTGCACCCACTCCCCGGTCCGGCTGCCGTCCCGGCGCGCCGTGAGGAGATCACCAGCCCTGCCGCACTTCCCCTGATCTCCGAGCGGTGTCAGGTCCGGGCGGAACCCAGTGGGTTCACCGGACCAGCATGCCTGCGTCGACCGGTAACGCGACGCCGGTGATGTAGCGGGCCTCCCCGGAGGCCAAGAAGGTGACCGCAGCCGTGACGTCCTCGGGTTGCACGAGGCCGACGTCGAGGAGGTTGGCGACGTCGTCGGCCGGCTTGGCCTGCTCGGGCGGGGTGTCGCCGCCACCGAAGAGTGCCTCGACCGCGGGGTTGAGGACCATACGGGTTGCGACGCCGGAGGGGTTGACACAGTTGACGCGGATCCCGTGGGGTGCAAGCCAGGTCGCGAACGTGCGCATGAGCCCGACGACGCCATGCTTGCTCGCCACATAGCCGTCGCTGCCGCCCTGGCCGTCGCCACCACGCCCGGTCAGCCCGAACGCGGAGCTGGTGAGCACGATCGCCCCGCCCCGCCGCTGCTCGATCATGCGCGGCGCAGTGGCCTGGACGGTGTTCCAGACCCCGGTCAGATTGACGTCGAGCTGGTCGCGGAACTCCGCCGGGCCGTCGGCGCCCTTCATGAGCCCGATGCCGGCGTTGGCGAGCACGACATCGGGAGCCGCGTCCAGGTCGGCACACGCACGGTCGACAGCCGCTGCCAAGGCGTCTGCGTCCCTCACGTCGACCGAGATCCCGACCGCCCGTCGTCCTAGCTCGTGGACCCGGTCCGTGGTCTCGGTCAGGTCGGCGTGGGTGGCGAGGTCGTAGGCGACGGTCGCGATGTCGTGGCAGATGTCCAGGGCGATGACGTCGGCGCCCTCGTCGGCCAGGGCCAGTGCGTGGCTACGTCCCTGGCCGCGGGCCGCTCCGGTGATCAGTGCGGTCCGGCCGTGGAAGCGTCCGGTGGTCCTCGGCTGCGGAATGCCCATACGAGGGTCGACTGTCGGAGAGGCCGTGAACTCATCGGCTGCGCGATCAGAGATGCCCCGCTGCGGGGGGCGCCCGGCTCGCTCACTACACCTCCGGCCGGTTCGCGGCCGGTCGGTCCGGCTACCCGTCCCGCACCACCACGGGACGTCGCCGGCCCCACGAGGCTGTACGGGCACCGTGGCGCTCGACACTACGACGGCGTCAACGCTTGACCTTCGAGTCGCCTTGAAGGTTTACCGTCGCCGCCGTGGCCCGCTACCGCATCTCCCAGCTCGCCGAGCACGTCGGCGTCCCTGCCACGACCCTGCGCTACTACGAGACCCAGGGCCTACTGCCGGCCCAGCGCACCGCCAGCGGCTACCGCACCTACGACGATCACGACGTCGAGCGAGTCCGGTTCATCGCCACCGCGAAGGAGTTGGGGCTCCCCCTGACCCGGATCCGGGACCTGCTCGCCGTGTGGCAAGGCGGCATGTGTCGGGACGTCCGCGTCCGCCTCCTCCCACTGATAGCCGACCAGATCGACGACCTCGACAAGCGGATCGAGGACCTCCGGACGCTGCGCCGACACCTGACCGATGCCCGGGAGCGGTTGCACGCCCTGCCCTCGCGCGACGCGCCGTGTGACCCGGAGTGCACGTTCCTGACGGGTCCCACGGCCACGTCGGCCGACACACCTCCGACCGCCGAACCCGTTGTTCCGATCGCCTGCTCTCTCTCCGGCGTCGATCACACCGCCCGGTTGCAGAACTGGCGTGCCGTCTTGTCCGGCACGGTGTCCTACCAGCTCAGCGACGGGACCATCCGGACCCCACTGCCTACTGCCCGGGTTGCGGACGTCGGTGCCCTCATCGCGGACGAGGTGACGTGCTGCCCGTTCTTCCGATTCAACCTCACGATCGCTCGCGATGGGGCCCAGCTCGACGCCACAGCCCCCGCCGAGGCTCGGCCGCTCCTCGGCGATCTGTTCCCGTCCTACCGAACAGAAAGTCACCAGTGCTGACCCTGAAGTCCATGGTCCTGTTCGTCCTCGCTGCCGCGTTCGAGATCGGCGGCTCGTGGCTGGTCTGGCAAGGCGTCCGAGAGAACCGGGGCTGGATGTGGATCGGAGCCGGCGTCATCGCGCTCGGGCTCTACGGATTCGTCGTCGCATTTCAACCCGATGCCAATTTCGGGCGCATCCTCGCTGCCTATGGAGGCGTGTTCATCGCCGGATCACTGGTCTGGGGGATGATCGCCGATGGCTTCCGCCCTGACCGATACGACGTCATCGGCGCCCTGGTCTGTCTCGTGGGTGTCGCCGTGATCATGTACGCCCCACGATCAGTGGTGGTCTGACCCGAGGGGAGCCTCCGGCGGCCGGGCTCCGCCCACAGGTTCAGAACGGCGACCCGGACGCTGAGATCCGGTGCAGCTGCACCTCGTCGCGAACGATATGGGGCACGTCGGCCGGCACAGGCGCCATTGCCCGCCATTCCTGCAGTCGCTCGTCCGACTCCCATAGCTCGAAGAGATGGACCCGGGCCGGATCGACGGGGTCGGGCGTGACGGCGATGTCCAGACAACCCTGGAAGGCCCGGGCCGCAGTGATGAGATCCTTGTGGCGTCGACGAACGCTTGCTGTTGACGTGGATCGACGTAGACCGGTCCGGCGATCACGAGCGTGCGGCTGTGGTCGGCCTTGTGTGCAGTGGTCATGTGAGGGTCGACCGCTCGAATCGTGCGGAGTCATCGGCCGATCGGCCCCCGGAATCAGTCGCTCCACCGCACCGCCGGAGGCGGCGCCTTGATGCCTGGCTCGGCGCTCGCACGGCACCCCTACGGCCTCCGTCACGCCGCGGTGTCCACATGGTTCAATGGCGGTGGCCCCGCCCCGCAGATCGCGTCCTGGGCCGGACACGCCCGCCAAACGAGAAAGACCCCCGGTTCCAGCGTTTCCGCTGGCCGGGGGGTCCTTCCACCTGCTGTGGCTGGTCCAGGATCCGAACCTGGGAAGGCTACGCCGACGGATTTACAGGGAGCTGCCAAACTAGCCCTGACCTGCGGCGCAACCACGGGCCACCTGTCCACGTCCGCGTATCGTCCGTGCGCCGCGCCGCGGGGGTTGTGCCCGCTTCTCCCCCGTCCCCCTCGTATAGGCCGCTCTGCTCGTCGTGGTGACGGGGGCAAGGGTGGCGTAGCCATCGCGTAGCGACGCCGCAGGCGCCCTTGCGGCCGGTGCCGCGGCGTGGACACTTCCCCGGCCGAGGGGGATCGACTATCTGCTCCCGCCGCTCTTGTCGATCACACAGAACCTGTTGCCCTCGGGGTCGGCCAGGACCGTGAAGTCGGGCGCGTCCGGATAGTGCGGCCAGTCGATAAGAACGGCGCCCAGACTGCGCAGGCGGGCGATCTCGCTGACTGGCCGTGCTGTGTAGAGGTCCAGATGGGTACGCGGTTCTGCTGGCGCGACCTCATCCGTCTTCGCAATCGACAGATTGGGCGCCTCGCCGTCGGCGGGTACAAGGACCGCCCAGTCAGATTCCGGTTCGTCGCGGGGACGGTAGGCCAGTGCTGCGCACCAGAACTGGACGGCTCGTTGGACGTCCGCCGCTCCGATCACGATCGAACCGATGCGCAAGGTCATGGCGAGCAGGCTGGACGGTGCTGCGGCGGCTGTCCAGCCGACTGAGAGATCAGCGACGCTCCGGAGTAGGGGCCGGGTAGCCGACCCTGTCGCTCTCGGCGAGCCGTGAGGAGATCACCAACCACCCCGCGCACTCCCCCTGATCTCCGAAGCGGTGTCGGATGTGGGCGGAGCCCGCCAACTCGTGCCTGGATTCCAGGTGTACCTAGACCTGTGGCTGTTCTAGCCTCAGGCCGTGGAGTACCGCCCCACGATGTCTGAGCGCCGACTGCGGGACCTGAGGCGATGGCATGAGCGTGCCTACCGGGAGATGGCTTCGGCTGGCGAGCGCCGGGTGGCCTACCTCGGGCTCGACCTTCTCGTGCCCTCGACGGTGTTCGGCCCAACCCCGACCTCGGACCTGCTAGGTCAGGCGGTCACAGCAGAGACCGATCCGACAGATCGTGTCCTGGACATGGGCACCGGCTCCGGAGTGAACGCAATCCTCGCCGCTCGCCAGGGCGCCGAGGTCGTGGGGGTTGATCTCAACCCGACAGCGGTAGATGCGGCCCGGCTGAACGCGGAGCGCAATGACGTACGCGCCCTGTTCAAGGTCAGCGATATCTACTCGGCTGTCGACGGGACGTTCGACCTGATGATCATTGACCCGCCGTTTCGGTGGTTCACTCCGCGCGACATGACTGAGGCGGCGGCAACCGACGAGGGCTACCGGGGCGTCGCACGGTTCTTCGCTGGCGTGGATCAGCGGCTTCGGCCGGGAGGGCGCATCCTGCTGTTCTTCGGGACGTCGGGCGACCAAGAGCATGTCGTCGGCCTGGCCGAGCGGTCCGGCCTACGACCTCAGGTCGTTGCCTCGCGGGACCTGACACAGGACGACGTGACGGTCACGTACTCGACGTTCCGACTGGAGCGCGCCGATTCCCTCTCCGAGGATCTGTCGCAGCCCCGTGGCAGGGCCGGGTAGCCGGCCCGCCGGCCGCGAACGGGCCGGAGGTGTAGTGAGCGAGCCGGCGGGCCGGCGTGGCCGGCCCGCGCCGCCGGAGGCGGCGCCTTGATCCCATAGAGGCAGATTCGGCAGACAGTTGGACACGCGAGTGTCGTGTCCCGGCTGATGCTTGACGTTCGGGTCTCACCTGATGCTTGACGTTCGGGCCTGATCGGCTTTCCTGTCCGCTGTCCGTGCTGGTCAGCGGGTGGCGGGGAGGCCGGGATTGGCCCTGGTGGACATGACCGTGGTCGAGCAGCGCTACCGCGCCGTGCTGGCCGTCGAGCAAGGCGAACCGCGCTATCAGGTCGCGGCCCAGTTCGGCGTCTCCCGGCAGACCCTGCACACCTGGATCACCCGCTACCGCGCCGACGGACTGGCCGGGCTGGCCTCACGCTCACACCGCCCGGACTCCTGCCCGCACCAGGCCAGCGAGGTGGTGGAGGTGGCGGTCTGCGAGATGCGGCGCGGCAACCCCCGCTGGGGACCACGCCGGATCGCCCATGAACTCGCTCCCCGCTTCGGCGCCCAGGCCCCGTCGCGCAGCACGGTGGCGCGGATCCTGCACCGCAACGGCCTGGTCGAACCCCGTCGCCGCCGCAAGCTGCGCTCGGACTACCGGCGCTGGGAACGCCCGGAGCCCATGGCGCTCTGGCAGCTCGACATCGTCGGCGGCATCCACCTGCGCGCCCCGGACGGCACGGTTCACCGAAGCGAAGATCGTGACCGGGGTCGATGACCACTCCCGCTTCGCCGTCATCGCCACCGTCATGGTCCGGGCGACCGGCCGCGCGGTCTGCCTCGCCTTCGCCGACGCGCTGCGCCGCTACGGCATCCCCGACGAGGTCCTGACCGACAACGGCAAGCAGTTCACCGCCCGCTTCGGCCGCGGCGGCGAGGTGTTGTTCGACCGGATCTGCCGCGACAACGCCATCACCCACCGCCTCACCCAGCCCGCCACCCCGACCACCACCGGGAAGGTCGAACGCTTCCACCAGACCCTGCGCCGCGAGCTGCTCGACCACGCCGAACCCTTCGACACCCTGACCGCGGCGCAGGCGGCGCTGGACTCCTGGATCACCGACTACAACTGCACCCGCCCGCACCAGGCGATCGAGATGGCCTGCCCGGTCGACCGCTTCGCCCCCAGCCAGCACCAGCGCGGCGACGAGGACCTGCTCCCACTGCGGCTGCCCGCCCGGCTCACCGCCGCGCCCGTCCCGGCAGAGGGCCCTGAGCACCCCGGCCCGGCCCCGGACGACGAGACGAGCACCGAGATCGAGATCTATCGGGGCGGGCCGGTGGAGTTCGAGCGGGTCGTCCCCGCCTCGGGGAACCTCGCCGTTCTCGGCAAGCAGTTCTGGCTCGGCCCGCTCCGCGCCGGGGTCACCATCACGTTCTGGGCCGACGCCCAGGTCATCCACCTGTCCGCCGGCGGGGCACGGATCAAGACCGTCCGCTCCCCCTACACCGACGACCAGCTCGCCACCCTCGCCGCGACCGGAGGCCGCCCCGCCGGCCCGCCACCGCTGCCACCGGCCGAACCCGACGGCACCGCGATCGAGATCGACCGCACCGTCTCGCGCCTCGGCAACATTGCCCTGGCCGGACACTGGCACCCCGCTGCGGAAATCCTCGGCGGGCGCCGGGTCACCATCCGCATCGACGACCACGTCCTGCTGATCTTCGACCCCGAAACCCGGGAACTGCTGCGCACCAGACCGAACCCGCTGACCTACGACCAGGCCCGACACCTGCGCGGCGCCCGACCCGCCGGCCCGCCACCACGACCGAGCACCGAGCCGGTCACCGTCACCCGCCGAGTCTCGGCCACCGGCACCATCATGATCGCCCGACAACTCATCGCGCTCGGCCGCGACCAGGCCCGCACCGTGATCACCGCCCACGTCGCCGAACACACCATCACCATCGACCTCGTCGACGGCGCCCAACGCACCGTCAGCCGCACCAGCACCGGCGCGATCCGTAACCTCAAGGCCCAGATAGACCGCACAGTTTCCTAGCCCGAACGTCAACCATCACCCGGGACAGGAACGTCAAGCATCAGGTGAGACCCGACAGTTGGACACGCGAGTGTCCGGTGCCAGTCGATCTGAGCCACTATGCGTCCTTGGTCTGCGGTGGCTCGGGTCGACTGGCGACGACAGACCGTCGGTTCGCTATCCGATCTGAGCCACCCCAGCCCAGACCGACTGGGCGTGTTGAGGCGATGCGCGATTGGACCGGCGTACTCGATCACGGCGTCTGTTAACCGGGTCGAGGACTTCTCGGACGTCTCATACTGCGGTGCCGTCGTGTTCAAGATCTTGCCCATGTGGACGGGTCGCTGAGCCCACGGGGGCCGTCCGCCCCGCTGCCGGGTCCCGGCGCGCGGTGAGCTGGACCTGGCCACCGCGCCCACTCTGGTCACGCTGCTCGACGGGCTGTGTGAGACAGGGGTCTACTACCTGGTCCTGGACCTGCGCGAGCTGGAGTTCCTGGGCGCGGCCGGGAGCCTCCGGGTCCTTGTGGGCGCCAACCGCCAGTTCCGCGCCTACCCGTGCTGGCTGGTGCTCACCCACTCGGCCGCCACCCCCGGCGGCTGCTGCAGCTCACCGGGCTCGACTCCGCCCTGACCCTTCACCGCCCTACCGCGACCACCCCGACACGGACACCGATCGCCGGTGAATCGGACCATCCGACTCTTGATGAACACCACATGGTTTGGCATCCGGCGGACGGGGTAGACGCAATGCGATCCCGTTGAGCCCGGGTCCGCCCGATGATCAAGGAGGAACAGTCATAGCCCACGAACTGCGCGGCCGCACGGTCGCGATCCTGGCCGCGGACGGGGTCGAGCGTGTCGAACTCGATCTGCCCCGCGGCGCCCTCTACGGAGCCGGCGCCACCGTCGAGGTGCTCTCACTGCACACCGGGTCTCTCTGGGCACGGGAGTGGGACAAGGACCCGGCCGGCACGATCACCGTCGACAAGCAGGTCGGCGAGGCGTCGGTGAGCGACTACGACGCGCTGCTGCTGCCCGGCGGCACGGTCAACCCCGACCAGTTGCGCACCGACCCCACCGCGGTGGAGTTCGTGCGCGCTTTCGTGGGCACCGGCAAGCCGGTCGCCTCGATCTGCCACGGCCCGTGGACCCTCGCCGAGGCCGACGTGATCCGAGGTCGGCGACTCACCTCGTGGGCCTCGATCCGCACCGACCTGCGCAACGCCGGCGCCGAGGTCGTCGACGAAGAGGTCTGCATCGACGGCCAGTTCATCACCAGCCGGTCACCGTTCGACCTGCCCGCGTTCTGCGCGGCGATCGTCGAACAGTTCGCGGCCGTCCCGGCTGCGGCCTGACCCACCACCGACCGCCACGGCACCCGAACAAGCGAAGGAACGTGCTCATGAAGGCACTCGTCTATCACGGTCCCCGCCAGGTCAGCGTCGACGAGGTCCCCGACGCCCGGATCGAGAAGCCCACCGACGTCCTGGTGAAGATCACCTCGACCAACATCTGCGGGTCGGACCTGCACATGTACGAAGGACGCACCGACTTCGAGCAGGGCCGCATCTTCGGCCACGAGAACCTCGGCGAGGTCATCGAGGTCGGCGGCGGCGTCGACAAGATCCGGGTCGGGGACATGGTGTCCGTCCCGTTCAACGTCAGCTGCGGGCACTGCAACAACTGCGAACATGGACTGACCAACTACTGCCTGACCGCCAACGAACCCGGTGTAGCAGGTGGCGCCTACGGCTTCGCCGACATGGGCGGCTGGGCCGGCGGGCAGGCCGAGTACCTGCGCATCCCGTGGGGCGATTTCCAGTGCCTGCGCCTGCCCGAGGACGCCAAGGGCAAACAGAACGACTACACGATGCTCTCCGACATTCTGCCCACCGGCTGGCACGCAGTGGAGATGTCCGGGCTGACACCGGGCGAGACCATCGTGATCTACGGCGGCGGTCCGGTCGGTCTGATGGCCGCCCTGTCAGCGACGGTGAAGGGCGCGGCGAAGGTGATGGTCGTCGACCGCCACCCCGACCGGCTCAAGCTGGCCGAACAGATCGGCGCGATCCCGATCGACGACTCGAAGGGCTCCCCGGTCGACCAGGTCATGGAGCAGACAGGCGGCCGCGGCGCCGACCGCGGCGCCGAGTGCGTCGGCTACCAGGCCCACGACCCCCAGGGCAACGAGGACAACGCGCTGACCCTCAACAACCTGGTCGCCTCGGTGAAGTTCACCGGCGGCATCGGCACCGTCGGCGTGTTCATCCCCCAGGACCCCGGTGCCCCCGACGAGCTCGCCCAACAGGGCAAGGCCCGCTTCGACTTCGGCACCTTCTGGTTCAAGGGCCAGCAGATGGGCTGCGGACAGGCGCCGGTCAAACGCTACAACCGTCACCTGCGCAACCTCATCGCCGAGAACAAGATCACCCCGTCCTGGATCGTGTCCCACAACCTGACCCTCGACCAGGCGCCCGACGCCTACCAGCACTTCGACGCCCGTGACGAGGGCTGGACCAAGGTCGTCCTCAACCCCACCCAGCCCAGCTGAATCAACCCGATCTGACCGCCGAACCCGGCGACCAGACCTCGGAAGAGGCGACGATGAGACAGATCGAGACAGTGACCCTCGACGATGCCCGCAGGGTCATCGCCGCGGGCGAGCAGAAGGCCCGCGAGATCGGGTCTCCGAGCAACGTGGCCGTGGTCGACGCGGGCGGGGGAACCTGGTCGCACACATCCGGATGGACGACGCCTGGATGGGCAGCATCGACATCTCGATCAACAAGGCCTTCACCGCGCGGGCCTTCGACACCTCGACCGGTGACCTCGCGAAGAACTCCCAGCCCGGCGAGCAGTTCTACGGCATCAGCGACTCCAACCACGGCCGCGTGATGATCTTCGCCGGAGGTCTGCCACTGCGCGGGAGCAACGGCAATGTCGTCGGCGGTGTCGGAGTCTCCGGAGGCACCGGCGAGCAGGACCAGGTCGTCGTCGAGGCGGCCATGGCCGCGTTCTAACCCGGAGCCCGCCGACCGTCCCGAACGCGCGTCAGGAGTGCCGATGACTCATCCCCCGAGGTTCTGCGCGGCAGGCGGTTGGATGCCCACCACCACCTGTGGAGCGCCGCGCGGGTCGAGCGCGGCGACTACCACTGGATGCCCACGGACGGGCCGCTGCGCGGGGATCACCTGCCCGAGCACCTCGCCCCGGCCCTCGAAGCCACCGGGGTCGGCGGGACGATCGTGGTGCAGGCCGCACCGACGGTGGACGAGACCCGGTTCCTGCTTGAGCTCGCCCACACCACCGACTTCGTACTCGGGGTGACCGGGTGGGTGGCCCTCGACCAGCCCGAGGACGCCGAGCTGCTGGCCGAGCTCGCCGCCGACGAGTATCTGCGGGCGGTACGACCCATGATCCACGACCTGCCCGACCCGAACTGGGTCGCCCACCCACAGGTGCACGCCAACCTCGAGCGGCTCCACGAGCTGGGGCTCCGGTTCGAGGCCCTCACCCACACCGAGCACCTGCCCGCCCTCGATGCCGCGCTGGCGGCGGTCCCAGAGCTGCCGGCAGTGATCAACCACCTATCCAAACCCGCCTACCGGCCGGACGCCGACGACCAGTGGCGGCAGTGGATGCGGCGGTTGGCCGAGCGGCCCAACACGTGGTGCAAGTTCTCCGGAATGCTCACCGAAGTCGGCCCCGGCTGGTCGCCGGCGCAGTTCCAGCCTTACGCGGACTTCCTGTTCGAGACCTTCGGCGCCGACCGTGTCATGTTCGGCAGCGACTGGCCGGTCTCCAGCCAGCTGCTCGCCTACACCGACGTGGTCGCACTCACCGACCAGCTCGTCACGGAGGCGGGACCCGCCGCGGTCGACGCATTCTGGGCCCACACCGCCGAGCGCTTCTACGGCGTGCGAGCGCCCGCCGCGGCGACGCTGGCTCGCTCGGATCAACCGCTGTCGTCGTAACAGCATCCCCCACACAACGTGGCTCTTCCCAGATGAGGGTGTAGGTCGGCCGGGCGCGTCGGTCCGCAGATAGACGTCGAGGTCTCCCGACGATGGAGGTTCCTACGCCATCCATCCGAAAGACCTCGACGTGTCCGACGCTACCCCGCCGGCCGGGTTCGGCCGCCCTGACCTGACCGCCTTCGCGGCTCATCCCAATCGACCCCTGATCGGGTCTGCTGACCCCCTCGACGAGAACGCAGCGACATCACAGCCACCCAACCCCGACCGTCCGGGAAGCCGGGGCACGTCACATGGCCTGTGCTGCGGGCGTGTCGAGTGGGTCGTCCAGGGGCGACGCAGGAGCGTCGACGCGACGTGCTGAGAGGTGGTTCCAACCGAGCGCTAGGACACCGGCTACAGGCATGGCGATAGGTCAGGAACGGCGTCGCTCCCTGCGCAGGAGGGAGCGCAGAGTCTCGGCGTTCGCGTAGCCGACCCGTCGCGCGATCTCGGCGGAGGTGAGGTCCGTGGTTGCTGAGAGGTGCCGAGCTCGTTCGATGCGAAGCCGTTGGACGAAGCCGAGCGGAGTGAGGTTGAGCGCCGCACGGACTCGTCGTTCGAGGGTGCGCCGGCTGGTGCCGAGCGACTGCGCGACGACGGCGACGTTGAACGGTTCGTCCAGGCGGACGCGCACGAAGCGTTCGAACTCGACGACGATCGGGTCCTCGTGCCGGAGATGTTCGTAGGCGACGAAGGCCGCCTGCGACGGGCGCTCGTCGATGATGAGGAGCTTGGCGACATGTTGGGCCAGGTCGGGGCTGATCGATCGCACGAGTGAGAGCGCGAGGTCGATGTGGGCGAAGGCGGCGCCGGCGGTGACGAGGTTCCCGTCGA
The DNA here is from genome assembly GCF_039526905.1 of Pseudonocardia kongjuensis. Taxonomy (NCBI): domain Bacteria; kingdom Bacillati; phylum Actinomycetota; class Actinomycetes; order Pseudonocardiales; family Pseudonocardiaceae; genus Pseudonocardia; species Pseudonocardia kongjuensis. Next base: position 43,894 of record NZ_BAAAJK010000048.1, on the reverse strand, counting down.
CCACGACCATGGTGTCGAGATCGAGGGCGACGGTCGGATAGCGCTTCAGGAACTCCGGCCCCAGGAACCAGCTGGTCGTCGCCCGCCGATGATGCATCCGTCCGGTCTCGGCGACGGCGAACACGCCGGTGCACGCCGCGGCGATCCGGGTGGTCGCGTCGTCGAGGCGCCCGAGTGAGGCGATGACCGAACGAGCATCTCGGCTCTGGAGGGCGTCGTGGGTCGCGGCGGCCGTGAGGGTTCCAAGCGCAGGGACGACGACCACGTCGAACTCTCCGGACTCCGACAGCGGGTGGTCCACCGACAGGGTCATCGATGCCGTCGTGGTCACTCGCCGTTTCGGTCCGAGGATGGCGAGTTCGATCGGGTCGATCCGCGGGTCGACATCGCCGCGGGCTCCGTCGGCCACCCGCACGATGTCGATGACCGACGCGACCGCCGAACCGAAGCAGCCGTCGATCGCGATCAGTCCGATACGCATGGCGCGAACAATAGCAATACTGCCGTATACGCCACTCCCCACCGGCCCTCGCTCGTCATACGCTGAACTCGCCCCACGAAGAACCCCGACTTCAAGGAGAACCCCTCATGTCCACACCCGCATCACTTCCGTATGCCTTCGTCGCTAAGATCGTCGCGGCCGATGGACAGCACGACGCGCTCGCCGATCTGCTCGCCGGCGCTGTCGCACTCGCCAACGAAGAAGTAGGAACGATTGTCTGGTTCGCGGCTAGGACCCACGCCGACACCTTCTGGATCTTCGATGCATTCCCCGACGAGGCCGCTCGCGACGCCCACGCCAACGGCGCCATCGTCGCAGCCCTGATGGCCAACCAGCACCTCCTCGGCGCAGCACCCGAGATCCTGGCGGCCGACGTCCTCGCGTCCAAGCTCCCGTAGTCCGCCAACGCACGAGACGATCGCGCCCCGCCGAGCCGTCGGACCCGGCCGCCTCGACACCCGCACCACGTTGACGATCCCCGACGGGCCGATCACGAGGAGGCCAGGCAACACCAGGCGCAAGCCCGGAGCGGCACTGTTTCACCGGTGGTCATCGAGAGAGCCAGCGCGGTTCCATGGCAGCGCAACTGTGTCAACTTGCCCTCCGTCCCGCGAGGCGCCGTGGGCGGGTCGTGGTTGCGATCCGTTGCCGTGACCGGGAGACGCGTTGCGCGTCGCAGCGATGACGGGTCGTTGGCGTTCCGGGGCGTTGCGTTCGTGCGCGCCGCGCGTGCGGCATGGAGCATCTCGCTGCGCACACAACGATCGCTGCGCCGACGCACCGTTGACACCTCGCACGTCCAGGTCGCGACACAACGCCACGCTGCGTTGCCGAGCGGAGCGAGGCATATCGGCACACGGACAGGATGCCGGCCGCGAGCGCTCAGCCGGCGAGGGGTCCGTCGCAGAGGAGAGCGACGTCGGTGTCGGGCAGAGCCGTGAGGCCAGCGCATTGCGCGACCACCAGAACCGAACCGCCCCTGCCCTGCGTTTGCGCAGGTCAGGGGCTGTTCGCCGGAGCCGCCTGTCGGAATCGAACCGACGACCTAATCACGTCGGCTTTGCGGGCTCTTCCCAGATGAGGGTGTAGGTCGGCCGGGCGCGTCGGTCCGCAGATAGACGTCGAGGTCTCCCGACGATGGAGGTTCCTACGCCATCCATCCGAAAGACCTCGACGTGTCCGACGCTACCCCGCCGGCCGGCTTCGGCCGCCCTGACCTGACCGCCTTCGCTCGACTCGACGGCCTCGGTCTGAGCGTGACCGGGCAACGACTTGAACCGGATCGTGCGGTCCTCGCGTGCCGCGTGGTGGAACCAGATCAGTCTTGCCGACGGTGCGGCAGCGAAGGCGCTGCTCGTGACACCGTGATCCGGCGGTTGGCCCACGAGCCGCTGGGCTGGCGACCGACCGTGCTGGAAGTTGTAGTGCGCCGCTACCGCTGTGCCGACTGCGGACACGTGTGGCGCCAAGACACCAGCGCCGCGGCGGAGCCACGCGCGAAGCTCTCGCGCACCGGGTTGCGGTGGGCGCTGGAAGGGATCGTGGTCGCACACCTCACCGTCGCCCGTGTCGCCGAGGGACTCGGGGTCGCGTGGGACACCGCCAACAACGCGATCCTGGCCGAAGGCAATCGGCTGCTGATCAACGACCCCACGCGGTTCGAGGGCGTGAAGGTCATTGGCGTCGATGAGCACGTCTGGCGCCACACCAGGCGTGGCGACAAGTATGTCACCGTGATCATCGACCTCACCCCGGTCCGCGATGGCGCCGGCCCAGCAAGGCTGCTGGACATGGTCGAGGGCCGGTCGAAGGCGGCGTTCAAGACCTGGCTCGCCGACCGCGACGACGCCTTCCGTGACGCGGTCGAGGTGGTCGCGATGGACGGCTTCACCGGGTTCAAGACCGCCGCTGCGGAGGAGATCCCGGACGCGGTCACGGTGATGGATCCCTTCCACGTCGTGCGCCTGGCCGGTGACGCCCTCGACAGGTGCCGGCGCCGGGTCCAACTCGCGATCCACGGGCACCGTGGGTTCAGGGACGACCCGCTCTACAAGTCGCGGCGCACGCTGCACACCGGCGCGGACCTGCTCACCGACAAGCAGAGCGACAGGCTACGCGCGCTGTTCGTTGATGACGCTCACGTCGAGGTCGAGGCGACCTGGGGTGTCTACCAGCGCATGATCGCCGCCTATCGCCACGAGGACCGGCAACGTGGCCGCGAGCTCATGGAGAAGCTGATCACCGACCTCAGCGCCGGCGTCCCCAAGGTGCTCACCGAGCTCACCACCCTGGGCCGGACCCTGAAGAAGCGAGCCGCCGACGTGCTCGCCTACTTCGAACGACCCGGCACCAGCAACGGGCCGACCGAGGCGCTCAACGGACGGCTCGAACACCTGCGCGGCTCCGCACTCGGGTTCCGCAACCTGACCAACTACATCGCCCGAAGCCTGCTCGAGACCGGCGGCTTCAGACCCCAACTCCTACACCCCCGATTGGATGAGCCCACAACGTCCTTCGAAGGAGACCGATCATGGCTGAACCAGTGACCGCGGGGCTTCTCGTGCGTATCGAGGCGCTGCCCGGCCGAGAGAAAGACGTCGAGGACTTCCTCCAGCAGGGGCTGACCCTCGTGCAGGACGAACCCGCCACCGTGCGGTGGTTCGCCATCCGGTTCGGGCCCTCGTCGTTCGGCATCTACGACGCGTTTCCGGATGACTCCGGTCGCCAGGCACACCTCTCGGGGCAGGTCGCCCACGCCCTTTCGGAGAACACCGGGGTCTTGTTTGCCCAGCCGACCATCGAACCCGTGGACGTGATCGCGGAGAAGCTACCGATCTGATAACCGTGTGTCGGAGCTCCGGTCAGCGGTACCGTCGCACCGCGCCCGCGCCCGCGCCCGCGCCCGCGGACGCGGCCGGATCGGGGCAGTGGGCTTTGATCTCGACGATGCGGGCGTGCATACGGGCCAGTCAATCGTACCTGCCCACCGTGTCCACCGTGGCCGCGCTGACGCCCCGGCGCCGACTCGGCGGCGTGGTCGGATGCAGACCTTGTCCAGCAGCAACTGGGTGACTGCTGCGGCGCCGGACAGGATCGCGCGATCGCCGCGGCCCGGGTGAGGTGCGCCAGGCTGCCGATCATGTCGCCGGTGCGGGCGTGCAGGTACTTGGCCTGCTCGACCAGCGTCCCGGTGGTGGGCCGCCGCAGCCCTGTCGCGGACGTCGGTGTACTGTCGAACATCGTGGGGATCACCCACCGAGCCGCACGCTCGACGCGGCGCCTTGATGCCGAATTGAGGGTCGGACACGAGGCGCGCTCTCATCGCGGCCTCCTACCGGGACGCGGTCTGATCCCGGATCCATGCCAGGTACGGCGGACTGCCGTCGTGGATCGGCCGCGCGCTGATGCTGGGCACGTCGTAGGGATGGGCGTGTGCCGCTCGCTCGACGATGGCCGGGATGAGGCTGCGACGGGTGTGTAGGGCGGCGCGTCCCTCGGTCCGGTCGTGGACCTCATCGGCCCAGCGATAGGTCGACTGCACCGGCGCAAAGTTGTGCACATTGGACGCCAGCCGGTCCGAGACGAGTTCGCGGGTGAACTCGCGCAGCCAGTCCGGATCTGGCGCGGTGATCACGACCTCGCACAGCTCGACGTCATCGGAAGCGCTCACGGCGTGATCCCTCGTTCGGCGATGAGGCCGGTCATGCTCTGTTCCGAGTCGTCTGCGGTCTTGCCCATCGTGGCCCATCCGGTCATGACCTGGTCGTCGTAGCCGAGCCCGACCCACCGGCCGGTGAACTCGATGCCGTGCGGGTGCATCGCGAGAAACATCGTCCCCTTCGAGCGGACCGCGCCGTCGGCGGCGGCATACCAACCAGTGAGAACCTGGTTGTCCCACAGGCGCAGCTCACCGGTCCACAGATAGCCGCCTTCGTTCTGGCTGAGACCGCGTTGGGTGGCGGCGATGTGGACCAGGTCGCCCTCCTGGCGCATGTGTACGGGCTGGGTCGCGATCTTCTCGACCCCGTCGCGGGTGGTCTGCCAGGACGCCCACCAGTCACCGGTCAGTGTGACCCGGCCCGGGGTGCGGCCGGCCAGTTCAGTCACCGATACGCCGAGCGCGTCGGCGATGGTGAGGGCGACCGACAGCAGGGGTTGTTGCTCGCCGGCTTCGTAGCGGCGGATCTGCCGGGTGTCGACACCGGCCACGTGCGCCAGGTCGGCCTGCGACATGCCGAGATCCGCTCGGCGTCGGCGGATCACTTCGCCCATTTCCACGGCGCCCATCCTCGGAGGACTTGCTAGTCCTTGACAAGCGGACTAGTTCGCCTCATTGTAGGTCTAGTTAGTCCGCAGCGGGGGCGGATAAGACCGCCCTTGCCGGGCTGACCTCGGCGGACCGCTGGCCCGCTGCTCAACCCGAGGAGAAGCAACATGGCGATCAAGAACAAGTTCCCCGTCGCGATGGGCGACGTGTTCCCGCACGGCGCGTTCATCGTGTCGGAGGTCGAGCCGGTGCGGGACTTCGACCAGTCCGCGCCGGGCCGTCCGGTGCAGCAGAACGACAAGGAGTCCGGTCTGCCGGTGTGGTCGGTTTCGGTCCTCGACGCGGACCCGGAGGCGCGGCGCTCGGACAAGACGGTGACGGTGAAGATTGCCGCCACCCACCAGCCGGTGCCGCCGGAGGCTGCTGCCGGTCTGCCGTTTCGCCCGGTGGAGTTCGACGGGCTCACGGTCACGCCGTATGTGCAGGAGAACGGGAGCCGGCCCCGGGTGGCCTACAGCTTCCGTGCCGCCGGAATGCGTGCCCCAGCCCACCAGCGTCCGACATCCAGCCAGAAGAACCAGGACGCGGCCTGACCAGCACGTATCCGGTCCCCCTTGTAGGTGGAGGGAAGCCCGCGGCAACGGGCTTCCCTCCGGATCTCCTTCACCCCTCGCCGTAGCCAGGCACGGAGCTCGGAAGGACACCGACCCTAGATGAACACGCCTTCTGCACCACCCACCCCCGGCAACGCCGCGACGGTGGTCCCGGTCAGTCGCCTCGTCGAGGCCGGCCTGCGCCGGGTCACCGACGCGATCGCGGACACCACCCCTGCCCCGGTCGGGGACCTGCACGCCCATGCCGCCCGGGCCCGTCGGCTCTCGAAGCTGTACGCCCGCCGGGCCCGCTGGTTCGCTGTCCTCGAACGCGACACCATCCGCCAACACCACATCCCGCTCGTCTACATCCAGGCCGTCGTCGACGCCGGATGCTCCGCGGATCGAGAGGCTCGGTTCTGGGCCGACACCGCTGCCGACTGGCAGGCACTGATCGAGGCACGGCCCACCTCGGACGTGGCCGGGGCCATGTCGAACTGGCACGAGCTGGACCTCACCGACGAGCCTCCAGCGCCCAGCTCCCCCGCTGGGAGTATCCGGTGAGCGCGCGGGCGGCCCGGCTGCCGCTGCTGCACCTGGTCCCCACCGCCACGGCCGCCAGTCACCGGTGGCGTGACAACGCCGCGTGCCTCGGGCTGGACGCCGAGCTGTTCTTCCCGGTCGACAACCGCGCCGCCTCGGTCGAGACCCCGCGTCGGGTGTGTCGGGGCTGCCCGGTTCGGGCCGAGTGCCTGGCCGACGTGATGGCCACCGAGGAGCCCGCCCGCCGGTTCGGCGTCGTCGGCGGCACCACGCCAGGTGAGCGCCGGGTCCTGCACCGCGCCGGGCTGGCCATCACTACCCCCCTGGTCGGGGGTGAGGTCGCATGACCGCTATGCCCGACCGTCCGGCGCGTTGTGAGGTCTGCCGGGCCCCGCTGGACGAGCGCCCGGACCCGCGACGTCGTCGCTGCGCTGATCACCTCGACCAGCTCGCCCTGGTCCCGCTGACCACCGTCCGCCGGAAGGGAGGCCGTCGATGACCACCACCGGAACCCTCGTCCTCCTCGGCGGCGGCACCGCAGTCCTGCTCTACGTGCTGCACCAGATCGGCCATTACCTCGCCCGCGTCCTGGAAGCCCTCGCCACCGTCGCGGTCGTGTTCGTCGCCGCCTGGTTCCTGATCAAAGGCGCCTACACCGCCGCCGGCTGGATGATCCGGCACTGGCGCACCACGCTGACCGCGGCCTGGGTGACGGTCTGGTGCTGGTTCTGGGGCTGGCCCTCGCTCGTCGCCACGGTCGCGGTCGTGGCCGTGGTGCTGGGGGTGTGGCGGCTGGTGTCGCTGCCCTCGTTCGACACCCGCGCCGGGCGACACGTGCGGTCGTGGTGGCAGCGCTGGATCGTCTACGCGCTGCGGATGCCGCGCTGGCTGCACTCTTGCCAGCTCACCGTCCCCGACCGGGCCGGGGCGACGGTCGTCCAGGTCAACCCGCTGCGCCGCACTGCGACCGCACCCCGGGCCCGGCCGCGTCGCGACCAGCTCCCGCGCATCCTGGGCGTGCGCTCCGGGCCGTCCTGGGACGAGGTGAAGATGCGGCTCGTGCCCGGGCAGACTCCGGAGGACTTCGACGCCGCCGCCCGCACCCTGGCCGTGGCCCGCGGGGTCAACCGCTGCCAGGTCCGCGAACTGGCACCCAACGAAGTCTCGATCGACTTCCAACGCCGCAACCTCCTGGCCCGCGTCGTCGCCGCACCCGACCTCGCCGCGATGGGCGATGCCACGGGTGAGGGGATCGATCTGGACCGGGTCGTGTCCGGGGCGACCGAGTACGGCACCGAGTGGCGCCAGTCCCTGCGCGGCAGCCACACCCTCGTCGGCGGTGCGACCGGCGCCGGGAAGGGCTCGCTGATGTGGGCGCCACTGATGGCGATCGCCCCCGCGATCCGAGACGGACTCGTACGGGTCAACGGGATCGACCCGAAAGGCATGGAACTGGCCTACGGGCGTCGGCTGTTCCACCGCTACGCCGTCACCTCCAAAGACGCCCTCGACCTGCTCGACGAGCTCATCGACGGGATGGAGGCCCGCAAACGCGAACATGCCGGGAACGTGCGTCTGGTCCCGATCACGAAGGACAACCCCCTCGAACTGGTGGAGTTCGACGAGATCGGAGCGCTGATCCGCTACGTCGGCGACCGCAAGACCCGCGAGGCCATCACCGAACGCATCGCGCTGCTGACCACGCAGGGCCGGGCGCTGGGCTACGCGGTCCGCGGCTACGTGCAGGAACCCACGAAGGACACCGTCCCGGTCCGGGAACTGTTCCCCCGCCGCATCTGCCTGCGCGTGGCCTCCAAGAGCCACGTCGGCATGGTTCTGGGTGATCAGGCCTATGACCGGGGTGCGTGGGCGAACCGGATCGGCGAGATCGAGGCCGGTGTCGGCTACTTGTTCGGCGAAGGCATCCGCGAACCGCTGCGCATCCGCGCCGCCTGGGTCCCCGACGAGGCCATCAAGGCCCTGGAGCAGTTCGTCACCACCCCAGACCCGGCTCCACGGCCGGCGCCAGTGCTGGCGTTCCGACCCGACACCGACCCGCAGGCCGCCGGAGGTGCCGCATGACCAACCCGGAAATCACATCCGAACCGATCGACCAGGACCAGCTCACCCGCGCGCAGCAGGCCATGCTCGCGCTGTCCAACGACGTCGCCACCCAGCTCGCCGAAGATCACGGCGTCTGTGTCCGGCCGCTGGCGATGCGCCGAATCGACCAGACCACCGGACGCGTCGACGTCGTCCCCGTGCCGTGCGGCTCCACACGGGACGATCAGTGCCGGCCGTGCGCGGACAAGGCCCGCCGGCTGCGGATGGTGCAGTGCCGCGAGGGCTGGCACCTCGAAGACGAACCCCTCACCAAGCCCGCAGACCCGACCGGCGCCCAGAAGGACCTCATGGCCACACGCGCGGACCTGCACGCCGCCTACACCGACGCCCGCACCACCGGCGACGAGGAAACCTGCGACGAGATCCGCGAGACCGTCACCGAGATCGACCAAGAACTCCGCGCCCTCGGCGTCCGGGGCCGACTCGCCCCACTCGACCCCGGACCCCAGACCGTCCGACGGACCACCCGGCGTCGGCAGGACGCGCCGAACCTCCCGCGTCGCCCGGTGGAGGATCGCACCATCGGCCGCGTGTTCGGTGGGAAGTACCGGCCCTCCACGTTCCTCACGCTCACCCTCGACACCTACGGGCGGGTGGACAAGTACGGCGCCGCCGTCGACCCGGACTCCTACGACTACCGGCGCGCGGCCCGCGATGCGATCCACTTCCCCAAGCTGCTCGACCGGTTCTGGCAGAACACCCGCCGGTGTGTCGGCTGGGACGTGCAGTACTTCGGCACCGTCGAACCCCAGAAGCGCGGCGCGCCGCACTTCCACGCCGCCATCCGCGGCACCATCCCCCGCTCCGAACTGCGGGCGATCACGGCCGCGACCTACCACCAGGTGTGGTGGCCACCCCACGACGAGATCATCTACAGCGGCGATGCGCTGCCGCGGTGGGACAACCACCACAAGGCGTTCGTCGACCCCGACACCCGCGCGCCGCTGCTGACGTGGGACGAGGCCACCGACCCCGACACCCTGACCGCACCGGCGCACACGGTGGTGTTCGGGCCGCAGGTCCACGTCAAGGGCATCCTCGGCGGCTCCGAGGAAGCCGGCCGCCATATCGGCTACCTGACGAAATACCTCACCAAGTCCGTCGGACAGGCCGCCGGCCTCGACGAGACCGCGACCAGCCGCCAGCGTGAGCACGCACGGCGCCTGGCCGCTGAGCTGGCCGTCACGCCGTGCTCGCCGCGCTGCCCGATCTGGCTGCTCTACGGCATCGAACCGAAGGGCGCCCGGCCCGGCACCGTGCCCGGGCACTGCACGGGCAAAGCCCACAAGCCCGAGCACCTCGGCATCGCCGGCCGCCGTGTCCTGGTCTCCCGCAAGTGGTCCAACAAGAGCCTCAGTGACCACCGCGCCGAGCGGACCGCGTTCGTTCGGCAACTCCTCGACCGCGCCGGGGTCAAACCCGCCTACGCCGTCGACGACGGACCGTTCACCTGGGAAACCACCGGCCCCGGAGACACCGACGTCCCACCCCGCACAGTGCTGCTGCTGCACGCGATCAACCAGCGCTCCCGATGGCGCGCCGACTACGACGCCGCCGTCCTCGCCACCAGCGACGCACCACCCGACGACCGTTCGGCAACCGAGGGAGCAGCGGCATGAAGCGCAGGGACCGGGGACCAGCGGCGGGGCCGGAGCAGCTGACGGTGGAGCAGTTGTGCGCGGAGCTCCAGGTCGCACGCTCGACCTTCTACCAGTGGCGCCAGCTCGGGAAAGGCCCTCGCTGCGTCCGGCTCCCGAACGGCGCGATCCGGGTCCGCAGGGTCGACCTGGACGCCTGGCTCTCGGCTCTGGCAGAAGCGGCATGACGGGCGCACGGGAGACGACCTACGACGTCCGCATCTGGGGCATCAGCAAGCGCGCGTGGCGCTCGGGCACGACGTATCGGGTGCGGTGGCTGGTCGGTCGGAAGGAGTGGCACGACTCATTCGCCACCCGGGCGCTCGCGGAGAGCTTCCGTGCGGACCTGCTGAGCCTGGCCCGCCAGGGCGAGCCGTTCGACGTCGAGTCCGGCCGGCCGGTGTCGTGGCAGCGTACGGAGAAGATCGTCACGAGCTGGTACGAGCACGCGTGCGCCTACGTCGACATGAAGTGGCCGCACGCCGCCGGGAAGAGCCGCCAGGGCATCGCCGAGTCCCTCGCGACGGTCACGCCTGAGCTGCTGGTCACCGCCCGGGGTCGGCCGTCGCTTCCGGTGCTGCGGGAGTTGCTCTACGGCTGGTCGTTCAACGCCCGCCGCCGTGCTGATGGACCACCGCCAAGCCACCTCGTCCGCGCCGAACAGTGGGTTGCGCAGAACACGCGGCCGGTGGCCGACCTCGCGGACCCACGAGTCCTGCGGCCGGTGCTCGACACCCTGGCCCTGCGCCTCGACGGGAGGCCGGCCGCGCCGTCCACGGTCAGCCGGAAGCGCGCGATCCTCTTCAACGCTGTCGAGTACGCGGTGGAACGCGGACACCTCGCGGGGAACCCTCTGACCTCGATGAAGTGGCGGGCACCAAAGCTGGCTGAGGCGGTGGACCCACGCGTTGTGATCAACCACGGCCAAGCCCGTGCGCTGTTCTCAGCCGTTCGGCAACTGGGCTCCGGCCCGCCGCTCGTCGCGTTCTTCGCTGTAATGTACTACGCCGCATTGCGCCCCGGGGAGGCCGTGGATCTCCGGAAGGAAGCCCTCGCGCTGCCCGAGTCGGGATGGGGCGAGCTATACCTGAGCACCTCGGCTCCGGCTGCCGGCCGGTCGTGGAGTGAGTCCGGGAACCGCCGCGAACCGCGCCAGCTCAAGCATCGCAGCGTGGACGAGGTGCGCGTCGTCCCCAGCCCCCCGGAGTTGACGACCATCCTGCGTGATCACCTCGTCGAACATGGGACCACATCGGATGGTCGACTGTTTCGCGGTGCCCGCGGTGGAGCGCTCTCCGAGAGCCATTACGGCCGCCTGTGGGCCGCTGCTCGATTCGCCGCGCTCACTTTCGACGAGGCCGCGTCGCCGCTCGCGCGCCGGCCCTACGACCTCCGGCACGCCGCCGTGTCGACCTGGCTCAATGGCGGCGTCCCCGCCACGCAGGTCGCCCAATGGGCCGGCCACAGCGTCAACGTCCTACTTCGGGTCTACGCCAAGTGCATCGCCGGCCAGGACGACGCGCTCCGCCGCCGGGTCGAGCGGGCACTCCGCGACGGTCGTTCATGATCGCGTCCGTGATGCGTCCGTGAACACCCGTAGAGACCGGCGCGGAGCCGAACACAGCTGGACAACGAGAAAGGCCCCCGGTCCCAGCGTTTCCGCTGGTCGGGGACCCTTCTCTACCCTGGTGGCTGGTCAAGGATTCGAACCTTGGAAGGCAATGCCGACGGATTTACAGTCCGCTCCCTTTGGCCGCTCGGGCAACCAGCCGGGGTGCACGTCGATCTCTCTCAGTGCGTGAACGAGGATACGACACCATGCGAGGAGCCCCGACGAGGGGGCCCCACCCCGAGGAGGAACCCAGAGATGGCCGACCCGTCGTTCGACGTCGTGAGCAAGGTCGACCGCCAGGAGGTCGACAACGCCCTGAACCAGGCCGCGAAGGAGCTGTCGCAGCGGTTCGACTTCCGTGGCACGAACACCACGGTCGCCTGGTCGGGCGAGGAGTCGGTGGTGTTCGAGTCCGACACCGAGGAGCGGCTGCGGGCCGGCATCGAGGTCTTCAAGGAGAAGCTGATCAAGCGGAGCATCTCGCTGAAGGCGTTCGAGGCGGACGAGCCCGCGATCTCCGGCAAGGTGTACCGGGCCTCCGGGAAGATCCTGCAGGGCATCGCGCAGGACAAGGCCAAGGAGATCAGCAAGGCCATCCGGGACGAGAAGCTCAAGGGCGTGCAGGCGCAGATCCAGGGCGACCAGCTGCGCGTCTCGGGCAAGAAGAAGGACGACCTGCAGGGCGTCATCGCGCTGCTGAAGTCCAAGGACTTCGGGATCGCCCTGCAGTTCACCAACTACCGTTAGCAGCACTTCGCTCACCAGCGGTCGGCTACGCTGGCAGTCCCTGACCTGCGACTATTCCGGTTGGCTACGTTAGTCGACGTTGGCCGGGTAAGGGTGTCCTGCGGACTGTGTGCGGACTGATAAAGATCCACAGCGAGGATGAGAAGGGGTCCGGACCAGTCCGGACCCATGGCGGGCGCCGCTCGGCCCACCGTCGCCCCCCAGCGAGTGGGGGTCCTCACTAGTGAGGACCCACCTCCCCGGTGCGGGGTCGGCCGGCAGCGGCCGAATGATCACCGGCAGGTCGAACAGCGGTGAGCGGGCCGGATCCCGGTGAGGGCGATCGCGTCGCCGAGGCTGCAGCTCAGGGCCAGTTCGTGGAGTCCGGTGCCGTCGCATCCGGGCGTTACGTCGGCGCTGCACCGGGACCGGTCGGTCTGCAGACACTCGCTGATTCCGTCGCTGTGGGTGAGCTCGACGTGCGGGCACAGCCCCGGCCAACGGGGCGGCGACGGGGGCCGGTGGGTCTTGCGCTCGGCACGTCGGCGGGCGCGGCGCTGTTGGCGCGATCCGCCGGTCATCGCGGGGCGCGGTCGAGCTGGTCGGCCACGCTGAGCAGCAGCGCAGCCAGGATCCGTAGGTCGTTCGCTTCGGCCCAGCAGTCAGCGGTCATGTGCATGGTGGTGTCCTCGATGGCGATCACGGCGTGCGTGTCCTCGGGGCCGCAGCCAGGAGTGTTGTGCGCCTTGACCAGCCCGAGCGAAAAGACCGCGTCGGAGACGCGCAGCGGGTAGGTCACCGGCGTGCCGGCGTGGATGGTGTTCACACCGCGGGGGTCACAGACGCGCGGGTCGCACCACGGTGGGTGGGCGACGTCGTGCTGGTCGAGAGATCGGCCAGAAGTGGTCACAGCTGTGCTCCAGTCGTCGTTGCGGGCAGGGACAGGATCGACCGCGCTCCGGGCGCCGTGCGCTGGCCTGGCGGCCGGGGTGGGTGTCGACGCGGTGTCGCGGACGACCAGCGCAAGCCGTGCGCCGTGAGCCAGGCGGTGGCTCCGGTGAGGCCGTCGCGTTCGGTGGCGTCGAGCAGTTCGGCGAGGCGGTCACGGACCTGCGGCCAGTCCTCGGGGTCGATGGTGAGGAGGTTCTGGCCGCAGCGGTCGTCGGCGGCAATCTCGTCGTCGGTGCGTTCGCGCTGGGCGCCGGCCCACTCTCGGAAGCCGCGTGACCAGGCGATCTGTCGTCGGCCCCGGGAGACCTGCTCCCACTCCAGCCACAGCTCGACGTCGTCGGCGAGGCCGGTGGCCAGGGCGTCCCGCAGGATGGCGAACGGGGTCCGGTTCCCGCGGCGGCCGGCCTTCGCGGCGCTGCCGGTGATCTCGACGGTGATCTTGGCGAGGTACTCGGCCATCGCGTCGAGGGAGCCGGTACCGAGATCGACGGGCCGGACGTCGAGGCCACCGCGGTGCTCCAGCGGGGCGGCGAGGCCGGTACGGACCAGAGCGCGTTCCCAGCGGCCGAACATCGCTCCGCCGAGCTCGGCGACCAACTCGCGGGAGACCGGCGTGTCGAACGCGATCAGGGCGTGGACGTGCAGGTGCCAACCGTGCTCACCGTGGGTGGCCTCGACGACTCGGACCATGCCGAGCACTCCCCAGCGGTCGCGTTCGCGCTCGACGGATCGACCGCTGGTGACCGCACGCCAGGCGCGGGACAGGGCGTCCCACAGCTCAGCGAGGGACTGGCGGCGGTGGTGGCGCATGGTGAAGGTGAGCAGGTGGATCGAGCCGCCGGTCTCGGCAACTGCTCCCAGGACGTCGCGGACTTCCGCGGCGCGTTCAGCGGCGATCTTGCGTGCGCAGACCGGGCACGACCACGGCGACCCGCAGGACTGCAGGCCGGCGACCCCGGCACGCCGGGACCCATCCGGGCCTTCGGACACCCGCAGGACCGGGCCGCCGATGCCAGTCGAGGTCACGCGGCCGCAGTTGCGCAGACGCTCCAGCGACGTCCACGACCAGAGCCGGGCCCGCCACTCCAGTGACTCCCGTCGGCGGTCCCGTCGCCGTACCTCGACGTCGCCGGCGGGTCCGCCGTGACCTGCGGTGGAAGCGGTGTCCGCAGTGGTACCAAGGGCGCCGGCGCCTTCGGCGCCGCGCGCCCGCACACTCCTGTCTTCGCCCCGTGTGCGGGCGCGGGCCTCGTCGCAGAACGGCGCTGTGGTCGTCACCGCGCACCGCCCGACGCCAGGACAGCGGGACGCCTCCGGCGGCGCCTGGCCGGCGTGGCACCTCCGCTCGGGCAGGGGGTGGTGTCCCTGCCCTCGCGACGGCCCCGGAGGGCAGCACGGCCACCGCGGGACCCGCAAGCCTGGTCGGTCGGGTGCGCGCTGGTCGGGGCGGTTGCGGGCCCCACGACGTCCGTGCAGGCGTGAACGCGCCGACGCGAGGGCAGGGACACCAGGACACGGGTAACGGCCCGGGGGGCGCGCAGCGGCGCGTACGGCGGGCGCGGGGCGGGTGCGGGCGTGGCGGTCACGAGGTGGCTCGGCGGACGGCCGCGGCGTACTCGGGGTAGCCGCCGAGAAACGGGGCGCGGAAGCGGGTCAGGGTGTGGCCGGGGCGGGTGATCAGCGCGACGCCGGGGGCGGCGGTGGTGTGGGCGTCGGCGATGGCCGGGTCTGTGCCGGGGTGGAGCAGCTCGACGCTGGCGCGGTTGTCGGTGCGGAAGCTGATCCGCAGTGAGCACATGGCACGCTCGAACGCTCCGACCACTGAGGCCTCGGCGCGCTGGGCGAGGATCACCACGCGGACGCCGGCCTTGGCGCCCTCGGCAAGCAGGCGGGACACCAGGGCGCGCACGCGCTGGCCGGGGTCGTCGCCGCGGGTCTTGCCGGCGTCGAGCACGCGCAGCAGTCCGGGGTACTCCTCGAGCACGACGACGATCAGCAGGCGGGCGGGGCCGATCTCGATCTGGTCGCGGTCGTCGGGCAGGTCGCGGATCCTGTCGTCCATCTCGTCGACCACGGCGCGTAGGACCTTCTCGTGGGCGTCGAGGTCGGTCAGCCCGGCGGAGAGGCGATCGGCGTGGTGGGTGCCGCGGAACGGGCGCCAGAGCAGGCCGGTGGGGTCGCAGCCGGACAAGCTGACGTCATCGCGGCCGGCGAGCTGGGCGAGCAGGGCGTAGGTCCACACGGACTTGCCGGAGCGGGTGACGCCCTGGGTGATGGTGTGCGGCAGGTCGATCGGGTCCAGACGCAGCGCGTGGCCGGCGTCGTCGCGACCGAGCATGAGGTCGGTGCCGGGGTCGAGCTGGACGAGGGTGTCGAGCGGGTCGGCGTCGAGCAGGGTGACACGGACGTGGCGGTGCCCGATCGGCTCGACGCGCAGACTGTGGACGTCGAGGTGCGGGGCGATCCGCGGCGCGAGTGCAGTGACGTCGGCGGGAATCATGCCCGGCTGCAGCTCGGCGATCAGCACGGTCGGCGGGCCGAGGGTGATGTCGACGAGCTTCGGCGGGATGACCGTTGGGCCCGTGACGGTGTCGACGTTGCGGACGAGATCGGCGCCTTCGCACGCTCGGGTCCAGGCGGTGACGAGGTGCTCGACGAGAGCTTCGCCGTCGCGGTCGCGGCGAGGGCGGGCGAACAGGCGCACGGCAGTTCTCCGGGTGATGTGGAGCGACCCCGGACCCGCGACCGCGGGGAAGCCGGCCGGGGTACGGGGTCGCGTGATGGCGAGCTCGGTCAGGCAGCCGGGCGGCCGGCGGCGGTCACGGTGCCCGGGGTGGTGTCCTCAGCCAGCCGGGCCCACCAGCGAGCCGACTCCGCGGCGGCGTTCTCGGCGGCGATGCCAGCTGCGCGGCCGAGGCGATCGGTGAACGGGGAGTCGGTGACCCGGCGCCACAGTGCAGCCTCGGCCGTGTAGTGCGCCGCCCAGCGGCGGTAGTGGGCGATCCGGACCTCTGCGGGATCGTCGATGCCTCCGCGGGTGTCCACCAGCGTCAGACCCTCGCGCTGCAGGCGATCGAGCTCAGCGAACAGCTCGGCCCTCTGGGCGTCGGCGCCGGGCATCGGGTCACCGGTGCCCATCAGGCGGCCTGACCCTCGTTGCCGCCGGCCTTGCGGTGAGCGTGAGCGCCCTGGCCCTCGATCCCGTCGGCGCGCATCGACAGGGCGACACGGCCAGTGCCCTGAGCGACGTAGGGCACGGCAACAAGGTTGACGAACCGCACCGGCTTCCACTTCTCGGTCCGGGGCTCGTCGTGGCTGGCGATCTTCACCGCGACGACCTCCGCACGGTCGGCCTCGTCGTCATCGACCAGGACGTCGATCACCCACAGCGGCACACCGTGCTCGTTCTTGTCCTGGTTGCCCGAGCGCTTCCGGGAGCCGTCGGACAGTTCGACGTACTCGGCGCGCGCGGCGCCCTTGCCGGTGCCGATGAACGCGACGCGGTTGGTGTCGATCGGGATGGTGCGCACGGTGATCTCCAGGTGAGTGAGGTGGTGGCCCGCTGTGGGGCAGTCCGGCGAACTCTCGCAACTCTTGTATCCGCCTACAGACAGGGTAGCGATATCTCGCGACTCTTGCAATGCTGACTTCTGTCGCCTTACTGGCGACGCTCGCGCCGGAACAGGCGCAACAGCTGCAACGCGCGCAACGGGTATGACAACCTGTGCGGCATGACGGAAGGGGCGCGGCTCGTGCGGACTGCGGAGGCGGCTCGTGCCCTGTCGGTCAACCCCGCGACGTTGTCACGCTGGGCGCAGCAGGGGCTCGTGACCCCGAAGATGCGGACCGCCGGCGGACAGGCGCGATGGGATCTCGACGAGCTGCGGGAGCAGGTCCAGCGGCTGGCCGAGGAGCGCGGGCGGTCGGCGGACTGATCCGCCCCTGGGCGCGCGGGTCGTCGGTGGCGACCGGTAGGGATGACCCATGGTGTCGTCGTTGCGCGAGATCCGGGGTCCTGATCTTCCGGGTGCGGCGTGCGCTGATCTGGCGCCGGCGTTCGATCTGCACGTGGCCGGCGAGTCGGCCGAGGACCGCGCTGCGCGCCTGGCGATGGCGGCGCGGGTGTGCGCCGGGTGCTTAGTCGTGGCTGCCTGCCGGAGCGCGGTCGGCGCGGCCGAGGACGGGACGGTGGCCGGTGTGTGGGCCGGTGAGGTTGTCGAGCCGAAGCGGCGGCGCCCGGGCACGCTGGAGGCCAGTTAGCGGCGGGGGGACCGCACTAGTGCGGACCCTCTCCTGATCAGGTCCAGACCGAGGAGGTCTCGATCCCCTCGTTGGAGACACGCACCCACATGTCATCGCGAGTGAACGCCGTGCTGACGATCTCGTCGAGGTGTTCTTCGAGGAGCTTCACGGCGTCGGTGTCGAGGCATCGTAGCCACACGTGGCGGCCGATGACGTTGGTCCTCCGGCGCTGGGAGAACTCCCGGTCGTGGGTCAGGAGCACGGCTCGTTGATCGTGGGCGTAGACGGTCAGTTCATCATCGCTGGCGGTGGCCAGGCCCGCGTCGCTGGCCGACCAGGCGTCGTGACCACGGCGGCGGAGCATCGAACCGACAGCTGCATCGACGTCGTGGTCGAGCACGAATCGGACGCTGCCGGTTGAGCTCACGCGGCCCCGGACCGGACTGCTTCGACGTCAGCGGGGGTCAGCACCGGGAACGACGCGAGGATCTCGGTGTCGGTGCGACCCGAGTCGAGATGACGCCGGACGGTCTCTACCGGAAGCCGGGTACCAGCGATGAGTGGCTTGCTGCCCTTCGCTCCGCGGCGGCGCTCGGTCTTCCCGGCGAGAGCAGTGTCCCGGATTGTCGCTTCGCGGATCCGCCGGCGAAGCGGTCGCAAGTTCAGCACCTCATGGATCACCAGCTGGTCGGGCCGCAGATCACCTTCCCACGAGCCATCAGCGTGCTGGAAGTACACCCGGTTGCCCACCGTGGCGAACACGACCTCGGTGAGCGGGCGGTCGTAGCCGCGCGATCGGAGATGCTCGACGACCGCACGGATGTGCTGCAGAGAGACCTTGCGCGCCTTCAGCTCGGCGGCCACCAGAAGCGCGAGCACATCGACGAACCCGTAGAGCCGCACCCGCTTCCCGGGCGACAGACGTCGGTCCGTACTGGGTTCCAGGAGTCCGGTCTGCGCCCAGTAGTCGATCTGGCGCACGGTCAGCCCGGCGAGCGCGGCAGCCTTGTCGCGCGTGAGCGCGAGATGCTGGAGGTTGTCATCCCGCTCGTCGTCCGCCAACTCCGTCGCCGCCACACCTCAGAGCGTCTCATACCTGCAGGTGAGGGTGGGGGAACTATCCCAGGTCACACGCCGGGTTGGAATGCGAACGATCCCGGTGCCGGGCGGTGACCTGGTCGCGGGGTCAGATCACCGCCGGCCCGAGGACGGGTCAGTCGCCGGCGGTGCCAGTGAGGTCGACCCGCACGAACGCCGAGGGCCGGGTGAAAGCGAGCCCGTAGCGGCCTTCCAGGCGCAGCTGCAGCTGGTTGCTGCGGAACAGCTCGCCGGATCGGTCGACATCGAGGGTGGCTTCCTGTCGGACGACCAGCAGGGCGGCGGTCCAGTCGGCCAGCCAGGCGACGCCCGGGCGTGCGGCGACGGACTGGACGACCGGCAGCGGGCCCAGGACGTTGTCGGGCGGAGTGGCGAGCAAGAACGCGCCGTCGGGTCCCTCGCGAACGAGGTCGTTGTTCTCGACGTCCTCGGGGTGCATGACCCAGCCGGTGGGGACGTCGCCACGGATGGCGAGCTGGGTGCGCGCCTTCCTCATCGTGCGGATCGTGTCGTCGGTGTACTGCTGGACGAGGGTGCCGCTGGTGTACTCCAGTCCGGTCAAAGACTCGGCGTGGTCGGCACCGAGCGGGGTGTCGGGGTCGTCGCTGCCGGTCTCGCCCTGGCCCTCGAACACGTGGTACTCGAGCGCGCGGGCCAGGCCCCGACCCATCTCGGACTCGAGGAAGTCGCTGAGACCGGCGTAGTCGTCGAACAGGCGGATCGGGACCGGCTCGGACAGGTGGGCGAGCACGCGTACGCGGCCCTCGATGTCCTGCACGGTGTAGCGGCTGACCGGCTTGGGAGCGGCGTCGGGCACGGCCGCGGCGCGGTCCTGGCGCTCGATCTGACGCAGGTAGCTGTAGGTGTTGCCGCCGGCCAGCGGGATGCGGTTGAGCAGCAGGTCCAGCACGGTGGTCGGCGGGGACCCCTCGGCTACCGGCTCGGCGAGGATCGGCGAGGTGATGCCGATCGAGCCGGAGACGAGCGCCTTGGTGCCGTCCGGGCGTTCGATGGTGGCGCGGACCTGATCGAGGGTGGCCTTGGCCCAGGCGCCGGCGCGGCCGCGGAACCCGGTGCCGGTCTTCACAGCGCCGCCGAACGGGCGTGGATCGTCACCGAGGCCGATGCCCGCACCCAGGGCGTGGATCTCGGCCTTGACGGCGTTGTCGGTGTCGATCCGGGCGAGCGCGGCGCGGTCGGACTTCATCTGGCCGAGGTACTTCTCAACCTGGCCGGCCTCGGCGGCGGTGAATCCTCGGCCCTCGCGGTCGGCACGGTCAGCGATGGCGGTAGCCGCCTTGCCGTTGGTCTCCAGCCGCTCGCGTAGTGCGGCGGCGCGGTTGTTGCTCACGGTATGAACCTCTCGGGGCAGACGCGGACGGGGACGCGGTCGCTCAGGTGCGTCCGGACACCGGCGGGTGCTGCGGTCGTCGGCGGGCCCGGGTCCGCTCGCCCTACCTCGGAGGACCCCGTTACCGACCGAGGGACGAGACGAGGTGGGCGAGCGGATCGGGCCGGTCGACGCGGGCAGCGCGGGAGCGCCGGCGCCTCGGCTCTCCGTGCGTCGTGCGCGTGGTCGTGAGCCCGGGGCGGAGCGAGAAAACGCCACGGGTGTCGTGATCACGTGCACGGCGTGCCGGAGAGCGGGCGCGGTGTGAGCGGACCCGGGCTGGTCGGTCGCCTTGCCTCCGCTCCTGCAGAGGTCCTCGGCGGCCGGCGGGCGACGGGCGGGCGTCACGGTGCACGACCTGCAGCTCCGACCGTAGCCGACCGGGGTAGGCGAACGCGAGACGTACCAGGGGTGTCGTCTGGTGCCCCAACCACCGCACCGGCATCGAAGGGCTTTTCGGGGCGCCGCGAAGTTGCTTTCGCAGCGCCGCGAAAGTGATCTTCAAAGACTGTCAGGACACTGGTCGGGGGCGGCGCCAGGTCAGGACGCGGGGCGGTCCCGGTCGGGGCGGATCGTGCGGGTGAGCTCGACGCCGCGGCGGTACTCGGTGAGCTCGACGCCGGTGGCAAGCGGGAGCAGGCGGCTGGCGCGGTCGTGCTCGTTCCACCACCAGCCGATCGAGGTGGTGATCATGATGTGGCCGTCGTCGTCGGTGGCAGCGATCAGCGGCCGGCCCAGCGGGATTCCGAGCGGGATGTGTCCGGCGATGGCGACGAGCGCGGCCTCCGCCCGGTCCGGGTCGGTGTCGTCTGCGATGCGCAGGACCACGGAAACCTCCTGTGTGGATGAATGGCGGGCGGTCAGCACGCGGCTGACCTGGGGATAAATTCACCGGAAACCCGGGGCGACACGCGCTTCACTACCCGCGCGGTGTCCCGCGCGTGCGTGCCAGCGATTTCGACCCCCTTACCCCCCGTGGTGATCATCGGGCGTGCCCCAGGGCGCGGTCTGGCGGTCGATCTCGGTGCCGTCCTGCCAGACAGTGAGCTCGGCCAGGCCCGGTCCTGCAGAGCGGGTGCGGGTGACGAACGAGCGGCCGGACGAGGGGTCGGTCTCGACGGCGAACCGCTCGTCGTCCTCGGTGATCATCACGCGGCCGCGGTAGATCACGCGTGGCTGCGCTGCAGGTTCGTCGCCTGGCACGTGCGTGACGATCGCGTCGACGAGCGCGGTTGCATCGACGCGACTGCAGTCGACGAGCGCGAGAGTGCTCATCGGTCGGCGCTCACTTCGCTCGCGGCGGCGACGGTGCTGCCGACGGAGTACAGACGGTCGGCGGTGCGCAGCGCCTGGGCGAGCACGGCCCCGGGCAGCTCACCGTGGCCGTGGGCAAGAGTGGACAGGTAGGCGCCCGTGTCGTCGGCGAGGACGAGGAACCATCGTTGCGCGCCGAAGGTGTTGCGCTGCTTGTACTTCGCCACGATCGCGTCGCTCGCGATACGGACCTCGAAGACCGGCGCGTCAGCGTCTGTGACTGGCGAGCGCGTCGCAGCGACCGTGTGCCGATCGGCGTCGGCGGCGGGCGGGTGGGGGGCGGTCATCGTGTTCCTCCTGGCCGTCGGGGGCGGGAGCGGGGTCGGGGGCCCCGGGCGTCCGGGGGCAGGTGGGTCGCCCGTTCCTCGGCCGTAGGGGGCCGGGGTGGGCGGCAGACGAGCCAGGGCCGGCACCGGGGACAGGGACGAGGACGATCCTCGTCCGGTGTGGAGAGCCAGCCGCGGCGACAGCGGTGCTGCACCTCGGTGGGGTCGGCGACGTCCTCGCCGATCACAGACCCGTCGCGGTCACGTCGGCGAGCCACGGTCTGCACCGATCGTTGGTGAGCAGCATCGACCGACAGGAGGATCGGCTGGGGACGGACCTCGACGATCACTGGTCGTAACCCACAGCCCAGAGGTGATCTCGGGTGGCGGCGTTCGTCCCAGCTTCCTGGCCTGCCTGTCCTGGCTCTGGCCTGTCCTCTGTGTCACGCGTTCCATCACGCGACTCCTCACGTTGCTCATCACGGGTCACGTCACGGGTGGTGTCACGCGTGACGTGCTGAGGGTCGGCTCGTCGGCGCTGGCGGTGCCGGGCTTGTCGGTCGCGGTCCACGGCGCGCTTGTGCTCCAGCCCTGCAAGCTGGGCGGCGGTGGTCTGGGTGATGGCGAAATCGGTGATCTGCCAGCCGTGTGGTCCGGTGAGCCATAGGCCGGCCTCGACGAGCTCGGCGGTGCCGGTGTGATCGACACCGGGGATGAGCCGGAGGTCGTCGAGCTGCAGGGCGCCGTCGGTGCGGTTCGAGACCGACCACGCGAGGGCGAGCACGAACAGGCGGTGTGCGGGGTCGGACAGGCGGAGGATGCGCCGGTCGTTCAGCCACCGTTCGGGATAGCGAGCATCGGTCATGGCGCCCGCCGGCCGGGATCGACGCGGCGGTACGGACGTCGGACCTCACCGCCCGGGCGGCCGATCACGCGCTGTCCGTGCGGCGTGCGGCATCGAGCTGCTCGGCTTCCCACCGCTCGACGTCGGTCGATGAGTAGAGGACCCGGCGGCCCACCTTGACCCCGCGCGGCCCGTAGTCGATGTGCCGCCAGTAGCGCAGCGTGCCCGGCGAGGTGCGGAACCGTTCCGCAAGATCCTCGGTCGTCAACCACGTCCGGCGGTCGAACTCGGATGCCGGTTCCGAGGTGCTCCCTCCGATACCTTTCACGGCCGCCTCCACATGTTCAATCCTTGCCCGATTATGTTCATACAGTGTACTTACCAGTCGATGGACTTCACTTTCAAGGTCGTGGGCTCAACGTCAACGAGCGCAACGAGCGCTATCGTTCGGGCCGTGGACGACCCCGCCGAGCGCCTGGACCCCGGATCGTCGATCACCGCGGTGGTAGCCGATCGCGTGCGGCAAGCACGTCGCCAGGCCGATCTCTCTCAAGCTGAGCTGGCGGAGCGGATGGCCTCCCGAGGGCTGCCGTGGACGCGATCGACGGTGATCAATCTGGAGCGGCGCAGCGGTGGCGGTCGCGGCCGCGGCGCGGGAGGCCGCGGATCGATCGGCTTACACGAGTGGCTGGCGCTCGCTGATGTTCTGCGCGTGCCGCCGGCATGGCTTCTCGTCGGCCCGACCGACCGCGACGCAGGGGGCGACCCGTGGACGGTGCCGCTGTGGATCATGGGCCGAGGCGTGGACGAGGTCCGGGAGCCGTTGAGTCCGGCCGGTCGCGCCTACAGGGAGTACCTCAAGGTCGTCGTCCATATGGATCAGCTGGTCGAGCATTTCGATTCGATGCAGAGCCGGCGGTTCACGGACAGCCTCCGACCGTCCGGAGCGCTCGTTCCGCCGGACTCAGAAGAGGACGAGCGGGAGCTGTTGCGAACCATGGCCTTCTTCCTGACGAAGTTCTCGACGTGGAAGATGCGCCCGCCGGCCATTCCCTCGCGGGTCCGCAGTCGAGCAGACGAGTTGGGCGTGGAGCTCCCTGACGCAACCGGTTCGGACTGATCATGGCGAGCATCAAGAAGCGCCCGAACGGGATGTGGCGTGCTCGGTACCGGGACCCGGCCGGGCGTGAAGTGGCTCGGCACTTCGCGCGGAAGGTCGACGCACAGCGATGGGTCGATGAGGCGACAACGGCGCTGGTCACCGGGCAGTACGTGGACCCGGCCGCAGGGAAGGTGACGTTCCGGGACTACGCGGAGCAGTGGCGGACGGCGGCGCCGCATGGGCCGGCGACTCAGGACAAGGTCCGACGGTCGCTGGAGCGGCACGTGTACCCGACGTTCGGCCGGATGGCGATGCGGTCGGTGCGCCCGACAAGCGTCCAGGCATGGGTGACCGCGCTGCCGCTGGCCCCGTCGACCGCGCGGGTCATGCTCTCCTACGTCATCGCGATCTTCCGGGCCGCGGTGCGGGACCGGGTGATCGTGGCGTCACCGGCCGAGGGCATCCGGCCGCCAACCGAGGGCAGGGCCGAGGTCTACATCCCAGAGCCGGCGCAGCTGGAGGTTCTGCGCGGACGGCTACCGGAGCGGTACCGGGCCGTGCTCGATCTGGTCGTCGGGGCCGGGCTGCGGCAGGGGGAGGTGTTCGGACTGGAGGTCGACGGCCTGGACTTCCTCGCCGGCAGGGAGCTGGAGGTTCGGCAGCAGCTGCGCTGGGTGTCTCCGGACCCGGTGCACCTGGCTCCACCGAAGACGGTGGAGGCCGAGCGGACGATCCCGCTGGCCCAGGTCACGCTCGACGCGCTGGCGGCGCATCTGGCGGCGTGGCCGGCGCGGCGGGTGGCGATCCCCGACCGGACGGACCGGCGACGTCGGGAACCGCGGCAGAAGGCGGCGCAGCTGGTATTCACGACCGAGCACGGGCAGCCGATGACGCGGCCGTCCTGGTCGATGATCTGGCAGCCGGCCGCGCGCGCCGCGGGCATCCCGGAACGGGTCGGCCTGCACGCGCTGCGGCACTACTACGCGTCGGCGCTGATCCATCACGGCGAGTCGGTGAAGGTGGTCCAGCGCCGGCTCGGTCACTCGTCGGCGACGACGACGCTGAACACCTACGCGCACCTGTGGCCGGACAGCGACGACCGCACGCGCCAAGCCGTCGAGGCGGCGGTGGTGGCGCTCTCGGCCAGCGCTCCCCCGCACCCTCAGGCCCGGTAGTCCCGGCGGGCCGAACTTGGCGGCGTGCGGACTGGATGCGGACTCACATCCGATGATCAAGATCTGACCTGCAGTTATCGGCCTCATTGAACGGTGCACCAACTACCGGTGACCGCCCGCCCCTGAGCTGCGAGAACGCATGATCAGGGGGTGCCGGGTACAGACTCGGTACAACTGAGCGCCGAATCCACCAGCGTCCGGGTCTGGTCGACAGCGTCCGGCCAGTACCCGACGTAGGTGTTCAGCGTCACCGTGGGCGTCGTGTGCCCCATGGCGAGCTGCACCGTCTTGACGTTCGCTCCGCCGAAGATCAACACCGTGGCGAAGTAGTGCCGGAGGTCGCGCAGCCCGAACCCCGTCGGGAGCCCAGCAGTCTCGACCGCCGGACGCCAGATGTGCGACCAGTCGGCCCGGTGGATCGGGCGGCCGTCGCCGCGGGTGAACACCAAGGACGCCGGACGACGGGTCGGGCGTCGAGGATTGATCTCGTCCTCGATCTCCTCCGGCCTCAGCCTGAACCGGTCGAGGTGCCCCCTGAGCGCGTCTGCGACGACAGCGGGCAGCTCGTTGGTGCGGATGCTCGTCTTCGTCTTGGGCAACGCGAGAAACGGCTGACGTCCGCTGGTGACCGTGAGCTGTTGCCTAACCCGGACCTCCCGAGCATCCAGGTCGAGGCACTCGGCTTCGAGCCCGAAGATCTCGCCGCCGCGCCAGCCGCAGCCCGCAGCGAGATAGACGATCGCCCGATAGCGCGACGGCAGCGCATCCGCGAGCCGGTGCACCTCGTCCGGCTTGGCGATGTAGTAGGTGGCATCCGGGATCTCGGGCAGTCGAATCCCGGCGCACGGTGACGAACCGATGCGCTTGTCGAGCACGGCCGCGTTGAACATGGGCACCAGAACGCCGTGGAACGCGACGGCAAGGGTGCTCGGTGCCAGGTGCGGGATGCGGTCCTTGACCCAACCGCGGATGTGCGAGTTGCGAACCGAGGCGAGCGGTAGCGAGCCGACCACGGGGACGATGTGCCGGCGGATGGTCCGCTCGGTTCGCTCGGCCGTGCTCCCCCGGTGCAGCAGGGTCGCGCGCCACTGCTCAGCGAACTCGGCGACCGTCAGCCGTCCTGCCTGTGGATCGACGTACTGGCCCCGCGAGATGTCCGCGTGGACGTTGGCGTCGTGCCGGTCGGCCTCGGCGCGTCGAGCGAACAGCTCGGTTCGTGGCTTGCCGGTGTCTGGGTCCGTCCAACGCACCCGCCAACGCTTGCCCCGCCCATGTCGACCGGACGGCAGCCTCTCCCCCGTCGCAGGGTCACGCTTCCGCAGGTACCAGAGGTCATCGACGGCCACGATCTACGCCGCCTTGCCGTCGAGCCAGGCATGAAATCGCGCCTTCGGGACGAGCCAGCGTCGACCGATGCGCCGAGCGGGAATCTCACCCTCACGCACGTACTGGTAGGCCAGGCCACGCGAGAGGTTCAGCAGGTGCGCAACCTCGTCGACGGTGTACGTCAGCCGGTCACTGTTCGGCTGCACTTCCTCAGTCCCGGACATCGCCGCCTCCCCCAGTACTCGGGACGCTCCGGCGTTGTTCGCGTCGTCGTTCGGCGATGCCCAGTGCGATCTCTCGTTCCGCGTCGTTGCGGTGCCCGATGTGCACGACGGTCCAGTCGTTGACCACCAGCACCGATCCGGGCTCCGTGGGGGTGCCGAGGGCGGCGAGGGTCTCCCCGAGCCGGTAGGTGCGCCGGTCGCCGCGGATCGCGCCGAAGGTGGTCGAGTAGGCGCGGGACTTGGTGAGGAAGTGGCCGCGGAACCCGAGCATGTGGGCCCACCGGCGCAGGTTCAGGTCTTCGTACTGCTCGCGCCCGCCGAGCTCCCACGCGGTTTCGATGAGCCGTCGGTGGTGGGGGGTGATGTCGAGGTGGTCGAGGTGGGCGATGTCGCGAATCGGCCGGTCGGTGGCCTCGGACTTGCCGGTGCCCTTGGTGGCGTACTTGGCGACGTAGGCGGCCAGAGCTGAGTCGGTGATCTCGCCGTGGTCGTTCTCCAGCGCCGCCGCAGTCGTGCTCGCGATGGGCCGGATGTCGACCTGGGCGCCCCATGCGAGCGTCTGCGGGGTGCCGTCGGGTCGGTCCACGGTCAGCGACACGTCATGAGCGGCGTCCCGGATGGCCGCGTGCAGCGCCTCGGTGGTGATCCCGGGCGGTGGCGCGGTCCAGGGCCCCTCCGGGCCGTCGAGGCGCACGACGGCGTGGAAGTGGACCAGCCCGCGGCGCTGGTACTCGGCCATCTTGGCGTACGAGAGCCGGGCGTGGTCGCGGAAGTTGCGGACCCGGACGCCGAGCGCGTGGGCGACCAGGCGCCGGAGGCGGATGGCGAAGCGATTCCACAGGACCCCGGAGTGGGCCTGCCACAGGACCGCGCCGACGTAGTCGTGGGTTTCGGGGGCCAGCGCGCAGCCGACGCGGGGGTCGTCGCGGTGGTGCTTGTCCCCGCAGCGGCAGGGGACGACGAGGCCGCGGGCGGTGACCCGGCGGGTGTGCACCGGCCCGAACGACGGTGCGGTCAGGGTCACGAACAGCCGCGGGTGGGTGGCGGCGGTGTCGGGGACGCCCTTGCCTCCGGCCATTCCGGAGCGCAGGAGGTGGTAGGCGTCGGAGGCGTAGCGGTCCGAGCAGGCCGGGCACACGCTCGCGCGGCGGTTGCCGCAGGGGGCGAGGATGTCGCCTTCCCGTTCGGCGAGGACGGTGCCGGTGGCGCGGTCGTAGATGCGGGATGAGCCGGTGAGGTGGATGGGGGCGGCGCAGCCGCCGATGGCGGTGACCTCCCGGCGCCAGTCCTGGAAGCCGTCGGAACGCAGCAGGTGGGACAGGTCGTGGTCGTGCTGGTCGGACGTGGTCGTGGCAGCCGTCATCACGGCATCCCTCCGAGGGACGGGGTGAGTGGGTGTGGGGTGGCGCCGGCCCCGCCGGGAGCTGGGGCTCGTCTGCGGCGGAGCCGGGCCGGATCGGCCGGGGTCAGCGGCGGTAGAGGCGGTGCTCGTGCTCGATCTCGACCGGGCCCGGGGTGTAGCCGTGGTAGCGGGCCAGGAGCCGGGCAGCGGCTCGGTAGGAGCTGGCGTGGCCGACGAGTGCGCCGTGGTCGTTCTCGACGCGGTAGCGGCCGCCGTCGCGCAGCACCGTTCCGCCCTGCCCGGTGGTGCCGAGGCAGACCAGGGCCTTGCCGGGCTCGACGACGTCGACGTTGATCACGCCGGTGGAGCGCTGCGGTTCTTTCCTGGGTTCCGGTGACCGGGTCGGTTCCGGGATGGGCCGGAGGTGGTCCCAGCGCGACACCATGTCCCGGGTCGTCTTGGGCACAAGCACCGAGCGGGCTTGGCCTTCGGAGCCCGCGTGGTGAACGTGGTGGATACCGCCGAGCCGCAGGTGCCCGGTGTCGAGGAGCTGGGCCACGGTGTCCCCGTCGTGGCGGGCGAGGGCGTCGGCGCAGCCAGGTCGGGCCGGGTCGGTCCGCAGGACGAGTCCGTTGCGTTCGATGACGAACAGTCCCGGGTCCTGGGCCAGGGCGACGACGCGGGCGACCTCCCGCGGATCCTGCGTCGCAACCGGGCCGTGGTCGGCGGTCTCGACGGTGACCGGGTCCCCGAACAACGCACCCTGAACGGTGCTCGTCTCGGTGGTCATGCCGACCACCACCAGGTAGCGCGGGCTTCCCATGACCACTCTCGGGCGAGCTGCCGGACCACGTACCACTCAGCGACGACCGCACCGACGGTGACGACCCAGAACCAGCCCGAGGCACTGCCGAGGTAGAGCCACGTGGCGCCGACGATCAGCGCGAAGAGCAGGGTGAACCTGAGCCAGGTGCGCAGGACCCATGCGGTGGTGGTGCCCATCAGGCGGCCCCCCGCTCGGTGTCGAGGTCGATCACGTCGGCGTCCGGCGGGGGCGTGCAGCGCTGGACCAGTTCGGTGATGTCGTCGTCGGAGACGAACGCGGCCCGGAAGCGCACCGGCAGGCGTGAGCCCTTGTCGATGACGAAGCCGATCCCGGCGTGGCGGGCGTCGCCGGGGATCTCATCGGCCAGCGCCCCCCGCTCCCGGGCGCCTTCGCCGAGGACCATGTCGACGTGGCTCGCGGCGGTGACGCCCAGGCAGATCCGCTGAGTGAACAGCTCCCGCACGTCCACGACATCCTTGGAGGGCTCCTGCAGATAGCCGTGGACCGCGAACAGCGACGCCCGGCCCTGCGTCATCACCTCCGCCAGCAAACGGAGGGCGTCGCGGACCGACGTGCGGTCGCCGTAGGCGGTGAGCATGGCCATCTCGTCGATGACCAGCAGCTCCACCGGCGTCCCCACACTCGGGGTGCAGGCGCGGATGTTCTGGTCGCGCATGTCGTCCTGCCGGTCGCGCATCGCATCCCGGAACTCGGTCAGCAGCTCCAAAGCCTGCGACATCGAGGTGGCGTAGCGGTGGAACAGGGGCGCGCCTTGCTCGGTCTCGACACCGCCCTTGAGGTCGACCATCCACACGCGAACGATGCGGTCGCGGATGCACGGCCCGACCCCGCGCAGGGTCGACCACAGGACCGAGCCCTTGCCCGCTCCGGAGGCGCCGGCGACCAGGCGGTGCCCGCCGATGACGGGTGCGGTGAAGGGTTCGCCGCGCTCGTCGTCCCCGATCTCCACCGCACCCAGGTCCACATCCTCGGTCGTCTCGGGAATGTCCGGGGCCGGAATGGTGCGGGTGAAGGGCAACTCCCACTCGATGACGATCGCGACCACTCCCGGGCGGTGGCGGGTGATCGCGACCCGGTGCGCGATCAGCGCTTCCCACAGCACCGAGGAGCGCTCCTGCCAATAGGCCACGTCCTGACCGCGAACCATGCGGACGTAGACGGTGTCGATCGACGCCGAGGACGACCGGACCCGCAGCACGCGGGGCACGAGCTGGTCCCCGGTGTGCCGGTGCTCGCGGGTGAGCCCGCAGTCGGACATGAGCTGCGCCCAGCGACGGCCGCGGTAGACCGTCCAGCGCCGCCAGGTGGCCCGTAGGGCGGGTGCGGCGAAGCGGTCGAAGGTGGCCGGGTGGGCACGGCCCCAGACCGCCACCGAGGCGACCAGGACGCCGAGCCCGAGACCGGAGACGAGCGGCCCGAGCATGAGCACGAGGCCGAGGACGACGAGCGGGACGGCGACGAACCCGGGATGCCGAGCGGTCCAGGCCAACGCCTGGAACTCCCGACCCGGGGGCCGAGACGCGCGACCCGCATGGGTGCGTGCCGGGCCGTTGATACGTGTTGCGGTGCTACTACGCTTGTTCACTGCTACCAGTCCTCACGAGATTGTGTGTCGGGTAGCAGGGGCGCCCGCTGTGTGTTTCCGCCAAGAATCAGTGCAGCGGGCGACCCCACCACCCAGGTGGTCATTTCTGTTCGCGTAGAGCGCCGCGTGCTGAGTCCAGGTGCACGGTCAGGTGGGCGACGTCGCGGGCGAGGTTGTCGTGGGTGTTCTTGAACCCACCGGTCCGATACGGAATCCCGTGCAACGACCGGCGCAGCTCGCGCATCGCGGCATCCAGTTCCTCGACGGTGCGATCGACAGCCTTCGACATCACTTCCTCCACTCGCGGGAGACCAGTTCGGCCTCCCACTTCTTCGCCGAGGAGGCCATGACCCGCAGGGAGGCGTGCGCGGTCTTGGCCGAGGCCCGGATCTCCTCCGGCGACGCGGTCGACCAGTGCTCCCCGCTCGCACCGCTCTTGGCCGACACGCCCTTCCCGGACCGCTTGGACTTGGAGTCGGTGGCCTTCGCCGCGACCTTGTCGGCTTCGGCGAGGGCGTCTCCGACCAGCTGCAATGCCCGCCAGAACTCCCCGTACTTGCGCAGCGCACGGCGGTTGACCTTCGGGAGCGTCTTGACCCGGTCCCGGGCTCCGAGGTTGATCGCCACGGCTCAGACCCCCTTGCGGATGGCGAGCTGGGCCAGGCGCAGGCCTTCGGCGACCCCGGCCCGCCACGCCTGCTCGGTCGCCACGACGGGGTGCTCGGTGCGGGCCCAGCGGCGCCGTTCGATCTCCAGCCGTCGGACGAGGCGGCCGACTCCGGTCGCCGCCCTGGGACGGGTACTGGTGTTCGTGTTCATGCCGTCATCTCCATCTCCGCCAGCGCCGCCGTGGGGCTGCTGGTCTCGCCGTCTCCGAAGCAGCCCGGGCAGACCCCGGAACCACCACACGCCCCGCACTCGATGCTGTTGATCGAGTCGCCGTAGCCGTCGCACACATCGCAGGACCGGCTACCGCTGCATTCGCCACACACCACCGCAGATCACCCCTGGCAGGGGACATAGGTGTCCCCGTCTCGGAATTACTGGGAATTGCCGGAACACCATTCCGGCGACAGAAAGTGGGCCGCTACATCAGGCGGCCGGCCCGCACATCACCGCGGGCGACACCGACCACTCAGAGGTCGGTCAGGAGTGGTTCTCGTCGTCCTTGCCCCGGCGCATCGGCGCAGGGGTCGAGTGGGCGTGCTTGAGGCCCATCGCCTTGAACGCGATCCCCGACACCGTCCGACCGTCCGCAGACTCGATCGAGTACGGGTTGATCTTCGGGTCGATCAACTGGACCCGGGCGTCCTCCCCGAACCCGTCCCCGGGGTCGGCGGTCAGGGTCACCTTGATCTCCTCGCCCTTCGGTGCGCGCTGCCCCGCCTGGACCTGGAGCTTCGCGAACAGCGACACCACGAACTGCGTCACCCCGTCCCGGTCGGTCACCGGCACCTCGGCGCCGTTGGCGTCCTGGCGGGTCTTGGGTGCGGGCGGCTCCACCACTGTGAGCTTGTAGCCGTCGAGCACCACCGGAAGATCCCTCATCGCTCTCTCCTTCGTTCACCTGACCAGCTTGGCTAGCCATCTCAGAATGACCGGCTTGGCTAGCCATGTCAAGCACGAACGGAGAAGATGGCTAGCCGGGCTAGCCAGCCGACCGATACCGTGGAGCCATGAGCACGCCAGCCGAGTTCCTCGCGCACCTGGACCCGGAGGATCCGCGCACCCCGTCGCAGCAGATCTCCAACCAGATCCGCGCCGCGATCAAGCTCGGCAAGCTCAAGGCCGGGGAGAAGCTGCCCTCGCAACCGGACCTGGCTGAGCGCTACGGCGTCGCCCGCGAGACGGTCAAGGCCGCACTGCGCCCCCTCTACGC
Organism: Pseudonocardia kongjuensis; assembly: GCF_039526905.1. NCBI lineage: Bacteria > Bacillati > Actinomycetota > Actinomycetes > Pseudonocardiales > Pseudonocardiaceae > Pseudonocardia > Pseudonocardia kongjuensis. Next base: position 12,305 of record NZ_BAAAJK010000048.1, on the reverse strand, counting down.
CGAGCGACTGCTCATCAGCCGCCAGGGAAGCGGGGTGTTCGTCCGCGCCCAGACCGAGCTACCGGTGGGGCTGCGCCCGCACATCGAAGCCGCCTTCGAGCGGCCACACGTGCGCATCGACTTCGCCGGGTTCTCCGGCGAGACCCTGGCCAACACCCTGTCCGAGGTCCTGGACAAGGTCCGCGCCGGACGCTTGAGCCCGGAGTCCATCGCCGTGCGGATCATGCTGTCCGACCCCGGCGTCCCCCTCGCACTCCCGTGCCGAGCCGACACCGCGGCCGATGACCCGGCTGTTCGCAGGCGCGCTGATCGCATCACCCGCCGCGCGGTGGACAGCATCACCGACGGAGTGCAGGAACTCGCCGACCTGGGTCTGGTGAAGTCCGCGACCGCCGAGGTGCGAGCACACAGCGCGTCGCCGCTGTTCAAGCTCTACCTGATTAACGACGAGGAAGCGTTCTTCGGCTTCTACCCCGTCCTGGAACACACCGTCACCATCGACAAAGCCCCCGTGCCGATCTTCGACCCGATGGGCAAGGACGCCACCCTGTTCCACTTCTCCACCGGCGACGACGCCGACACCAGCAACGGCCCCCAGTACGTCACCCAGGCACGCACCTGGTTCGACTCCGTGTGGACCACCATCACCCGGGAGTACCCGCAGTGACCCTCCCGACCGGCACCCGCACCCAGCTCGCCGACCTGCTCCGCGGCGCCCGGGTCCTGCTCCTGGACTTCGACGGGCCCGTCGCGCACCTGTTCGCCGGCCACCCCGCGCCCGAGGTCGCCGCCGCCGTCCGGCAGTTCGCCACCGTGCACGGCATCGACCTCAGCGAGACCCGCACCGATGACCCGCTGGTCCTGCTCCGAGCCGCGTACCGGCACTCGCCCGAGTCCGGTCGTGACGTCGAGGCCCACGTCATCGAGCACGAGACCCGCGCCGCGACCGTCGCCGAACCGACCCCTGGAGCCCACGAGCTCATCCGCACCGCCATCGCGACCGGCCACACCGTGCTGATCGTCAGCAACAACTCCGAGCGAGCCATCCGCACCTACCTGGCCCGCCACGACCTCACCGAGCAAGTCGCCCAGATCGTCGGCCGCCCCTTCGGGCACCCCGAGCAGATGAAGCCGGACCCCCATCTGCTGCACGCCGCGCTGGACATCGCCCGAGCGGCACCGAGTGACGCGGTGTTCATCGGAGACTCGATCACCGACGCCCTCGCCGGGACCGCGGCGGGAGTGCCGTGCATCGGCTACGCCAAGCAGCCCGAGCGCGCCGAGGGTCTGGCCGACGCGGACGCCCTGGTCGTCGTCGACGACATGCACACCCTCGCCACCGCACTACGCCCGTGACACCGCTGCACCCCGACATCGCCCGAGCCGCACACGCGCGATGGCCCGACCGCGCACCCGCCTGGATTCAGGCGCTACCCGTCGAGCTGGCCGAAGTCTGCGCCGCACTCTCGGTCACACCGACCGGCCGGACGTTCTCCGCCAGGTCGGCCCACGTCGTCGAAGCCACGACCCGTACCGGCACACGATTGATCCTGCGGTCGAGCCCCGACCCTGACGCCGTCCACCAGGCCGCTGTACTGGACCAGCTCGCGCGTGTTGGCCTGGCACCTGTGGTCCATCTCCTGCGGAACACGCCCACGAGCACGTGGACGGCAATGGACGCGGTCGAGCCCGGCGCATCGTTCGCCGAGCAGGAACCGCAGCCACGGGATCTCGCGGGCGCAGCGGCGATGCTCCGCGTCCTTGCCAATGAGGGCGGCGCACCCTCAGTCCCGAGCATCGTCCCGTGGCTCCGGACACGGCTCACCGATCCGCCGGCCGATGACCAGCCACCACACCGCGGCCCCGAGCCCGCCGAAGCCCGCGAGTCCGCCAGCCTCGTCCTTGACCAGCTCGCCACCGACATGGCGGTCGGGCTGTGCCACGCCGACCTCTCGCCGCCTAATGTCCTGCACGGCAAGTCCAGGCTGTGGTTCATCGACCCCCGCGGGATGAACGGCGAGGGCGCCTATGACGTCGCCGTGCTCGCGCTCAAGCTCAGCGACGACCACCTCGGCACCGCCAGAGCCCTGGCCCGCAGCATCGCCCTATCCAGCGGAGTCAGCCCCGACCGAGCTGACGCATGGGTCACGGTCGCCGACGCCGCCACCGTCTGACCGCGGCGCCACTCCGAACGTCAAGCATCAGGTGAGACCCGAACGTCAAGCATCAGCCGGGACACGACAATAGCCTCAGCACTCGCCGTGTCTAGACCTTCCATTCGGTATCAAGGCGGCGCCTCCGGCGCCGCGCCGCTTTCCGTCGGGCGGGGCATGCGGCCTCCGGCCGGTCCCCGCCCGACGCGCGGCAGGTCGTACTGCGATATCCAGGATGCGCGGTGGGCTACCGTCTCAACGAACCCAGCTACACGAACTCCCCAGGGAGGCCGAACGGCATGAGCGACCGACATCGGAAGCTTATCGACGGCAACCGTGAGCTGTTGGAGCGAGGAGAAGCGAGACTAAGGGACTCCGCCACCCGCAGCCGACGCCAACACCATTCCCCAAGAGTAGACCTGCAAGCAGAATATTTCCTCTTGGACGACGGTTCGGCTCACCACTCGCAAGCGTCGGGATGGAGGATGGTCCCCGACGTCATCGTAGAAATGCTGGTCAACTCTGCCGAAGCAAGCTTGGACTCAGATCCAGAACGCCGGGAAACTCAGCAGCGCTTTCGCGAACTAGAGAAGAGACGGCTCGCTTACCCGTTCCTGGCCGCATGGCGACTCACAATTGAGGTCCAACTTAAATCAACAATCGATTCGGTGAACAGCGTCCTTCCTGGTGGCCCGCTCGCGGGTCGCGCAAAGAAGGAGATGAGCCGTCATGATGTGGCCTATTTGTGGTCCTACCTCACAACCCGCCAACTGCCCACGCTGAGCAATGAACTCAAGCCGCTCCTGCCTCGTCTGCACCTGAGCGGCCCGACTCCTGGTTTCGACTTCACCGTGACCGAGGCAGACGAGGCGACAATCCAGAATCTAGTTCGGATCGATCCCGATGGCCAGACGTTGCGTTACGACTCCTCCCTGGACGGGAAGCGGAATCTCGCTCACACGCCGAGCATCGACATCAGCGAGATGCACCGACAGCTGTCCGATGTCTACGCATGGCTCAGCGACATCAGCGGGGTAGCTCTCAGCGTCAGAATCGTCCGAGAATGCGAGTCGGAGATAGAAGCGATCGAAGCCCATTTGGAGAATGGGCGGACTAGTGCCGCCAAACCTTCACGGCAGACACCAGAAGAATCAGAGCCAGGGCGGGAATGAGCACGATATTCGGAATAACTCCTAGCAGTAGGGCTCCAACCAGGGTGCCGACTACCGATCCAGCCGACATGGCCACGACGAGCCGACCATTCGACCGAAGGACTCCGAATGCCTGATCACGACTGTAGCGAGCGAAGGCCACGATCATCGTCGGCAGAGAAACCGCGAGAGACAGACTCCCAGCTAGTTTGATGTCCACACCATAAAGCAGAACTATTGTCGGTATCAGCAGCTCACCTCCGGCCACACCCATAATCGCAGCCACGACGCCGATTCCGAATCCAGCCACGAGTCCGGCAATGATTCGAACGGGACCAGATAACGCGAGAGCAGTCGGCGCCCCGTCGAGATGGGTGAACACGAGTGCGGCAGCCATGAGAACAAGAAGCGCTGCGAGGACCTTGTACAGCGTGGCGGTCCGCATCCGAGTAGCCCAGGATGCACCCACCCAGGCGCCGATCAGACTGCCAACGAGCAGGTTGACTGCTACTGGCCAGAGCGGAGCAAGCGCCGCGTACGGCACGGCCACGAGGCGCGCAGGCAACGCTGTGACCACGACAGCAAGGCTCATCGCCTTATTCACGATCACAGCATGGAGCGCGACGAACCCGAAGATGCCAATGAGAAGTGGGAGCCGGAACTCCGCACCACCGAGCCCGATCATCCCGCCAAGGAGCCCCACCGCACCACCGGCCCCGAAGGCGGCGGGCAACGAGCTTCGGAGTCGGCCAGCGAGCCCAGTGCTAGAGACATGCGAGTCGTCCGACACCTCGGAAAAGTAGCTGTAGGACGCGAAAAGCGAAAGATCATGCCCTCGCCGGGCGGGCAGGTCTCCGGGATGGCCGGGGCGTGGCATCCCGTCGACCTCCCGGAGGGCTACCACACGACACCCCGGGGGCGGAGCTACATGCCTTCGACCGGCGGTTTCGTCGAGGGCCGCCCCCGGGGCGCCGCGCGGTCGGGCGCTGCCAGGTCGACGGGATGCCACACGAAAGCCTCGGTCAGGCTATTTAGGCGGAGCAGATCCGGAACGAACCGGCAATGTCCCCCGCTACATGTGGGGACTCGCACGACGATCACCGAGAGGGCTGGACCGCGAAGCCCCGTGTAGGAACAGCCAGTTAGAGGTACAGATTCGGTACAAGCCACGGCCGATCCTCCCCGTCACGGACTGGCACGGGATGACAGAGAACAGCAGGTCAGTGCACGATCGTTCGTGAAAGCACTGGTCAACCACAGTTCACCAACTACCGCTGACCGACCGCCCCGGGCCGTGCGTCACCCGGCGGGCGGCCCGACGGGCTGGACGACCTCGGTCCGCCACGTCGCCGGATCGGGGTTCTCGCCGGGGTCGGTGAGGTAGGTCTCCCACGGCGGCCCGCTCGCCACACGCCCCTCCGCGGCCAGCCACGACTCGAGTACGCCGTAGGTCTCGGTCAGCGTCTCGTAGGGGCCCACGTGCACCGCGACCGCAGCCGGTCCCGCCGGAAGGGTGACCGCGGTGACACCCTCCGGCAGGTCACCGGTGGGCGGCGCCGCGAGCGGCACACCACCCTCGATGAGGACCGTGCCCATGCCGATCTCGACGTAGCGTGTGAACGGCGGCCCGCTCATCGCCAGTCCGTTGCCGAGGGCGTGCTCGAACACCTGCGGCAGGATCTCGGCGAGGGCGGCGGGGATCCCGTCCCGGGTGACCCGCCGTCGGACGACGAGTGCGTGTACCGCCTGCTCCTCACGCACGGAGACGGTGCTGTTCATGTGACGGTGCTCCTCGTCGTGGGGCTCGGTCGGAAAGGTCGCCGCGCGGTACAGCCCGATGCACGGCGCGGCTCGCGTCACCGCCTCTGCATGGACCGCAGCGACGGCGTGCCCGCCGGGGTACAGCCCGCGGGCCCGGTAGTGCCGGGGTGCGAGTCCGAACCTGCGGGTGAAGGCGCGGGTGAACGTCTCGTGCGCCGCGAAGCCGTGCGCCCGCGCCACCGCGGCGATCGACTGCCGGCCGCTGAGCAGCTCGGCTGCGGCCCGGCTGAGCCGCACCCGGGACGTGTACGTCCTGGGCGTCTCGCCCACGGCGGCGCGGAACCGGCGGTGCAGGTCGAACCGGGACCGGTGGGCGAGCGCGGCGACGACGGCGAGGGACACGTCCTCCCTCGTCCGGGCGTTGACCGTGGTCAGCAGCCGCAGCAGGTCGGCGGAGAGCGGCACGGCGCGAGCCTACGACCACTCCCGGTCCCCGGCCTTGACGAATCTTGCGCAACCCGGCCGCGGCGCCGCCCGCCACCGGGCCGGGCGACCCCTCATCCGACCGGGAACCGCACCCCGGGGAGCTCCTCGGAGACGGTCCACAGTCGCTGCTGGAAACCCGCCGGCCCACGAGCCGACCTGTCCGGACCGGACGACACCCCGTCCCACCTGCTGATTCACCGCCTCGACGGTCGTCACGGCCGGACGTACCGTCGGCTCGACCGACGGGAGGGAGGTGGCATCGCCGATGTTCGTCGCCGTCCGGCGCCTGCACATCGACCTGCAGCGCACCGCGGGTGCGCACTGTGCCGGCTCCCCCGCCGTCGTCGTCCCCGGCTGTCGTCGCACCGTCTAGCGACCCGCCACGCGGACGCTCCCCGGGGCCGGCTCCGCGACAGCGGGCGCGCGCCGACCGGGGACCCCCGGCGCGGCGACGGCGTCCTCTGCACACCCCAACCTCAAAGGAACAGACATGCCGTTGCACGACAAAGGATCCCTCCTCGAGTTCGACCTGAAGGGCGAGGGCCGGGGCGTCCTGCAGGAGGTGTCCATCGCCGGCAGCGAGCACACCGTGCGCGCCGAAGGCCATCCCGCGTTCGGCGGGACGGACAGCGCCCCCAGCCCGCTGGACTACGCGCTGGCCGCCGTCGTGTCCTGCAACCAGGTCACCGCCCGGATCGTCGCGCTCGGCGAGGAGATCGAGATCGGCGAGTTCCACGGCCGGGTCGAGGCGGAGCTCGACAACTCGGTGCTCGTCTTCGGCGCCGACGGCAACCCGAACTTCTCCTCGCTGAAGCTGACCGTCGAGGTCGAGACCGCCCTCGACGACGCCGCGTTCGAGCGCTTCGTCGCCGAGGTCAACCGCCGCTGCCCGCTGACCCAGCTGTTCGTGCGGTCCGGGGTCGACGTCACCACCGACTGGACGAACAAGGCGCTGGTGCGTTCCTGAGCGTCGCCGGGCGGACCCCTCCGGCCGGGTCCGCCCGGCACCTCACCAGCCCGACGCCAGCACCAGGATCACCGTCCCGTGCGTCACCGTCGCGGCGAGCACGCCGTGCCGGTGCCGCACCCAGGCGCACAGCAGCCCCTCGGCCAGGGTGAACGCGAGCACCGGCCATCCGAGCCCGGTGACCGTGCTCGCCAGGAAGACGTGCCCGGCGGCGAAGAACAGCCCGGACAGCAGGATCGTGCGCGCCGGCGGGTAACCGAGCGGCCCGCCCAGGTAGCCCTGCAGCAGGCCGCGGAACAGCACCTCCTCCAGCAGGTTCCCGCCGAACGCGAGCACCGCCAGCGCGGGCAGCAGGGTCACCGCCACCGCGCCGCCGCGCTGCTCCAGCGGCACCGTCCACAACAGCGCCGTCAGCGGGACGAGCAGCACCGCGGCCGCGCCGAGCGCGGTCAGCAGCGCCCGCGGCCCGAGACCACCCCACACGACGAGCCCGCGCAGGTCCGGCGGCCCGTACGCGATCGCGAGCGCGCCGCCCACCCCGATCGCGCCGAGCGTCACCAGCACCAGCGGCTCGGCCGGGAACCGCAGCCACGTCGCGCCGCCGGTGGTGCCGATCGACCAGAGGCCCAGCGGCGTCATCGCGTCCCGCACCAGGACGAACCCGAGGATCAGCACGACGATCCGGAGCAGCGGCGACGACCGGCCCAGCGCCAGGAACAGCGCGGCGAGCACGATCAGCCCGGGCAGCAGCCGGAGCGGGTAGTCGACGAACAGGACGCTGGTCACACGATCAGCCTTCGTGGTCGGATGGGTGCCGACAACTCGCGTCCACACGGGGGTGGCGCCGTGCGCAGAACACCACGTCAGACCCGGTCCCGGGAGACCGTGGAGATCATCCTGACGGCGGCTGCTCAGGTTTTCCGGCGCGAGGGCATCGCGGCGACGACGAACCGGATCGCCGAGCGCGCCGGCGTCTCGATCGGCTCGCTGTACCAGTACTTCCCGCACAAGCAGGCGCTGCTCGACGCGCTCGTCGCCCGGCACGTCGCGCACGCCCGGTGCACGCTGGACGCCGAGTTCGCCGCGCTGCGCGCCGACCCGCCGGAGCCGGTGGCGGCGGTGCTCCGGATCGCCGACACCGCGGTGGCCCTGCACGCCGACCATCCGCACCTGCACGCGCTGTTCGCCGGCTTCGCGACCCGCACCGCCGCCGGGGTCGCCGCGGTGGACCGGCTGCGCGCGGACTGCGTGGCCGAGGTCGCGTTCCACCTCGCCCGGCTGCCCGCCGGCAGCGGGACCGACAGCGGGACCGACAGTGGGACCGACAGCGGGAGCGGCCCGGCGGCGGACGCGCAGGAGCGCGCCCGCACCGTCGTGCACGCGGTGGACGGGCTGCTGCACCACGCCCCGGCCGATCCGGCGCGGCAGCGCGCCCGGATCCGGGACCTGCTCCGGCTGGTCGCGGACTGACTACAGGACGGGCATCCGGTCCGCCCAGGGGCGGGCCCGCTCCAGCTGCGCGGCCAGCGCCAGCAGCTGCGGCTCGGCACCCGGGCGGCCGACGAACTGCACGCCCAGCGGCAGACCGCCGGCAGTGGTGTGCAGCGGCACCGTCGCGGCCGGGCGGCCGGTGAGGTTCGCGAGCTGGGTGTAGGGCACCGGGGCGAAGTTGGCGTCGACCAGGCCCTCGACCAGGTTCATCCGGCCCAGCAGGCCGCCCGCGCGCAGCGTCAGCAGGCCGCGCGCGACCAGCTTCACCGGACCGGCCAGGTCCAGCTCGCCGATCGGCCACGGCGGGCGCGCCAGGGTCGGGGTGAGCAGCAGGTCGTAGCGCTCGTGGAAGGTCGCGAGCGCGCGGGTGTGCTGCTGCCAGCGGGCCTGCGCGGCGAGGTACTCCGGCGCCGTGGTGGCCCGCCCGATCGCGGCCATCACCCGGGTCTCGGTCTCGAACGCGTCGTCGCCGCAGCCGGTGAGCGACCGCGCCCCGTCCACCTGGGAGGCGATCATCCCGAACCAGGTGGTGAGGAAGTCGGTCGCCAGCCTGCGGCCGTCGACGGCCGGGGCGGACTCCTCGACGACGTGCCCGAGCGAGCCGAGCAGCTCCGCCGCGCCGGTCACGGCGGCCACCGCCTCCGGGTCCACCGGGCCGCCCAGCGGGGACGCGGTGCTCAGCCCGATCCGCAGCGGGGCCGGATCGTCGCGCACCGCGTCGGCGTAGGGGCGCTCCGGCGGCTGCACCCGGTACGGCCCGTCCGGTGCGGGTCCGGCCAGCACGTCGAGCATCGCCGCCGAGTCGCGCACGGTCCGGGACACGACGCCCTGCACGGCGGCGCCGTGGAAGCCCTCGTCGATCTCCGGGCCGGACGGGACGACGCCGCGGCCGGGCTTGAGCCCGAACAGCCCGCAGGCGGCGGCCGGGATCCGGATCGAGCCGCCGCCGTCGCTCGCCCCGGCGACCGGCACGATCCCGGCGGCGACCGCGGCGGCCGCCCCGCCGGAGCTGCCGCCCGGGGTGCGGCCCGGGTCCCACGGGTTGCGGGTCGGGCCGCCGGCGACCGGCTCGGTCACCGCGCGGGCGCCGAACTCGGGCGTCGCGGTCCGGCCGAAGATCACCAGCCCGGCGTCGGTCCAGCGCCGGACGACGGTCGACGTCTCCGGTCGCGGGTATCCGGCGAGCGCCCGCGAGCCGCTGCCGGTCGGGACCCCGGCGATGTGCTGGGAGAGGTCCTTGACCAGGAACGGGACCCCGGCGAACGGCCCGGACAGCGGGCCGCGGGCCCGGGCCCGGGCGGCGTCGGTCATCCGGTGCCGGATCGCGTTGATCGTCGGCTCGACGGCGTCCGCGCGGTCGGTCGCCGCGTCCAGCAGCTCGGCCGCGCTCACCTCACCGGCCGCGACCAGCGCGGCCAGCCCGACGGCGTCGTGCCTGCGGTAGTCGTCCCACCCGATGCCCATGGGGCGATCGAATCAGACGCTCACGGCTCCGACACCGGGGCGGGCGGCGCGGGCGCCGGGTCCGGTGCGCCGTTCACCCCGGCGACGACGCCGAGCGTGAGCAGCAGCGCGGTCGCCGCGCCCAGCGCGGCGGGCAGCACCGGGCGCACCTTCGACGGCAGCTCCGGCAGGCCGGGCACACCGGTCGGGCGGCCCGCGGTGCCCTGCACCGGGCCCGGCCGGAACGGCTCGGGGAGCCGCGCGACCGACGGGTCGCCGTCGGTCCGCGGGCGGGGGATCACCGGCAGCGCCTGGGTGGGCGCGTCGCCGGGATCGGCCGGCAGGTCCGCGCGCTCCGGGGCCGGCGCACCGGGCCCGCCGTCCGGGGCGTGCGGCGCCTCCCGGTCCGCGAACAGCTCGTCCCCGGCCGGCGACGGCTGCGGGACGGCGGCGGGGTGCGGCCCGTCCAGCGGTGCGCCGTCCGGCGCGGCGGCGGTGTACGGCCCGTCCACCGGTCCGTCCGCCGGCGCGACGTCCGGCGCGACGGCCTGTTCGGGGACGGACGCCCGCGGTGTGGCGTCGGCTCCGGTGCCGGCTCCGGGGCCGTCCCACGGGCCGTGCTGCACCGGCACGGACGGTCCCGTGTCGGACAGCGCGTGCCGGGGCTTGCGGCTCGGGGTCTCGCTCATCGGTCCTCTTCCGCAGGGGAGCTCTGCCACCCCTACATCGCCCGGGGCCCCCGGCACCGTTACGCGTCCGCGATCTGCGGTGCGTACGTCCGGACGCCGTCAGCGGGCCATCCGCTGCAACCGCGCGATCCGCTCCTCCATCGGCGGGTGCGTGGAGAACCAGCGGGCCATCCGCTCGCCGGGGCGGAACGGGTTCGCGATCATCAGGTGCGACTGCGAGGTGAGCCGCGGGTCCGGCGGGAGCGGCGCGGCGGCCGTCCCGTACTTGAGCTTGTACAGCGCCGAGGCGAGCCCCAGCGGGTCCCCGGTCAGCTCGGCCCCGGACGCGTCGGCCTGGTACTCCCGGGAGCGGCTGACCGCCATCTGCACGATGCCCGCGGCGACCGGGCCGAGCATCGCGACCAGGATGATCGCGATCGGGTTGGGCCGGTCCTCGTCGCCGCCGCCGAAGATCGACGCGAACATGGCCATGTTCGCGATGAACGACACGGCCGACGCCATGGCACCGGCCACCGAGGAGATCAGGATGTCCCGGTTGTAGACGTGGCTGAGCTCGTGCCCGATCACGGCCCGCAGCTCGCGCTCGTCGAGCAGCTGCATCAGGCCGGTCGTCACGCACACCGCGGCGTTGCGCGGGTTGCGTCCGGTCGCGAACGCGTTCGGCGCCTCGGTCGGGCTGATGTAGAGCGCCGGCATCGGCTGGCGCGCCTTCTGGCTGAGCTCGCGCACCATCCGGAACAGCTGCGGGTACTCGGCCTCGGTGATCGGCTGCGCGTGCATCGAGCGCAGCGCGAGCTTCGCCGAGTTGAAGTAGGCCCAGCCGTTCATCGCCAGCGCGACCACCAGCGCGATCACCAGGCCGCTGCGACTTCCGATCAGGCCCCCGATCGCGATGATCAGGGCACTCATCGCGCCGAGGAGCACGGCCGTCTTCAGGCCGTTCATGTGGCTGTGCACGCCGCCCTCACCTTCCGTGCGGTCCTGCAGGGGGTTCACCTCGTCGAACGGACGAACCGGTCACGACGTTCCCGGCGTGCCCGGCATGTGATCCAGCACCATCCGGGATGGGTGCACACGGCCCGGCGACGGGTGCATGATCCTTGACATGAGCGACAGCGAGGTCCGCACAGGAGCCGGCACGGGCACCGGCATCGAGGTCCGCACCGACGTCACCGACGGCGTCGCGGTGCTCACCGTCTCGAACCCGGCGCGGCGCAACGCGCTCAACCTGGAGCTGTCCGGCCGGCTCGTCGCGGCCGTCGACGAGGCGGTGGCGGCACCCGGGGTCGGCGCGATCGTCGTCACCGGCGAGCCCCCCGCGTTCTGCGCCGGCGGCGACCTGGCCGAGCTGGAGCAGGCCGATCCGGCGACGCTCAAGCGCGTCTACTCGGGCTTCCTCGCGCTCGCGAACTGCCCGCTGCCGACCCTGGCCGCGGTGAACGGCGCGGCCGTCGGGGCCGGCATCAACCTGGCGCTGGCCTGCGACGTGCGGCTGGCCGGCCCGACCGCCCGGTTCGACGTGCGGTTCATGCAGCTCGGACTGCACCCCGGCGGCGGGTTCACCTGGATGGCGCAGCGCGCGCTCGGCGCCCAGGGCACCGCCGCGATGACCCTGTTCGGCGACGTCCTGGACGCCCGCGAGGCCGAGCGGGTCGGCCTGGCCTGGCGCGCCTACGACAGCGACGACGAGCTGCTGGCCGCGGCCCGCGAGCTGGCCGGCCGGGCCGCGGCCGCCCCGCGGGACCTGATCGAGACGACGAAGGCGACCATGCGGGTCACCTCCCGGCTCGACGCGCACGCCGACGCCACCGACATCGAGGTCCGCGCCCAGGCCGAGTCCGTGCACTCCGCGGCGTTCGCCGAACGGGTCGCCGCCCTGCAGAAGAAGATCAGCAGTCGGTGAGTGACGTCACTCCCACGGAGTGGACCCGGCCTGTGACGTCGCCCGGGGCTGCGCGACGCTGGTCCGATTCGCGAGTTAACCTCGACTTAGCACCGAACTTTTCGACGGAACCGGGGGCCGATCTGCCCATGACCACCAGCGACACTCCTGTCGAGGCACCTGAGTCCGGAGGCGCAGCGGACCCGCGGGTCGTGCAGCGTGACCGGGTGGTGATCCGGTTCGCGGGTGACTCCGGTGACGGTATGCAGCTGACCGGTGACC
>NZ_BAAAJK010000047.1:0-1065 GCF_039526905.1 Pseudonocardia kongjuensis | reverse complement strand
GCAGCGCGTCGGCGAGCAGGCCGAGCGCGCGGCTGGACACGGTCATCCCGGACGGGTAAGACAAGACTCTGAAGCTCCTGGTCAGGCGGATTGATCTAGGCAATCGCCCGTCTACCAGGAGCTTCACCCTTTCGAGGTCACGCCACGCCGCACGCCAGCTGACCTGCTCGTCCATCAGGTTGGCAAAGGCTCACTGTGTGGTTAACGGCGGCATTCGCCAAAACTCAGGCTACACGGTCCGATGGTACGCTAATGAAGTTATCCCGGGAATGGACCGTAGCCCTGATTGCCGAGCCGGAAGCGCCGAGGAAGCATGTAAGTTGGCTCCGTTCGGGAAGTTCACGGTCAGATTTGCTTTAGTGCCGGAAGGCTGGCTCTCCCCGAAGGGGGGAACCCAGGGCAGTGGTCCACATTTCGTTGCGCACGACCCCGGCGACTGGTCCGACGACATAGCGGTACTGATCCTGGATGAACCGGTCAATCAAAGCGCAGGCGTTTTCGACTACGACGATCTAGAAATACGCCAACTAGACAATGCTCTACTGTTGAATCGCGGTTACCCTGCACCAGCGCCGTTTGGAATTCCAGACGGTTACGAACCGTGGCAGATGTGGGGAGACCAAGTTTATGCTCGTGTCCTGGGCTATCTTGCCGAGGTGAACGGTATCCACAGGATTTTTGAACACAGTGCGGACACATCTAGGGGGCATAGTGGTTCGCCGCTCTTCCAGTGGCGTGTATCGATTGATCAAGGGTGGCGCCCAGAAATCGTCGGGATCCATTCTCACTACGCCCAAGGTCAGAACTATGCCCGCCGAATCGTGCAAGGCGATCTGCTTGCTCATTTTGGACTGTCGATTGGCGCGGCCCTAGTGGAAGGGTAGTGAGCATTTCCGAGAGACAGCTTGTCATGGTGTGCTACGTAGAAGAACGGTCATCCAACTTGCCTGATCTGGAAGTTTCCGGATGTCTAACGTTGCTGGTCCGAGGGTTGGGGGCGACCAGGGTCCCGGCAAAGTTGTCAGGTGATCTTGAATGTGCTCAGCGGGCGGAGGGTGTCGCGGG
>NZ_BAAAJK010000046.1:78033-81246 GCF_039526905.1 Pseudonocardia kongjuensis | reverse complement strand
GCCGACACCGGTGGTGGCGTCGGTGCTGTCGGTGCTGTCGGTGGCGGGCCCGGGGTCGTACCAGGGGTCGTACGCGTCGCGCCGGTGGGCAGGCGCGCCGTAGCCGGACGGGGGCCGGACCGGATCGCCCGGGTCGCGATCGGGGTCGTGGCCGGGAGCCCCGGATGCGGGACCGGCCGGGCGGGCGTGGGCCGGTCCGCCACCGAGGGCACCGAACCCGGCGGTGCCGGCGGGACCGGCGGGAGCGGCGGGCTCGTAGTCCGGGTCGGCCCAGCCGTAGCCGTCGGCGTCGTGAACGGCGCCCGGCGAGTCGATACCGGGGGCGCCGTCACCACGGCCGGCCCAGCCGTCACCGGGGTCGGCCGGATCGTCGTCGTCCCAGCCGTCGCCGGGCTCGGCCCAGCCGTCATCAGGACCGGCCGGCGGGTAAGCGGGCGCAGCGGGGCCGGCCGGACCGAAGCCACGTTCGGCCGGGTCGTGGCCGCCGGGACCGGCCGGGTCGTACCCGGGCTCGGCCCAGCGGTCACCGGGGCCGGCCCGACCGGATCCACGCCCGGTGAGGGCGTAGCCGCGCTCGGCCGGCCCGTAGCCGTGCTCGGCCGGCTCGTGGCCGTGCTCCGCCGACCCGTAACCGTGCTCGGCCGGCTCGTGGCCGTGCTCCGCCGGCCCATATCCGTGTTCGCCCGGCTCGTGACCGCGCCCGGCCAGGTCATAGCCAGACTCCGCCAGGTCATAGCCGCGCTCGGCCGGCTCGTAGCCACGCCCGGCCAGGTCATAGCCGCGCTCAGCCAGGTCATGGCCACGCTCGACCGGACCGTCGCCGGAAGCAGCGGAGCCGCCACCGGGCCCGACCGGCCAGCCACCGGGCCCGCCGCGACCGGCGGCGGTGTCGTGGCCACGTTCGCCCGGCCCACCCCGGCGACCGGCGCGCCGCCCGGGCACGCCCCGGCCGGTGTCCACCGCATCGTCGGCCTCGAAGCGGGCCGACCCGGTCCGCGCACGCCCGGGCGCCCGACGGGCGGGGTACCCGTGGGCCTCCCACGGCACCGGCGAGTCGCCGTCCTCCCCGCGGCGGGCCCGGCCGCGCCGACCCGCCGGATGGACCACCCGGTCGAGCGGGTCCTGGCCGGAGCCGCCGTTCCGCCCGCGGACGGGGACCTCCGCGGTGGGCGGGGTCGGGTCCTCGGCGCGGCGGCGCCCGCCGCGGTGGGCGCCCGCCGGGCGGTCGTCCCCCGGCGGCACCACGTCGGCCGCGCGCCGGCCGCGCGTCCCCGGACGGTGCGGCAACCGCGGGTGGGGCGGGGTCGCGTCGGACGGCTCCGGCGCGCGGCGCCGCCCGCGCCGTGGGCCGTCGTCGTCCCGGGCCTCGTCCATCGACCCGGAACCGTGACGCTCAGTGATCAACTTCGGTGGTGCGGACGCCTCGCCGGCCGGCTCCGGTCGGCGGTCGCGCAGCGGCGCAGGCCCGGCCGCGGCCCCCCGGTCCGGCGCGAAGACGACCCCGGCGGCGAGCTCGTCGGGCGAGCGATGCCCGGCCGGCGGCCCGGCTCCATCGTCCGGCGGGTCGATGACCTCGGTCGACCGGCGCCGGCCGCGTCGTGGCGCCGGAGCCCGCTCGTCGTCGAGCAGCCAGCGGCCCTCGTCCGGGTCCCATCTCGGTCCTGGCACGACGCCCCCCTCGGTTGCCGTGCCGATTCAACGATTCGGCCGCGCGCCGGTTACGGAACGCGGTCGCAGGGCCGGTCGTCGGCATCGTTCGGCCCCGCCCGCCGACCCGTTCGGACGCGCCGGGGAACACCGGCCGTCCCGTCCGGGCCGACGCGCGCAGCCGACCCGGATGCGGTGCCGTGCGACCCGCTGCTGCCCCCCGGCCCGGCCCGTCGCACTAGGCCGAGCCGCCGGCGACCCCCGCGACCGGGTCCCGGCGGTGCTGCGCCGTCCGCCCGGTTCCGGTCCCGGCGATCCCGCGGCCCCACCGGGCCCAGGGTTCACCGAGCCGGTCCGCGCCGGCCGCCGCGCCGTCGTCGAGCGCAGCCACCCCGAGGGCCCGCCCCGCCGGTTCCGGCCCGGCCCGCAGCCTGCGCCCGATCCGGCACAGGACGTCGAGCTGGGCCGGGTTGTAGAGGTCGAGCACGGCCTCCCGGACCGCGCGGGCGGCCGCGGTCGGTCCCGTGACAGCGCTCCACAGCCCGGGGACCATCGCCAGCACCCTCCTGATCCGGGAGAGCAGGCGGTCGGCGATCTCCTGGCGGATCGCCTCGTCGGCGTCGGCGGGCAGCCCGTCGAAGCCCGACGTCGCCGGGCTGCCGGGGAGCTTCTGCAGCGTGTCGACCAGGGCGACGACGACGGCCGGATCGAGCACCCGGCTCATCACCACCACCAGGGACCGGTCGGCCGCGGACAGATCGGCGTCGGCGATCCTGGCCGCCAGCGCGGGCGGCAGATCGGTGGGCGCGCACAGCTGCAGGATCTGCCGGACCTCGACGCGCGCCCGGTGCACCCGTTCCAGGGTCCGGGTGAGCTGGGCGTCCAGCGCGCGGAGCGCCTCGCGGGGATGCTGGTCGGCGTCGCCCAGCTCGGCGATCTGGGTCAGGCTGAACCCGAGATCGGCCAGCCGCTTGATCCGCAGCGTCCGCACGAGGTGGGTGACGCCGTACTCCTTGTAGCCGTTGCCCCGGCGTTCCGGCTCCGGCAGCAGCCCGACGTCGTGGTAGTGGCGCACCGCCCGCGCCGTGGTGCCGGCGAGTTCGGCGAGCTCACGTGTACTCCAGGCCACGATCGTTCCTTCCGTCTAGCGGTCCGGCACCGGTCAGAGGTGGCTGCTCAGCCGTTCGCGGTCGGTGGGCGAGAGCCCGCCCCACACCCCGTGCGCCTCGCGGTTCACCAGGGCGTGCACGGCGCACGGCAGGCGCACCGGGCACCCGGCACAGATGGCCTTGGCCGCCCGCTCGCGTCCCGGTTCGTCGTCCGGCGGGAAGAACACCTCGCACCCCATGGCGCGGCACGACGCCTCCCGGCGCCACGACCGGAACGGCTCGGACGACGTGGCCGGGCCGGTGTCCCGACCGGCACCATCACGACGGACGACGAGGGCCGGATCGGCCTGGGCTGCTGGCATGCGGTCAGCGTGGCCGCCCGGGCGGCGTCGTCGCGTCGGTAAAGGTCCCTGATCCCGCCCGGCCCGTCCGGACCGGGCGGGCCGCCGGCGACGGC
>NZ_BAAAJK010000046.1:0-78013 GCF_039526905.1 Pseudonocardia kongjuensis | reverse complement strand
GACCGCGCACCCGCCGGGGACGCCGTTGTCCCAGGCCGGCACCGGATGTCCGCGTCGTCCGGCGCCCGTCCACACTGGTCGCCCGCGGTCTCCGACAGTGACCGCGGTGTCCGAATGGTCCATCTCGCTGCCACCACAACGGGGCTGGCGGAACGGCTTCGCATCGGTAAAACTCGCCTATTCGGGGGCGAACGGAATGATCCGGGAGCAGAGCTGAGTGATCTCCTGGGCCGGCGCGCGGAGCGCGCGGCCGTCGAGCACCTGCTCGCGCAGGCACACGCCGGGCACAGCGGCGCCCTCGTGCTGCGCGGCGAAGCCGGCATCGGGAAGACGGCGCTGCTGGAGCACGCCCGCGGCGTCGCGGACCCGTCCGGGTTCCGGGTGGAGAGCTCGGCCGGGGTGGAGTCGGAGTCGCAGTTCGCGTTCGCCGGGCTGCACCAGCTCTGCGCGCCGCTGCTCGACCGCGTGAGCGCGCTGCCCGAACCGCAGCAGGCCGCCCTGGGGGTGGCGTTCGGGACGCACAGCGGCGCCGCGCCCGACCGGTTCCTGGTCGGGCTGGCCACCCTCAACCTGCTCGCCGAGGTCGCCGAGGACGGGCCGCTGCTGTGCCTGGTGGACGACGCGCACTGGCTCGACCAGGCGTCCGCCGAGGTGCTGGCGTTCGTCGCGCGGCGGGTGGAGGCGGAGCGGGTGGCGCTGGTGTTCGGCCTGCGCGATCCCACCGACCGGGAGGTCCCGGCGTTCGGCGGGCTGCCCGAGCTGCGCCTGGCCGGCCTCGGCGAGGCCGACGCGCGGGCCCTGCTCGCCACCGCGGTCCGCGCGCCGCTGGACGGCGGGGTCCGCGACCGGATCGTCGCCGAGGCGCGTGGCAACCCGCTGGCCCTGCTGGAGCTGCCCCGCGGGGTGCAGCCGGTGCAGCTGGCCGGCGGCTTCCAGCTGCCGGACGCGCTCGGCGTCCCGCACCGCGTCGAGGACAGCTTCCGGCGGCGTTCGGCCAGCCTGCCCGCCGACACCCAGACGCTGCTGCTGGTCGCCGCGGCCGAACCGACCGGTGACGCGGACCTGCTGTGGCGCGCCGCGCAGCAGCTGGGCATCGCCCGTGACGCGGCGGCCGCGGCGGAGGCCGCCGGGCTGCTCGAGATCGACGCCCGGGTGCGGTTCCGTCATCCGCTGGTGCGGTCGGCGGTCTACCGGGCGGCGACGCGGCCGGAGCAGCGCCGCGCGCACGGCGCGCTGGCCGCCGCCACCGATCCGCAGCTCGATCCCGACCGGCGCGCCTGGCATCGCGCGCAGGCCGTGCTGGGCACCGACGAGGAGGTCGCCGCCGAGCTGGAACGTTCGGCGGACCGGGCACGGGCCCGCGGCGGGCTGGCCGCCTCGGCCGCGTTCCTCAAGCATGCGGCGGACCTGACCCCCGATCCCGGCCGCCGCGCCGGCCGGGCGCTGGGGGCCGCGCAGGCCACCTACGAGTCCGGGGCCTCCCGGATGGCCTCCGAGCTGCTGACCGTCGCCGCGGCCGGTCCGCTGGACGCACTCGGCGGCGCCCGGCTGGAGCTGCTGCGCGCCCAGATCGCGTTCCACCTGACCCGCGGCGCCGAGGTGCCGGGGATGCTGCTGGACGCGGCCAAGAAGCTCTGCCCGCTCGACGCCGCACTGTCCCGCGAGACCTACCTGCACGCGTTCGACGCGGCCATCATCACCGGCGGCCTCGGCGACGGCCGCGGCATGGCCGAGGTGGCCGAGGCCGCCCGGGCCGCGCCGCCGCCGGCCGGCCCGCCCGAACCCGCCGATCTGCTGCTCGACGCGCTGGTCACGACGCACACCGACGGATACGCGGCCGGGGTGCCGGTGCTCCGGCAGGCGCTGGAGGCATTCTGCGCCGACGACGACCCGGCGGAGCCGGCGGCCTGCCGGGAGGCCCGCCGCTGGCTGTGGCTGGCGAGCCGGGCCGCGCTGACCATCCTCGACGACGAGCTGCTCTGGGTGCTGGCCCGGCGCAACGTCCGGCTCGCCCGCGAGTCCGGCGCGCTGGCCTCGCTCCCGGCCGCGCTGCTGTACCTGTCGTCGATCTCGGTGCTCGCCGGTGAGCCGGGCCGGGCCGCCGAGCTGGTCGCCGAGGAAACGGCGATCCGGCAGGTGACCGGAGGCGTGTCGCTGCACTTCGGCCGGCTCGTCATGGCCGCCTGGCGCGGGGACCCGGCCGAGACCGTCGAGCTACACGCCGTCGCCGTGCGGGAGGCGACCTCCCGCGGGAACAGCGCGGAGGTCTCGCTGGCCGAGCACGCCTTCGGGGTGCTCAGCAACGGGCTGGGCGACTACGCGGCGGCGCTGGACGCCGAGGAGCGGGCCTGCGCGTCGCTCGAACCACCGCACATCAGCCTCGCCCTGCCCGAGCTCGTCGAGGCGGCGACCCGCGCCGGACGGCCGGAACGCGCCGCCGTCGCACTGGAGGAGCTCGACGCCCGCGCCCGCGCCACCGGCACCAGCTGGGCGCTCGGGCTGGCCGCCCGCTCGCGGGCGCTGACCGGCACCGGTCCGGACGTCGAGGAGCACTACCGGGAGGCGATCGACCACCTCGGGCGGTGCCGGCTGGTCGTCTACCTCGCCCGCACCCATCTCGTCTACGGCGAGTGGCTGCGCCGCGAGGGCCGCCGCCGGGAGGCCCGCGACCAGCTCCGCACCGCCCACGGGCTGCTGTCGGACATGGGCGCCGGGGCGTTCGCCGCCCGCGCCGCCCGCGAGCTGCGCGCCACCGGTGAGCGCCCGCGCAACCGCACCGCCGCCCGGCCGACCGACGCGCTCACCGCGCACGAGCTGCACGTCGCCAGGCTGGTGGCGACCGGGGCGACCTCCCGGGAGGTCGCCACCCAGCTGTTCCTCAGCCCGCGCACGATCGAGGCCCACCTGCGCAGCATCTACCGCAAGCTGGGCATCTCCTCCCGCCGGCAGCTCAGGGAGCTGCAGCTGCCCTGAGCCGCGGAGGGCGTCGTCAGGTGGTGGCCGAGCTCGGGGCCCTCCCGGGCTGATAGCGGCGTGCGTCGTAGCCGCGCACCTCATCTAGCTTGATAACAGGGAGACTTATACTTGCGGCGTGCCGGATCCCGCGCCTCCCGTGGTCCCCTGGACCTACGAGGAGATCGTCATCGTCTGCGACGCGGTGGTCCACAATGGCTGGGAGGCGCTCAACAACGTGCACGACGAGCGGGTCCTCGCGCTGTCCGCGCTGCTGCGCCGGGCCTCACCGCACAGGGCTGCATTGAGCCCCCGCTTCCGTAACCCCAACGGCGTCAAGCGCAAGAGCCACGACATCGTGACGGCCTGGGCCGGCCACCACGGGGCGACCACCAAGGGCGGGAAGACCACCCGGCGTGTCGTCGAACTGTTCAGCACCGAGCCGTCGCGTATGCACGAGGAGGCGGCCGCGTTCCGCCAGGCCATCAGCGACCCCAGTCCGGTCCCCGAGCTGGCTGGCGCCGAGAGCGTGACCACCGCTGACGAGGGACGTGTCTTCGAGCGCCGGCACCTCTCCCGCGAACGTGACCCGCGCATCCGCCGGGAGAAGATCGCGCAGTCGCGACGCGACACGGGATCGGTCGCGTGCGAGGCCTGCGCGTTCGATTTCGAGGCAACCTACGGCGAGCGTGGCCGCGACTTCGCCGAGTGCCATCATCGCGTCCCGCTGCATGTGTCCGGGCCGGCCAGGACCGTACTCGACGACCTGGCCCTGCTGTGTTCCAACTGCCACCGCATGATCCATCGCCACCAGCCGTGGCTCGGGGTCGACGAGCTGCAGGAGCTGATCCGCGCCGCAGCGCACCCGTAACTCGCTCCTGTTGCCACGGCCCGCACAACCCGGCGCGTTCGACGCCTCTAGGAGGCGTTCTCCGGCTCCGCCGACGTCGGTCGGTCAGCCCGGTCATGGGCCGCCGCGCGCACCCGAACGGCACGCGCCGCGATCAGCCGCACCGTGCACGGCCAGCGCCGCCGACCGGACTGGGGGCCCGGACAGGCAGCGCACATTCCACCGGCGTCAGCGACGTGCTCGGCGAGCACGACGTCGAGCAGCCCGGGCTGGCCGACCAGGAAGGCGACGGCGGCGTCGATCTCAGCGAGTAGTTCCTGTGTGGACACTGCGCCAGCGTGCCCCACCATCACGGTCGGTGAACGGCACCCACCGGCGCTGCACCTGCAATCCCTCGGCCGGACCATCGCCGCCCAGGTGCTCGACCAGCGCAGCCGCCGCGGGGAACGCCTGATCTTTGTCGTCGCGGACCACTACGGCGCGCCGTGACCCGATAGGCCGCCCGCCGTCCCTCACGACGCCGGGCGACGCGTCCGGACGGGCTGTGCGAGACCGGAATCTAGACAGGCAGCAGTGCGCTCACCGGGACTCGATCCGCCCGAGCGGGCTGCCGGCGAAGTCCGCGACAGCCGTGGCCCAGGCCTCGTCGGAGGGATCGAGCGCGCTGCGCAGGTAGGCGGTGCTCAGCGTCTGCACGGCGGCCACCCGGCCGGGATGGGAGTCGGTGGTCTCGGCGGCGTCGTAGCCGGGGATGCCGCCGAGGGAGTGCTCGGCACCGTGCAGCCGGAGCAGGCTCCTGCCCGGCGGGCTGAGCAGGTAGGGGTCGGCGCACCAGTCGGGTCCCGCCGTCGTCAGCGGGCTGGAGTCCGCTTCGCCCATGACGACGAGCGCTGGCGGCCGCATCGCGGAGAAGTCGACGTCCAGCCACGGCAGCTGCTCGATCACCCCGGGGGCGAGGGCCGCGCCTCCGCGGCCGGCGGTGGCGAGCAGCACCCCGGCGCGCACCGGCGGACCGGACAGGGCGATGGGCGGCTCGGCGGGCTCACCGGTCACCGGGTCGAGGACCCGCAGGCCGAGCAGGACGCCCGCGGTCTGGCCACCGAAGGAGTGGCCGGCGACGACGACGCGGTCACGGTCGAGGCGGCCGCGCACCTCGGGAACCGCGGCCTCGATCTCGTCGAGCCCGTCGAGCACCCGGACCGCGTCCTCGACCCGGTGGCGCCACAGGGCCGGCCGCCGCGGGTCGTCCGGGGCGAGGCCGACCGCACGGGAGTCGAGGAACTCGGGCTGGAGCACGACGAAGCCGTGGGCCGCCCAGTGATCGGTGAGCGGGCCGTAGGCGTGCAGCGACGAGCCGAACCCGTGCGCGAACAGCAGCACCGGCGCCGGGCCGGCCCCGCCGGCCGGGGCGGAGACCCGCAGCCGGAGGCCGGGCCGCCGGCCCGGGACGGGCAGCGTGACGGGCGCGACGGACACGACCGGGGCGTCGGTGGCGAGCACGGAACCTCCGATTACTAGAACGAGCGTGCTAGTAATATTTCTTAGAACGACTGTGCTAGAAAGTCAAGGCGATCCACGGAGGAGGTGCGGGCGGTGGCGGGACGGCCAGTGGACCACCGGCGACGGGCCGAGCTTCTCGATGCGGCGGTCGAACATGCGTCACAACAGGTGTTCGCCGAGCTGTCGTGGCGGTCGGTGGCCGCAGCGCTCGGCGTGTCGTCGACGACGCTGGTGCACCACTTCGGCACCAAGGAGCAGATGCTCGACGCGATACTGGGGCGGCTGCGCGAGCAGGTCGCCGCCGCCACGGCCGAGGTGGCGGGCGACGGAGCCGACCTGGCGACGGCGGCCCGGGCGGCGTGGACCTGGTGCGCCGACCCACGGCGGGAGGCGACATTCCGGCTGTTCTTCGCCGTCTACGGCCGGGCGGTCCAGTCACCGGATGACTACGCGGACTTCCTCGACCGGATGGGCGCCGCGTGGATGGAGTCGCTGTGCGCGGCGCAGGGGCCCGACGTGGATTCGGCGACGGCGGCCTGCCGGGCGACCCTGGTGACGGCGACCGTGCGCGGGCTGCTGCTCGATCTGCTGTCCGGGGGTGACCGGTCGCGGGTCGAGCGAGCCGCCGAGCACTACCTCGACGGACTCGCCGGGGCGGGGTAGCGGAGGCGCCGTCGACGACACCGACCGGTGGGACACCCGGCCCTCCACACCACCCCAGGATCCGGGCGACCTGCTCCGATCTGCGGAGCCGCCCCAGAAGCCAGCCGCCGATCTGTCCCGGGCTATGAAAACCTTCCGCGCCTCGACCCACCACCTCCGCTGCTCGCAATGCCAGCAGCGACCCCCTCGGCTGCCGCCCCCTACGACATGTGGAGGTAGTCATCAATTTCGTTGATCGCCCATCGGGTCGTCTAACGCTGCTCCACCTGCCGCGATGAATGGGCGCACGGGCCGTGTCGGGCGGGCCAGGTCGAGCGGGAGCGCAGTGATGCGGTTGCACCAGAGCAGGTACGTCGTCGGCTACGGCGTCGACCGGCCGTTCCTCATCGGACCTCGAGCATGAAGTTGGTCGAAGCTCTGAAGCGGGTCCTCCGAGAAGGCCCGGTGACCCAGGACGCCTTGACGGCCGCCCTTGAGCAGCACGGGCAGGGGCGGGCGGATCTGGGGACGATCTGGCAGGTCTGTCAGGAGCACGGCCTGGCCGATCTGGTCGACGACCAGTGGGTTCCGCGGGGCTGGGCGGCGCCGATCGGCGTCTCTCCCGCAGGAACGTCCCGGCCGGACCCGTCCACCCCTACCCGCTCCATGAGCCGCCCGTCGAACGACCGTGGGCTGAGTACCGCCGGACGGAGGAGAATCGATGCGCTGCGCGCCAAGCTCGATCTGACCCGCCAGGTCGAGCTGCCGGCCCCTCGTGTCTCGGAGGACTGGACGGCCGCTGCGCGGGAGGCGATCGGCGCACTCTCCGACGAGCTCGCGGCGGTCTCACGGCAGCGAACCCAGACCGACGTCGCGCTCCGAGCAGGCCACGTCATCGCGACCGGCGCGACCCGCACGGTGATGAGGTTCGAGGCCGACGCCGAGGTCAATGCCCGCGAAGGTACTGCGGCGACGCTGGTCGTCCGACCTGGCGAGTCCGTCGAGGTCGACGTGATCTCCGTCTTCGGTTCGGCGGTCACCCTTGCGCTCTCCAACGATGCTCCGACCCCGGATTCGGCGACGCTTCGTTGCGATCTGTCGTGGCTCCTGTCGACGCAGAGCAGGCGCCTCAACGAACTGGCCGGCGGCGCACCGGGTTTCGACACCGACGCCGCGCTGGCAATCGTGACACCCGCCCCCGATCCTGCTCGGTCGGTGACCGGTGGACGAAGGTGGCGTTCGCTGAACAAGGCCCAAGGGCTCGCCGTCGACCACGGCCTCGGCGACGGCGTCACCTGGCTCTGGGGTCCGCCTGGCACCGGCAAAACCACGACGCTGTCGGTCCTGTTGGCGGAACTGCACCGCCGCGGCCGACGGGTACTGCTCACCGCTCCCACGAACACCGCGGTCGACATCGCGTTGCAGGCAGCCCTCGGTCGGATGGGCCCGACCCCTCAGGGGAGCGTCGTCCGGGTCGGCCAGCCGACGGACACCCGCCTGGTCGCACGCGCAGGTGGACCGGTGCTCGTCGACGAGATCGCCGAGCACCGCGGTGAGCCGGTCGCAGCCGATCTTGCACGCGTCAACGACCGGATCCGAGAGGTTCGCTCCCGACTGCGCAAGTACGAGCGCAACGGTCGTGACCTCGACCGGGCCTACGATCAGCTCCAGGTCGATCTCGCCGAACAGCAGGCGATGGCCCGAGCACTAACGAGACTGCTCGCGGACGTCAGGCGTCAGGTGTGTGAGGACGCGCTCATGGTGGCCGCCACCGCACACCAGCTGTTGCTTCCCACGCTGAGCGGATTGGCATTCGACACCGTCGTCATCGACGAGGCGAGCATGCTGCCCGCGTCCCTCAGCATGATCGCTGCCGGCGCGGGCAGCGGCCACACCGTCGTCGCGGGTGACTTCCGCCAGTTGCCCCCCGTCGTCGTCGCCGACACGTCACGAGCGGCGTCGTGGTTGCGGAACAGCTCGTTCGAAGCCTCGGGGGTAGCTGGCTCGGTCTCTCACCGCCGACCGCCGTCGAACCTCGTGGCGCTGACCGAGCAGCACCGGATGCCCCCGGCGCTGGCCGAGGCGATCAGTGACGGCTTCTATCCCGAGAGCCGGCTGCGTACCGCCGACAACGTGCGCCGCCGCCCGCCGCGATCAGACCTCCGGCCGTCCGCGCCGATCATCTGCGTGGACACGAGCGTCTTGCGCTCGCGCGTGGCACGGCGCGGCGGTCAGGCATCGCGGTACAACCTCGTTCACGCAATGATCAGCGCGATCATGGTCGCCGACCACGAACTCGCAGGCACAGACCCCGGACTGGTCACCCCGTACGCACCGCAGGCGAAGCTGCTCGAGGCGATCGTCGGCGACGACGAGGGCCGTGGCCTCGCCTCGACGGTGCACCGTTTCCAAGGTGGCGAGCGCGACGTCGTCATCTTCGACGCCGTGGAAGCGCCCCAGGGCGATCTGAAGCTGCACCCCTGGTTCGGCGAGCCCATGACGTCGGACGGAGCCCGCCTGGTGAACGTTGCGATGAGCCGAGCCCGTGAACGGCTAATCGTCGTCGCCGATCTCGACCGGATCCACCGGCTCCGCACGAATCAGGACACCGTCGGACACTTCTTCCGGACGGCGCTGGCGGAGTGCGATTTCCTCGACCCACTCGATCTCATCGCCGGACACGACCTGGATCAGCCGGACATGGAACGGCTGCAGGACGACATCGACAGCGCCGTCTCGGTCGTCGAGATCTGGAGCGAACTCGTCGACACCGCCCGGGTCCGTCTGCTCACCGCGTCTCTGCAGAATGCTGCAGATCGCGGATGCAGCGTCACCATCTGGTACCAGCCGCACGGCGACGGCGACGTACCGCCCGGGCTCAGCGGGCTCGTTCGTACCGACGTGATCCTCCGACCCTGCTCGCCGGTCCGGGAGTCGCTCGCCGTCGTCGACGGCGTCGTGTGGACGTCGACCGGCGCGCTGCTCGGCCCCGCTCCGGGAACGGTTCTGCGAATGGATCATCCGGACCTCGCCGCCGCGGTCCTGCGCATCACCCGCCGCCGGAACGGGATCGGCGACACGGGCTCGGGACAGCTCGGGGTTCGATGCGGCTGCGGGCGTCTACGGATCCGTCAGGAGACGATCTCCTCGGCCCGCTCGGTCTGCCGCTCGTGTGACTTGCCGCCACGGCGGCGGCCCCGGTCGATGATCCGTGGGCAGAGGACCGGGACATGACGCCGGGCGAGGTGACCTCCGCCGCTGGCTCGGCACGGTGCGCGCCCGCCAGCGGGACTCGCGCCGATGGAAGCGTCCCACCGCCGGTCCTCATCCGCCTGTGCGCCTCTCAGACACGACCGAGGCGTCGGCCAGCCGCGCATCGAACGACTCCAGGTCGGATCACTCATTTAGCACGGTCTCTCACTAGCTCGGAGAAGGGAACCAGATGCCTGCCACTGCCAGCAGCGGCGCTCTGCAGTTCGAGTCCCACCCCGTGGGGAACCTCCACTCGGTCGCACACCTGTTCCCACGGGGCAAGGGCCGGCGGGGCGTTTACGTCCTGACTTTCGCCGACGACGACCGGTACGTCGGTCAGTCGGTCAATGTAGTCACGCGCTTCGGGAGCCACCTGCACACGACCGGCGACATCGTGAGTATCCAGTTCGCCCGTATTCCGCACGGCGACCTCGACACGATCGAACAGAGCGTGATCAGGACGCACGTGCGAAACGGAGTGCGATTGAGGAACCAGAGGCACGTCCTCACGAGCACCGCCCACGAATCGGGGAGCGATCTCGACATCGTCGTCACTCCGGCCGAGCAGCACTCGTGGCTGAACGACGACGCCGACCTTCCGGACGCCCCCGAACGAATCGAGGTTCCGATCCGGCGGGCGGCGGGCCAAGCGAAGAACGAGGCGTTACGAACGCATCCGCTCGGGCCGGCGGCCATCGAGCTCGTCCGTCGATACGTGCAGCGGGCGGTCCCGCGCCCCCGCGCCACTGAGATGACCTTCTGGTCGGCGAGTGCCATGCCGTCCACCAACCGGTCAACCTGGCCTCGACTGGTCGGAGTGTCGGTGAATTCGATGGAGACATTTGTGATCGGATGGCACAAACATGAGCCGGACGCGATGTGGGGGTTCCTCAACTGCCACACGTCGAGACTGGTGGAGACCTACGGCTCCATCAGGGCGTTCGCTCATCCCCGCCGGTCCTGGCTGGACGTCGAAGTTGCAGATTACGAGGCCGGCGGCGGAGACGTCACCAGGATCTCCGTCCGTGACCAACAGGCGTTCTCGGACCTTCTCACCGAACCAGCTGGCCTGGGCGTCATCGACGCTGCCCGCTCACTCAACCTGAACCTCATGCGAAAGGGTCCTACGTTGCAGTGGCGATGGCACAACCTCGGATTGGCTGACGAGCTGGTCGAACCGCTCCCGGAATGAGCACCCTGGGGTCTTACGTCGCGAACGACAGACAGGATGAGGCGTTCTCGTCCCGAGCTGAGCGGGTGAACGCACGGCCCGAGTTGTCGTCGAACGACCAAACCGCCATACACCAGGACGAACGCGTGACGTCGAAACAGGTCGGTCCTATGTCGATGCCCTGAGACGTTACAGCGTGGGCGCGGCAGGGTTCGAACCTGCGACCGCTCGGGTGTAAAGCGCGTGCGAGACACATCACCGTGCCTCTACCTGCGACGAGCCTTCGCCACTACCCGCGCCGAGTGCTCCGAGCATCAGCCATAGCCACCGTTTCGCGTCACATCTCGTGTCACGCTCTCGCCCGCGGACCGATTGCTACTGTGCGGCAAGATCACCTCGAAGTCACTCCAGCAGTACGACGAGCGCTGCCTATGGCAGACGGAGCCCGCGCACGCCAGGAGGCTTCGCAACTGCGGCAACTGCGACATGCCCACGGGGCTGCTGCGCTACGTCGCGACTCGGCTACCGTGGCGTGATGGGCGACGTGGCGGAGACCTGCCCGTTGGGAACGCTTTGCTATGCATGCAAGGCGACATCGGGCTTGCATGTCGTCACGTCCGGCTCCGGACGAAACTCCATGTGCTGGACCGCGTGCGAGAACTGCATCGCCACACGCCGGACGCTCACGCTGGAGCCGCGTGCAGCGCTGTGGATGATGCAGGAACACCGCAAGCACCTCGGACTTCCGGCGACGCTGGAGGCAGAACCACCCCCCATCAGAACTCTTCGGCTCCCCCGACTGCTCAGTGACCATCTCCGAGCTGTCGAGTGCCTCCGCTCCTACTTCGCCGGGGCCTCCTCCGACCGCCCTCAGTTCACGGGTTCCCATTTCGACTCCTTCGCTGGCGGCGGTGACCGGCCCGAGGTTGCACACGAGTTCACGACTGAGGACATCGTCGCAGTGTCGATGCTGAACGTTCGTGTCTCGGCGCAGGCGGCAATCGAGCTGCTCGGACGCCGCAGCCAAGACGTCATGGGCTCGTTGCTGAGGGAAGTCCCGACTGACCTCGATCTGATCGACGCCACCGAGAGCGAGATCGGCGACAGATCTCCTCTTTCGTGCCTTTGGAGGGAACTCAGGCTGCTCCCGAGTGTCGGCCCTGTCATCGCCTCGAAGCTGTTAGCGCGCAAGCGGCCTCGGCTGGTACCGATCCGCGACAAGATCGTGCTGGCGGAGCTCAACCACCCCGGCGTCGGGTACTGGCGCGATCTGTTACATGCCTTGCGTGAGGACGACTGCCGGCTGGCACATGAGCTGACCGACATTCGCGATCATGCAGAGTTGCCTTACCAAATCAGCGTGATCAGAACGTTCGACATCCTAATCTGGACTACGGGGAAGCAGACCAGGCAGACAGACAGCCTCTTGCTCGACGGGTGACGGACATGAACATGTCGAGGTCCCGCCTTAGTCCGAGCCAGTCGGACACCCGAACGTGCCGTGCGTCGTTCTCGCCAACAAGCGCTCCACTACTGTCCGTACGTGGCTCCTCCGTCTTCGTCATCGAGTCCAGTGCGCGCTGAGGACCTGACCGCCGGCGTCACGGTGCACGGGCTACGTCCGCGTCCTGTTTCTGTGCTCGCGGCCATCCCGCACGGCCCTGACACGATCAATCTGGTCTTCCAGGACAGCTCGGGCGTGCCGAGCACTCAGTTGCTGTATCCGGCCGATCTCGCACGGCTCACCGTCGAGCAGCCCGGCAGCCGATGGAGCTTCGACGCCGACGGAGCCGAGTTTCGGCTGGCCGCCGAGGCGCTACGCATCCGCATGGCGGGCCTTCATGATCCGATGCTCGCCGTGTCCTCGTCCGACGTGAGTCCGCTACCGCACCAGATCCGGGCCGTCTACGGGGAGCTGCTGCCGAAGACCCCTCTGCGGTTTCTCCTCGCCGACGACCCCGGCGCGGGAAAGACCATCATGGCCGGCCTGTACGCCAAGGAGCTCATGCTCCGCGGGGACCTAGCCAGGATGCTGATCGTGGCGCCCGGAAGCTTAGTCGAACAGTGGCAGGACGAGCTGGCGGCGAAGTTCGGGATCGACGCCGAGATCCTCTCCCCTGACATGGCTGCCAGCGCCGCGGACGGCAACCCGTTCACCCGGCACCCGCTGTTGATCGCGCGGATGGACCAGCTCGCCCGCTCGGAACCCCTGCGAGCGCATCTGGCCACGAGCGAGTGGGACCTGGTCGTCGTCGACGAGGCTCACCGGATGTCAGCCCGGTGGTGGACGGGCGAGCTACGGACCACCAAGCGATACGAACTCGGTCAGGAGCTTGGCACCGTCGCCCGCCACCTGCTTCTGATGACGGCTACACCGCACGCAGGTAGCGAGGAGAACTACCAGCTCTTCCTCGCCCTCCTCGACCCGGACCGCTTCGAGGGACGCTATCGCGACGGCGAGCACTCTACGGACACCACCGGGCTGATGCGGCGCATGGTGAAAGAGGACCTCCTCACCTTCGAGGGCCGTCCGCTGTTTCCCGAGCGGATCGCCGAGACGGTCCCCTACGAGCTCTCGGGGGGCGAGAAGGCCCTGTACGAGCGGGTCACGCAGTACGTGCGCGAGGAGATGAATCGCGCGGAGTCCCTGGACGCCGGACGTGTCCGGACAGTGGGTTTCGCTCTCACCGTCCTCCAGCGCCGGCTCGCGTCCAGCACTCATGCGATCCTTCGCTCTCTTGAGCGCCGCCGAGATCGTCTTCAAGCCAAGCGCCAGGAGATGCTCAACGCGACGCAGCCGTCCAGTCTCGACGAGCAGGTCACCTACAGGGTGCGTGTCACCGAGATCGAGGATTTTGAGTCCGACGAGCTTGACGCCGAGCAGGCCGAGGCTCTCGAGGAAAACGTCGTCGATGCAGCGACCGCGGCCCAGTCGGCTGTCGAGCTCGCCTACGAGATCTCACAGCTCGACGACCTCGTCGCACTCGCTACAGAAGTCCGGGACTCGGGGCAGGACCGGAAGTGGGCAGAGCTGCGCAGGCTGCTCCTCGACGAAGAGATTCTTCGGGCACCCGACGGAACTCCACGCAAGCTGATCGTGTTCACCGAGCATAAGGACACGCTGAACTACCTCGCTGAGCAGATCCGCAACGTCATCGGCCGCGACGACGGGGTCCTCGTCATCCACGGGGGCACCAAACGCGACGACCGCCGACGTGCTCGAGAGGAGTTCACGCACGACCCGGCGCGCGCGGTGCTGGTGGCTACCGACGCGGCGGGCGAGGGCATGAACCTGCAGGCCGCCCACCTTATGATCAACTACGATCTGCCGTGGAACCCCAACCGGCTGGAGCAACGCTTCGGACGCATCCACCGCATCGGGCAGAAGAACGTTTGCCGGCTCTGGAACCTAGTTGCCGAGGACACGCGGGAGGGGCAGGTCTTCACTAGGCTGCTGACGAAGATGGAGGAGCAGCGCAAGGCCTACGGAGGGCGGCTGTTCGACGTCCTGGGCGACGCGTTTACCGAGACGTCCCTCCGCGAGCTACTGATGAAGGCCATCCGATACGGCGACGACCCGGAACGCCGGGAGGAGATGTTTGAGGTCGTCGACGCCGAGGTCTCCAACGGGCTCACCGAGCTGCTCATCGAGCGAGCGCTGGCCCAGGAGGCGCTCAGTCCCCACGAGCTCGAACGGCTGCGCAAGGAAATGGACGAGGCGGCTGCTCGAAGATTGCAGCCTCACTACGTCGAGCTGTTCTTCCGCGACGCGTTCACCCGTCTCGGCGGCCGGATCTCGCGGCGTGAGGTAGGGCGCCACCAGATCAGCAACGTTCCGGCGACCCTGCGCGCCAGGCAGCGGCCCGGCTCTCGCACCCCACTTACGACCCGGTACGAGCGCGTGACCTTCGAGCCGAGCCATGTCGAGGGCTTCGGCAAACGAGCAGAGCTGCTGGCACCCGGGCACCCGTTGATGGACACAGTCCTCGATGCCACAGTTGAAGCGCACCGCTCAGCGCTGGACCGGGGCGCCGTACTCTTCGATCCCCACGATCTCGGCACCGTCCCTCGGCTCGTCGTTGCGTTGACCGGGGAGATCGTCGACGGGACGGGCCGAGTGGTCAGCAAGCGATTCGCCTTCGTCACCCTTACGCCCGACGGACGCGCATCGACAGCCGGCCCGGCGCCCTATCTTGATGCGGAGCCGCTCCCAGCCCGCGCGCACGCCACAGCGAAGAAGGTCTTGGCACAGCCGTGGCTCACCGATGGTGTCGAGTCACTTGCCACCACGTGGGCTGTTACCGATCAACAACCCGAGCATCTGGAACAGGTCCGAGCGCGAATGCTGCCCCTGCTAGAGAAGACCACAGCGGCCGTCCGCCAGCGCCTCCTGCAGCAGACCAACTGGCACTATAGCGAAGCAGCTCGCATCCGCGACGACATCGCTGCAGGTAAAGGCGGCAAGATCCGGCAAAGTCCAGATCGGCTGGAGTCGAGAGCGCGCGAACTAGAGGCGCGCCTCGACATCCGCACCGCGGCACTGACAGCCGAAGCCCAACTCGCGGCAAAGGCCCCGACCGTCGTTGGCGCGGCCTTGATCATTCCGGCTGGGCTGGTGTCGACACCTGACGGCCAGCATCCAGTGAACACGACCATCAGCGAACGACGCGCCGTCGACGCTGTCCTCGCCGCAGAGAAGGCCCTCGGCCGAGACGCCGAGGAGATGCCCCACAACAACCCCGGCTACGACATCCGCTCCACCGCACCGGGACAACCGACCATCTTCATCGAGGTGAAGGGCCGTATGGCG
This sequence comes from Pseudonocardia kongjuensis, assembly GCF_039526905.1. NCBI lineage: Bacteria > Bacillati > Actinomycetota > Actinomycetes > Pseudonocardiales > Pseudonocardiaceae > Pseudonocardia > Pseudonocardia kongjuensis. The sequence goes on along the minus strand of NZ_BAAAJK010000046.1, from coordinate 62,836 downwards.
GGAGCAGACGACTTCTTCGTGACTTACAACGAAGTGTTATTCGGCAAGAACGCAGGCGACAACCACCGCCTCGCGCTCGTTTCCGTCAGCCAAGACGGGCCCGAGCAAGACGAGCTGTGCTACCTCATCAACCCGTTCCGCAGCACGGATCTAGGCGGCTTCACCGCCACTGGCATCCGCGGAGATTGGAAAGCCATGTGGAATCAAGGGGGACCACCGCAATGACTAGCGCCTCAACACCGCACCCGAAGCGGAAACTTATCGAAGTGGCACTCCCATTAGAGGTCATCAACCGCGAATCTGCTCGTGAGAAGTCAATTCGGCACGGACACCCCTCCACTTTACACCTCTGGTGGGCACGCAGACCCCTTGCCGCGGCTCGAGCAGTACTCTTTTCACAGCTGGTCGATGACCCCTCCTCACATCCAGATCGATTCCCCAGCGAGACAGATGTCGCCGCCGAGCGGAAGCGCCTGCATAGTCTCATCGAGCGCATGGTCACTTGGGAGAATTCTGGCGATGAGGATCTGTTTCGACAGCTTCATCAAGAGATACTTGATGCGACCGGCGGCGACCCCCCGGCGATCCTCGACCCTTTCGCTGGCGGCGGAACCATTCCACTTGAAGCCCAACGCCTCGGACTTGCTGCCGCAGCAAGTGATCTCAATCCAGTCGCTGTTCTTATCAACAAGTCGCTGATCGAGATCCCTCCCAAGTTCACTAAGCTTCCACCCGTGAACCCGGGGGCCGCCCACGTCCGCACCGGGACCTGGCCACACTCCACCGGACTTGCAGACGACGTTCGATTCTACGCCCAGTGGATGAGCAATGAAGCGCATCGCCGCATAGGACGGCATTACCCCGACGCAACGCTACCTACTGGCGCCAGCGCACCCGTTGTCGCTTGGATATGGGCCCGTACGGTTGCCTGCCCGAACCCCGCCTGCGGAATTAGAATGCCGCTCGTGCGTTCGTGGTGGCTCGGCAAGAAGAAGGGCAAAGAGTCGTGGGTGATACCGAGCGTCACCGACGGAAGAGTAACTTATCGTATCGGACACGGCTCCAAGGATCTGCCACCATCCGCCGAGGAGGACGGAACTGTCGGACGGACGGGGGCACGCTGTGTTGGCTGCAGCGCATCCGTGGATCTCAAGTACGTGCGCTCCGAAGGTCGCAACGGTCGAATCGGCTTCGACCTGATCGCCATTGTTGCCCAGGGAAACCGTACGCGTCATTACCTTGAGCCTAATGAGGAACACCGCACTGCAGCCGCACTCGCTCCTCCACAAGATTCGCCAGATGGGCCTCTGCCTGCAGAGGCGCTCGGCTTCCGCGTTCAAGCATACGGCTTCAAGCGATATGCCGACCTCTTTACAGCAAGACAGCTTGTGGCTTTGACCACCTATAGTGACCTAGTTAGCGAAGTCCGCGACAAGGTCGCCCTAGACGCCCGCGTAGCTGGACGCCAGAAGGGACTCTCACTTGAACAAGGCGGTGCTGGCGCTGAAGCCTACGCTGACGCGGTGTCAATATACCTCGGCTTCGCAGTAAGTCGCCTTGCGTCGACTAACTCATCTCTATGTCGATGGAACTCTGCACCGTCAAAAGAGAGCGTGTCGGACACTTTTGCTCGGCAAGCTATATCGATGGTGTGGGACTTTGCCGAGGGAAACGTGTGGACTAAAGGCCCCTGCGAGCTAACGTCGAGTGCGGGGTGGGTCGCGCGGGTTCTCGATCACCTCAGTTCCGAGAGATCACCCGGGAATGCCCGCCAAGAGAACGCGACGAAGTCCCCGGCCGCCGGTCAGCTGATCTCAACGGACCCTCCGTACTACGACAACATCGGCTACTCAGATCTTTCTGACTACTTTTACATCTGGCTTCGTCGGTCGCTGCGCAATGTCTATCCCTCCCTGTTGTCGACTCTGCTCGTCCCCAAGTCGGAGGAACTCGTTGCTAACCCTTTCCGGCATGGGGGCAAAGACGGCGCTCACAGATTCTTCGAATCAGGATTCAATGAAGTATTCCAACGAGCTCGTCAGACTACGCTGGAAGACTACCCAATCTCTGTGTTCTATGCGTTCAAGCAGGCTGAAACCACTAACCAGGGCGAGGCATCAACCGGCTGGGAGACATTCCTAGAAGGAATGATGAACTCGGGATGGGCGATCACAGCTACTTGGCCCATGCGCAGCGAGCGTGGCGGTAGGATGCGCGATGTCGACAGTAATGCTCTCGCCTCCTCGATCGTTCTGACCCTCCGGCCACGCCCAGAAGGAGCAGCTCGAACTACTCGACGGGGGTTCCTGGGGGCACTAAAGGCAGAGCTCCCAGATGCGATGCGCGAGCTGCAGCAGGGCGCAATTGCACCAGTTGACTTGCCGCAGGCCGCGATTGGACCCGGCATGGCAATTTTCTCTCGTCACTCGGTCGTTCTCAACGATGACGGCCAGCCGATGCGCGTGCGCGCAGCATTGTCGATGATCAACGAAGTGTTGGACGAAGTACTCTCCGAACAAGAGGGCGACTTCGACGCAGACACCCGCTTCGCACTTGCTTGGTTCCGCCAACATGGATTTGATACGGGAGATTTCGGTGACGCTGACAACCTTGCCCGAGCACGCAATGCCTCACTTGAGCATCTCGAACGAGCTGGAATCCTCAGCCTGAGAGGTACTCGCGGCAAGGTCACAATGCTACCCCCCTCGCAGATCGATCCTGAGTGGGACCCGGGGACTGACAACTCGATTAGCACATGGGAGGTTGTCATGCATCTCTCCCGCACGCTGACGGACAGCGGCATCGTCGCAGCGTCTGCACTATTGTCCCGAGTCCCGGAGTCTATCGACCGCGACCTTTGCAAGGAGCTCGCATTTCTACTTTTCGCCCTTGCCGAAGATGCGAAACGCGCGAAGGTAGCCATTGAGTTTAACGCGCTAGGCACGGCCTGGAATGATATCGTAGCTGGTGCGGGCGCTGTAGCTCAGCAAGAATCGTTCGACTACACGGGGGGATAGAATCGTGGGCTTCTTGACTCCGCAGCATAAATTATCGACCTTACTGGATCGGGCTAACAACGGACGAATTCAGCTTCCGGATTTCCAGCGTGGTTACAAGTGGGACGAGGAGCGCATCCGTGCGCTCCTCGCCACCATCACTCTTGGCCACCCGCTCGGCGTGATCATGCTGCTGCAGACGGGAAACGATCAGGTCAGATTCAAACCCAAGCCGCTTGAAGGATCTCCTGCAAGCGCAGCTGTGGCTGCGCCGGAGCACCTGCTGCTCGACGGCCAGCAGCGGCTCACGTCGCTCGTTCAATCCCTCACCGGTGACGGCGTGGTCGACACCGAGGATGTCCGGAAGAAGCAGGTTCGACGTCGCTTCTACATCGACATCGAGCGTGCGATCGTCGATCCGCTGCGCCTCGACGACGCCCTCCGCATACTGCCCGGCGACGGGATCGAGCGGACCAACTTCGGCCGGGACGTCACGCTCGACGTGTCCACACCGGAGCTCGAGCGCGTGCACGGCCTGTTTCCGTTTCGGCTTGTCTATGATCAGCCGAACCTGCTGGACTGGCTGTGGAAGTTCCCGTCGGCCACAGGTGATCTCGCAGAGCGGACTACGCTGATTCAGCGGTTCCAAGGCGAGGTGCTCACCCCGCTGCAGAGTTACGAGATTCCCGCGATCGAGCTGGACAAGACGACGACGAAAGCGGCCGTCGCCACTGTCTTCGAGAAGGTCAACACCGGCGGCCTGCCGCTCAACGTTTTTGAGCTGCTCACATCGATTTTCGCGGGCGACGCGCGGTATTACGCCGAGCACGGCGTCGACTTCCGCTTGAACGACGACTGGGCCCTCACTCAAGCCGTAATCGACGCGCACCCTGTGTTGAGGAAGTTCGACAGCACAGCATTTCTACAAGCGGTGACGCTTCTAGCCACCAGCCACGGGCCTGGCGCGACGTATGCCCGCAAGGAAGACATTCTTAAGCTCGACCTCATCGACTACCTGCGGTGGGCCGAGCCAGTTCGACAGGCTCTGGTGTGGGTCGCACAGTTTCTGCACGACGAGCACATCCACCGGCAGGATGACGTGCCGTACCAGACCCAGCTCATTCCGTTGGCCGCGATGCGCGTCGTCCTCGGAGAGGAGGCGGACGTGTACGCAGTCCGAGCACGTCTCCGCCGCTGGTACTGGAGCGGTGTGCTGGGCGAGCAGTACGGAGGCGCAACCGAGACTCGCTTCGCCCGCGATCTCGATCAGGTTCCGTCGTGGGCCTTGGCCGGAGTAGGTGCGACGGCTGGAGAACGAGACCGGGGCATCCCGAGCACCGTCGCAGGAGCCAGCTTTACCGAGTCGCGTCTGTTGACGCTTCGCTCTCGACAGTCCGCCGCCTACAAGGGAATCCACGCGCTTCTGATGGCGCGCGGCTGCAAGGACTGGCGTTTCCAGAAGACCTTCGAACACAACCAGTTCGTTGCGCTCCGGGTGGACATCCATCACGTGTTCCCGCGGAAGTGGTGCATCACGAACAACGTCGAGAGCTGGATGCGCGAGAGCATCGTGAACAAGACGCCGCTGGCGCGGAAGACGAACCAGATGGTGGGCGGCGCGTCGCCGGCGTCCTACATGCCGAAGCTTGAGAAGACCGCCGGGCTAACGCCGGAGGAGTTGGACGGTGTTGTCGCCGCCCATCTGATCGACCCGGCGACGCTCCGTGCCGCCGACTTCGAGTCTTACTTCCTGCGCCGGCGCCGGGCGCTCCTCGAGCTCGTCGAAGAAGCAATGGGGAAGCCCGCCCAGCGCGACGTCGAGGCCGACGAGCTCGTCGGCGGATTCGAGACGCCAGACCAGTTCGCCGAGGAGCCCGACGATGTCGAGGACGGCGCAGACGAGACCACCGCGGACGAGGAGGCCTTGAACTATGGCACTGAGCAACCGTGACCGTGTAGGCCAGGCTTTCGAGCAGTTGGCGGTCGGGCTCGACGAGTTCATCACGCGTGTGCTCGCTCCTGAGCTCGCCGACGGTTCGGACTGGACTCTCGTGCTGGCCGCCAAGGACGCTCAACGAGGTGGGCGACCCGGCACCTACAGCCGACTCGATCCGCAGTGCAGCCTTCGAATGCTCAGCGAGAACGTCACCGGAGCGGTGAAGGACGGGTGGTACCCGTTCAACGCTCATCTCTCCCGCTCCGAACAGTCCCTGGCAAGCGAGCTCCGCGAGACCAGGAACAGCTGGGCGCACAACGCATCGTTCACGTCGGACGACGCCTACCGAGCGCTCGACTCGGTCGAACGGTTGCTCCGAGCAGCGGGGGCCCCTAAGCAGGCCGAAGAAGTTAAGCGTCAGCGCGTCGACCTCCGGCGATTGTCGGCCGAGCAGGAGGACCGCAAGGCAGTCCGCAACGGGAGCTCTTCGGACCTTCGGTCAAATGGGCTCGCCCCCTGGCGCGAAGTTCTACGCCCGCACGATGACGTAGCCAGTGGTAACTTCCACGCCGCCGAGTTCGCCGCTGATCTCGCGATGGTCGCTCGCGGCGAGGGCGACGCCGAGTACACCGACCCCATCGAGTTCTTCCGCCGGACCTACCTCACGGCAGGCCTCAAGGACCTGATCAAGCGGGCGACTCGCCGCCTCGCTGGGGATCTCAATGCCTCGCCGGTCATCAACCTGCAGACAAACTTCGGTGGCGGCAAGACTCACTCGATGTTGTCGCTGTGGCATCTCGCCTCAGGACGCCCACTCGTCGACTATCCGCAGGAGCTCCAAGATCTCCTGTCAGGCCAGGAGCTCCCCAGCTCCGTTCGGCGAGTGGCTCTTGTGGGCAACCAGATCGCTCCGTCGGGTCTCCAGCCCAAGGCCGACGGCACCACAATCCGCACGCTTTGGGGCGAGCTCGCTTGGCAGCTCGGCGGCCGAGACGGCTTCGCGCTTGTCGCAGACGCCGATCGCACCTCGACCAACCCTGGCGAGGCCCTGCGCGAGCTTTTCGCCCGCTACGGCCCCGCCGTCATCCTCATCGACGAGTGGGTTGCCTACGCGCGCGGGCTCTACGGCCGCGACGACCTCGCGGGCGGCAGCTTTGACACGCAGTTCACCTTCGCCCAGTCCCTCACCGAGACTGCGAAGGCCGTCCCCGGTGTCCTCGTAGTGATCTCTATTCCGGCTTCCTCCGACGCGGCGACAACGGAGGGCGCCGACGGGGTGAGCGACGAGGAAGTGGGCGGCGACAATGGCCGGGAGGCACTTCGACGTCTTCAGAACGTGGTGCGTCGGACAGCAGACCAATGGCGGGCGGCCAGCGCGGACGAGAGCTTCGAGATCGTGCGACGTCGGTTGTTTGCCACTCCGGACGGCACACAGCTCGGCCAGATCTCGGCAACAGCCGATGCCATGATCGCCTTCTACCGCAAGCATTCTGGAGACTTTCCCAATTCCGTCTCGGACTCGGCCTACGGTGATCGCATCCGACGTTCCTACCCCGTGCACCCGGAGCTTTTCGACCGTCTCTACGAAGACTGGTCCACGCTCGACCGCTTCCAACGCACTCGCGGTGTGCTGCGCCTGATGAACACGGTCGTCGGCCAGCTGTGGCGTGAGGGCGATACGGCCCCGCTCATCATGCCCAGCTCCGTCCCGCTGGATACCGACCAAGTGCTGACTGAAATCTCCCAGTACCTCGACGACAGATGGAAGCCAATCGTCGATGCCGACGTGGACGGCCCCACCTCCGCCCCGGCTCAGGTAGACAACGAACAGCCGTTGCTCGGGGCCCGCCACACCACCCAGCGACTCGCCCGAACCGTCTTCATGGGTGCGACCCCGACTCTTAGCACAGCTCACAAAGGTCTTGACCGAGCGCGGCTCTTCCTCGGCACCGCGCTCCCTGGCGACGTGCCCGGCAACTTTCACTCCGCCCTCAACCACCTGGCCAACCGGGCGACCTACTTCTACAGCTCTGGGGCCGCCTACTGGTACGACACCCAGGCCAACACCACCCGGACTGCTCGCGACTACGCCGAGCGCCTGCATCCCGAGGACGTGTGGGCTGAGGTCAAGCGCAGGCTGGACCCGATCAAGAAAAACTCTCCACGTGGTTTCGCTGCGGTGCACGTGACGCCGGACAGTTCGGCCGACGTTCCCGACACCCCGGACGTGCGGTTGGTGATCGTACCGTGCAAGGAGACGTACGACCGCAAGCAGAAGGACGAGTCACCCGCCGCAGTCTGGGCTCTGAACGTCGCTCAACGGCGCGGCTCCTCCGCCCGAGTACACCAGAACATGGTCGTCTTCCTGGCCGCCGATGCGGCTCGATACCGGGAGCTCGACGAGTCCATTCGGCAGTACCTGGCGTGGAAGTACGTTCGAGACAACGCTGACAAAGCTCTCGGCCTGACCGCTGCGCAACGCGCCCAAGCTGAGGATCGGCGAGACCGTGCCGACCAGACCGTCAAGGACCGGCTGCCGGCCACGTTCCATTGGGCACTCCTGCCGCAGGAACAGCCGGTCACCATCAGGCCCGTTAAGGCCGATGGGACGACGGATGACGTCGCCGAGCGAACGGCGGCCAAGTTGCGCGCGGGCGACGACCTGTCTCTTCAGCGAGCAGCGAATGTTATCCGCCTCGACCTGGACGGCCCGCTTCGTCCTGCCTGGGACAAGCTGGGGCATATCTCTTTCGGGGAGCTCTGGGGCTACTACACGACGTACCCATACCTGGCACGATTGCGCGACCGCTCAGTCCTTGCCGACGGGATCGCATCCGTGGTGGATAGCGAACTTTTCTGGGAACAGACGGGCTTTGCGGTTGCCACGGGCTGGGACGGCGAGCGCTACACAGGTCTCGTGATTCCCGGCACAGAATCACGCCCACCCGAGATCACGGATTCGTTGCTGATAGTGCAGCCAGCCCGGGCAGTGGCGCAACTGCGCGACGACCATGCTCGTCGCGCGGCCGCAACTGCGACAGGAGAGCCTCACGATACGATCGCGGCTACAGGACGGCCTGAAACGACGGACCGTACTTCGATCCCCACTAGTTCCAGTACAGCTGGCGATGGCCCGTCAGGCCCTCACCTCACTTCGAATCCAACTCCCATGACTCGATACTTTGGAGCTAAAGAACTCAGTTCGGAACGATATGCGGGCGACTTCGCCAAGATCGCGCAAGAGATCATAGCGCAACTTGCCGCTGTCGCCGACGTCGAATTGGAAGTTCGAGTAGAAATCAGCGCGCGCGCTCCCGGTGGCTTCGACGAATCCAAGATGCGGACGATCCGGGAGAATGCAACAGTCCTAAAGTTCTCTGACTCTGGATTTGAACAGAGCTGAAACTCGTACGCTTGTCCTCGGAACGCACCAGAATGTCAGGGGTCACCTGCATGCTTGGCACATGACAGAGAGCGATGTGGTGGACGAGCTGGAGAGCCTCGTGGTCGCGACCACCGACGCGATGCTGGCCGAGGGCGGTTTCGTCCCGCCACTGACCATGCACGTGTTTTGCGGGGACCTGGGGCGCCAGCCGTACGCGGGCTACGTCCGCGCGCGGCCGTTCTATCCGGGCAACGACGCGCACAGGGCCGTCGAGACCTTCGGCCTCGTCGCGTCGTTCGTGAACGCGTCGCGACTGGTGCTGGCCTGGGAGCATGCGGACCTACATATCGCATTGCAGCACCCCGGCGAGATGCTACCGACGGGGCTCGTCGTGGCCGACGTGCCGAGGGTCGGTATGCACGTCGTGCGGTGGAACCCGGCCGAGCTGGTGCAGACCGGGACCCGCGCGGATGGCTGTCCGGTCGTGGAGGCGTCGTGGGGTCCGGCGCAGCGGATCCCGGGTGGCCGGTTGCCGGCGCCGGTGGCCGCGGCGTTGGAGCTGTGGCGGTCCCCGCGGGCATGGTCGGCTGTGGAGATTGCCGAGGCGTACCTCGACATGGAGGACGGCGGCTATCACATGGCGTGGCCGGTGCGCCCCGACGACGAGCCGCCGCAAGGGTGGCCGCTGTGGCGGGCTGTCGTCGAGGCGATCGTGACCGATCCGGGTCAGCCCCAGCGGTCGGCGTAGTCGTCCTCGCCGTCCTCGAACTCGTCGGCGTACGGGTCGTCGCGGATTTGGTCGACGTCGCGGGCCTCGGGGGTGTCGAGGCCGGCCTCGTAGACCTCCTGGGCCTGGATCTCGTCCAGGGCCCGGCGGGCGCGGGTGACCGCGTCCTCGGACTCGGCGGTGGTCGGCACTCGGACGTCGTCCTCGTGCCGTTCCCGCAGCTCGGTCGCGGCGGTCTCGCGCAGGTCGGGGACCGCGGTTTCCAGGATCGGGCCTTCGTCGAGCGTCTGGGGCTCGTCGGCCGCGTCGTTGTCGAGGTCGCGCTCAGTGATCGGGCGGTGCTCGTCCTCGGCCCGCATCGCCTCGTCGTGGGCGGTGAGCCACTCGTCGGCGGTGACTCGCTGGTCGGGAGCGTCGCGGTCGCTGTTGCGGTGCGCGAGCGCGATCACCGCGCGGTCGTGCTTGTCCCGATCGATGGCGGTGCGCAGGAGCCAGCGGCCGCGAGCGGCCTCGACCTCCTCCAGCTCGCTGGTGCGCCGGTCCAGCTCGGCGGCGAGCGCAGCGGCGCCGTCGGCGGCCTCGTGCAGCTCGGCGGCGCGGGCCGGGTCCGTGGCGGCGTCGGCTTCGGCGCGGTACAGGGTGGCGGCGCCACAGTGGTGCTCGGCGGCCTGGCGAGTCCCAGCGAGTTCGTTGGCGACGTAGCGGGGCGCCCACGCCTGCTGCCGCTCGTAGGCCCGCACCCGCATCCGCAACGCGCCGTCGGACAGCTCGAACTCCTCCCGATCCGCCCGCGGCCGACCCAACGCCTCCCACCCCGCGCAGTAGGCGGCGTGGTGCTCGACCATCCCCGGCTTCGGCGCGGCACCGAGGACTTCGAGCGCCTCGGCCGGGCCGGACTCGGCGTCGTCGATGTCCTCATGTCCGGTCAGCGCACGGCAGGCCGCGACGGCACCGGCCTTGCGTTCCCACTCGGCGCGGGCCTCGGCGTCGTCTCGGTCGGGGACCTGGCCCAGGATGTCGACGGCCCAGCGCGGCGGCTCAGCGGCGGCCTCCGCGCCCAGGTCGGCGGTGCGCCGGTCCAGGTGCTCGGCGAGCCGATCCAGGTAGCGGGCCATCTGCGGGTCGTCAAGCTGCGGGATCCGGTCGGCCCACGTGCCGACCTGCGGTTCGAACCGTTGCCGGTCGCGCATCCGGGCGTGGATCACGTTGGTTAGGTTCCGCGACCCCGTCAACCGCTGACCGACGATCGTCTCGCGCAGAACGGTGTAGGGGTCGGCGCCGGAGACCTCGGCCCGGCGCAGCGGCCGGGTCAGCGAGGTCGAGGCGTCCTCTGCGGCGAGCTGGCCCCGCTGCTCGACAGTCAAAGCTCCGGTGTCGGTGAGCCGGTCCAGCCACGCGCTGGTGCGGCGGACCGACGCCTGATGCGCGGCGTCGGCGAACAACTCGGCCGCCGTCGCCACCGATCCGGCCCAGTCCGCGGACTCCTCAGCGACGGCGAGCGCGGACCGGTCGGGCTCAGCCAACTCCAGCGCCGTCGTCAGGACGGCCTTCGGCGAGCGGTGCAGCTGGTGGCGGTTGCCGCCGTCCGCGGCGTCGGGCAGCTCGGTGACGGTGGCGACGTAGGCGGTGTTGGCGTCACCGCCGCGGGTCAGGCCGACCAGGGCGGCGGCGTGGTCGGTGCGGTCGGTGATCACCGAGTGGCTGGTCTGCACGGTGGCGCCCTGACCGCAGTAGCGAGTCCCGGCGTAGCCGAGGGCGATGTCGTCGGCGACGAAACGCGCCGAGAGCACCATCCGCTCCCCCACACCCTCACCACCACGGGTGAGGTCGGTGGTGACGTCCAGGCCGCCGTCGTCGCGGACCGCGAGGACGCGGAAGCGTTCGCGGGTGTGCGGGGCGCGGGTGTTGCCCTCGTACCCGGCCAGGTCGTGCCCGATCGCGCGAGCCTCCACGACGTCACCGACCCCGGCGTAGGCACCGGTGCGGCCCAGCCGCACACCGTGCTCGGCGACCAGGCCGAGGTCGACAAGCTGCGCGCGTAGCTCGGAGGACAGGCGGTCGGCCTGGTCGTTGGTGTCGACCAGCAGCAGCGACGCCTTCCCGGCCAGGGTGTCGGCCAGCCACGCCCGCGCCGCCGACGCCTCCGCCGCCTCCCGCGGACCGCAGTCGACCAGACGGCCGTGCCGGTGGTAATCGTCGAGCACCGTGGCATCGCCTTCGCGCAGCCGCAGGGATGCCTCGCGTTCCCAGGCGTGGGTGAAGCGGCGGGCCTCGTTGAGCTCGTAGCGCGCCCCGCCCGCCCGCGAGATCAGGTCCATCCCGCCGCCGGCGCCGATCGCGGCGAGCTGGCGCGGGTCCCCGACCAGCAGAAGCTTCGCCCCCGCCGCGTCCACATGCTGGTGGATGGCGGCTAGTGCGGGGGTGTCGGTCATCGCCGACTCGTCCACCACCACGATGTCCCCGGCGTCTAGTCGGAACCCCAGATCCGTGTCGTCGCGCGGGCGGCCGGCGGTGAGCCGGTCCTGGGTGGCGAGCCAGGCGGCGATGTTGCGCGCGGTGAGGCCCTGCTCGGCCAGCACCGTCGTCGCTGCCTGGGCAGTGGCGAGCCCGAACACCCGCCGCGGCGGGCCACCGCCGGTGATGTCGGGGTCGGTCCAGGCGCGGGCCATCATCCCGACGGTGAACGATTTCCCCGTCCCGGGCGGGCCGACGATGCTCTCGACCCGCGCTCCGGAGCCGAGGACGCCGCGGACGGCGGCCTCCTGCGCGGCGCCGAGGCGGGTGCCGTCGGCGGCCAGTCCGGTCAGGAACCGGTCGATCACGGTGTTGGGCAAGCGCTCGCCGTCGTGGCGGCCTGCGGCTCCGGCGAGGATCCGCTCGGTGTGCACGTGTCCGGTCGTCGCGTAGAGAGTGGCGCCGGGGGCTTCGAATGCGGAGTCGCCGTTGGCGAGCTTGTACTCATCAGGGAGGACGTCGGTCGCGGGGCGCTGGGTCTGCACGCTGGCCAGGTCGGCGCTCATGGCCTCGTCGGCGAGGATGTCGAGCAGCTTCGCGATCTGCGCGCCGTCGCTGATCCCGAGGTGGTCGGGCAGCGCGCTGTTCAGCCCCCGGATGAGATCTGGGCGGGTCCACACGGTCCGGGAGTTCTGGACCTCGGCGAGCGCGACGGAGACGACCTCGGCCGGGGACCACTGCATCGGCGCGACCTCGCCCGGGCGGGCGGCCAGGGCGGCGTCGGCGATCCCGGCCAGGCCACCGGCGATCTCGGCGTCCATCCGAGCCGCGACCCGGTCCAGCAGGTCGCCGCGGGTCTCGCCCTCGTGGGACTTGCGAGCGCGGGTGGCGAGGGTGGCCTGCTGGGCAAGGCGTTCGAGCTGGTAGCCGTTCGGGGCGTGCCCGTAGCGGGTCTCAAACGCCTCGACCAGCTCGGCGGTCTTCGCGGTCACCTTGTGCCGCCGCGTCGAGATCAGGCTCATCGCCTGCTCCGAGACGCCGACGACCTCGCGGGCCTTGCCGTCCGGGCGGGTCGCCATCACCAGTCCGAGCGACGCCGTGATCCGCTCCTCGGTCGTGCGCTCGGCCACCGCGGCCGCGGCCGGGCGCCAGCGGTGCAGGCTCCGTCCGTCGACGGTGCGCCAGATCCCGTCCGGGCCCTCGACGCGGTTGAGGATCGTGTTGTGGATGTGCAGCTGCGGGTCCCGGTCGCGGGAGTCGTGCTGGAAGAACGACGCCACGGTGAACTCGTGGGCGTCGGCGTAGCGGCCGGCGGCGCCGCCGTGGTGCCCGACCCGGGTGTAGCCGGCCTTGTCCTGCAGCAGCTCCAAGGCGGCGTTGTTCCCGGCCCAGATCGCGTCCTCGACCGCCTTGCGGAACTCGCCCCACGCCACGGCGGTGTCCTCGTCCCCGGCCTGGCGGGCGGCGACCTCGCGGGCCTCGAACGCGGTGTGCAGCAGCGTCACCGACTTCTGCACGGAGAACGTGGCGTCGTAGAACGCGACGTTGTGCCGAGCCTTCTGTCCGGCCTCGGTCCGGAGCTGGGCGCGACGTTCCGGTGAGGCGTCCGGCTCGCGTTCCAGCGCGGCGGCGTAGATCTGCTCCTCGGACAGGTACTTGCGTCCGGTGTGTCCCAGCGTTCCAGCGGTGTCCCACCGGGACGGGTCACCGAACGCAGTGTCCCGGGGGTCGAGGAACCGCTCGTAGACCGCGCGCATGTCCTGGGCCTCGACCAGGCCGTGCAGGCCGAGCTTCTCCGCCCCGGCACCCCACCAGCGGCCCGGCGGCTCGCCCTCGGCGACGGCGCCGGTGTAGTAGTTCTCCCGCCCGGTGGCGACCTCCTTCAACAGGTACTCCGGGCTGTAGCCGTTGACGATCCTTAGCACCGCGACCACCTCGCGACGGCCACGGGGCGGACTGCCCAGTGCTCGGCGGCGGGGGTGGGGGTTGCCGGGAGGCCGGAGGCCGGCCCGGCCCCGCGGATCGTGATGCAAGGGTGTGATGGCTTTGATCTTGGGCTCTCGTTGCTCTGTTCGGGGTAGTCGCTCTCGGCTCTGGCGCTCTGCTCAGTCGCGGTCGTCTTCTCGCTGTCGGTGCTCATCGGGTGGTCCTGTTCTGGGGCTCGTCGGGGACGAGGTGCAGGCCGTTCGGAGCCTGTTGCGGGGTGTCGCGGAGCTGCTGGAGGGCGCGGGCGGCAGTACCGCGGCCGACATCGGCCAGCTCCTCCAGCTCGCGGACGGTGGGGAGGGTGCCGTGGTGCTCGCGGTGGGTGAGGGCGGCGGTGCGGGCGCGCTCCCGCGCGCCGGCACCCGACCTGCCCGTCCCACCGGCTGCGGACGGCGCTGGCCGGTCCGGTCGGACGGCGTGGCGCGAGCTTGGGTGGGACATCGGCCGCGGCGGGCCCGGGATCACAGGCCCGTCCAGCGCGGGCGGGACACCCGACCCGCGTCCCACCGTGTCCGGGCGTTCCACCGGTGTCCGGCCGGACCGCGGGACAGTGATCGTCGCCCGGACACGGGCTCCGGACACCTCGCCGGGCGCGGGCTGCGCCCGGCCGGCCTCGGCAGCCGGCGCCTCGGCGGGCCGGGTCTCAGCGAGGAGATAGAGCAGGTGCGCGACGACGGCCGCGGCGATCGCGGGCCACGCCCCGACTCCGAACCGCAACACCGCGTCCGCCTCAACCGGCGGCGCCCCGGGCGACGGGGCGGGCCCGGCGAGGAACACCGCCTGCGCCAGCCCCGACAGCCCGGCGGCGACGATCACCACCGCCCAGGCGTAGCGGGCCGCGCCGCCCTGCAGCCGGGCGGTCGCGGTGTAGGCGACCAGCGCGAGGCCGTCGGTGATCAGCGGGTAGATCCACGCCACCGCGACCGGGACCCGGGCGGCCACCGCGACTTCGAACAGGCCGTGCGCGGTCGCGACCGCAGCGCCGATCGCGACGGCCAGGCCGGGGAGCCAGACCGACGCCCGGCCCCACCGGCCCGCGCGGGACTCGGTGCCGGTCATCGCAGGACCGTCCCGATCGGGCCAGCGCCGACCGTCGGGGCGGGCTCGGGCGGAGCCTGGTCCCGCCGCCCCGCCCACCACCGCGCGATCACCTCGGCGTGGTCGACGCCCGGGACCGGCACCGGCGCACCCGCGGGGGCGCTCCAGCCGGGGCGGGTCTGGTGGCGCTCGATCGAGCACGACCCAGCCTCCTTGCGGAGCCGGTTGACCACCCCGGGGCGCTGCCGGTCGTGCCAGTCCCCCGCCGCGCCGACCGACGCGGCCGGGCCCTGGTAGGCGGCGAGCCAGGCGTGCATCAGCCAGAGCAGCTCCTCGACGACGTCGGGGTGAAACAGCCAGCACTCGGGCAGCACCTTCGCCGCGTCGGGGTAGCGCAGGAACACCGCCTGCGCCCACGCGCACAGCTCGTCGAGCAGTCGCCGCGTCTCGGCGGTGTCGCCCGGGGCCATCAGCCACGACGGCGCGGCTGGGATCCGCCGGCGCGCTGTCACCGCGGCCAGGGCCTCGGAGAGCTGTCCGACGAGCCGGCCTAGCTCCCCGACCTGGTCCGGGATCGGCTCCAGCTCAGCGACCTGACGGCGCAGCGTGTCGACCTGCCCGGCGAGCCGGGCCAACGCCCCACCGTCGGACGACGAGGGGTCGGGGTGAGCGGGGTGCGACGGCGCGGTCACCGCTCCCACCCCGCCCCCTCGGAGTCGGCATCAGCCGACGTGGCCCGGCCCGGAGCGCCGCTCTCGGCGGGGTCGATCTGGTCGGCGACCGCCTCGGCCTGGGAGGTGCGCACCAGGTCGGAGAACCGGCGCACCTCGGCCTCGGTCAGCGGACGGACCTCACCCGCGGCCGACTCGTCCGGGGTGAACCACAGCCCGCCCACGAACGACCCGGGTCCCTCGTCGAGAACTCGCTCACGGTCACCGCGCTCATCCTCGACCGCGTCCCGCGCTGCGGCGGTCTCCATCTCCTCGCGCAGCGCCCGCATCGCGGGGTCGTAGTCCTTGGAAAATCGGGCCCGCCGGCCGCTGTGTCCGAGCGAGGGCGGCCGGTCCGGGGTGTGGTCGCGCTGGTCGTCGTTCGGGGTGGTCATCGGGTCCCCCTCCTCGTGCTGGTCGTGGTCCCGCAGGTCGTGCTCGCGGGCGGGGTGTCCACAGCGGGCCGCGGCTCCCGCCGCCTCGGTCGCGGCCTCGGCAGCCAGGACTCGGGTGTCGTGCGTGGCGGTCGCCTCGCGGTGCGACCGCTCTCGCCCTTCCCGGGCGACGGTCACCAGTCGGGGTTGCGGGTCGCAGGCAGTGGTGTTGCTCAGCTCGTCGAGGCCGACGGAGTGGGCGCGGTAGCCCCACATCTCCGCGTCCGAGTGCAGTCCGGCCAGACGGGCCCGCTCGGTGATCGCCGACGTCCCGCGCGCCTGACGAATCGCCGCGATCGCGGCGGCGTCGGCCCGGGCGCGGGCGGCGGCGACGGTCTCGCCATTCGTGAAGTCGACCCAGCCGAAGCGGGCGCGGGCGTCGTCGAGATCGAACTCATCGAGCAGCCACCCCGACGACGGCCGACCATGCACGCCGGTGGCGTCGCGCAGGTAGGAGGCGACGACCTGCTCGGCGTCGGCCCGCCCGCCGGGCAGCCCGACGGCGAGGCGGTCGACGGCCTGGGCCGGGGTCAGCAGCTCGTAGTGGTCGTTCATCGCTTCCACCGCCCGTCACCGGTCGGGCCGTCGGTCGGCCGCTCGCCGGGGATCGGCTCGACGATCGCCGCCGCGGCGACCTGGTCCGCGTCGTCACCCCCGCGGATAGCGCGCAGTTCGGCGAACATCCGGTTCGACGACCGCACCCTCTCCGCCGACTCCCCGAATCGGTCGGGCCAGCGCGCGGCGAGCATCATCAGGGCCCGTTCGAGCTGGGTGTCGGCCCACACCCGGACCGCCTCGTTGCGTCGGTGGCGGCGGGACTCGGCCTCGACTCGGCGCATCAGCCGAGCGCGGCGGCGGACGTCGGGCCGCTTCCACGCCATCCGGGCCCGGCCGATCACCGGCGCGATCCCCCGCCGGATCACCACCACCCGACCCGCAGGCAGGTTCGCGATCTGCGCCGGCGCCAACACCGACACCTTCCGCACACTGCGCGAGGCGACCCGGCCGTGCTCGTCCGTGGTGGAGACCCGCTCGTCGCGCTCGCCCGCGAGGGTGGACCAGAACTCCAGGTCCGCCTTGTCCCGCGTCCCGCCGAAGATCATCACGGCGGCGGTGTTGTTCAGGATTGTGGCGGCCTTGTGCTCACCCCACCGGGCGAGTAGCTGCGCGCGGGACTGGAACGCACAGAGGATCGTGACTCCCCGACCGCCCATATCGGCGGTCCAGCTCTCCAGCGGGACAGGGCTGATCAGGGCCGCCTCGTCGAGGAACAGCCCGAGCGGCGGGTCCAGCCGCCCCGCAGGCTGGCCCGCGGCCAGTCGGCGCGCCTCACGGGCGATGTGCCCGGTCAGAGCACACACCAGCGGCGCGGTCTGCGCTTCCTCAGCACCGAGCAGGAACACCGTCGCCCGCTCGTCCAGCAGGCGGCCGACGTCGAATCCCTCCCCGGGCTC
Source organism: Pseudonocardia kongjuensis (assembly GCF_039526905.1). NCBI lineage: Bacteria > Bacillati > Actinomycetota > Actinomycetes > Pseudonocardiales > Pseudonocardiaceae > Pseudonocardia > Pseudonocardia kongjuensis. Next base: position 45,716 of record NZ_BAAAJK010000046.1, on the reverse strand, counting down.
CGCCGCCGCAGCGGCAGCGGGGTGGGTCAGCCACCCGAGCGCGGGCATGACCGATGAGGTGATCGAGGAGCGGGTGCGCTCGTTGGTGGTGATGAACTGCATCGCGTCCTGCTCGAACGCCGTCACCCCCGAGCGGCGCAGCAGCGCGGGGACCTCGCGGCCGGCGGCATCCGGGTCGGCGACCCACCCGAGCACATCGGCCATCCGACGGCCGCCCAGTGCGGCGGCGTGCAGCAGCGCGGCCAGGACGCGGCGGGCCTGACCGTCCCAGAACTCCCGATCCCCACCCGAACCACTGGCGACGGCGGCGAGCATGTCCGTCGCGCGCTCGGTCGCGGTCACCGGGTCGGTGCAGCCGGTCAGCGGGTCGAACGTGATCGTCGACGTGCGGTCGCCGAGCCCGGCGGGGTTGAACACGAACACCTCACCCCGCGACTGGCGCCGGATCGGCGCGCACAGGTCGAGCAGGTCGGTGCGGGTGGAGGTGACCAGTGCGGCGCCGGGGGCGTCGAGGACGCGTCCGGCGAGCCAGCCGGTCTTACCGGTGCGGGGGCCGCCGACGACGATCACGACGTCCTCGACCAACGCCCACACCCGCAACGCCCCCGTGCGGCACAGCTCGACCGCCGCCTCGGTCGTGGCGAGCCGCCACCGCTGCAGCCGGGGCAGCCCGGCCAGCGACGGGCGGACGGTGCCGGTGCGGCGTCGGACCGCGAGGGTTCCGGCGTGGCGGACGATGTCCAGGCTGGACGCGACGCCGACCTTGCGGCGGGAGCGGGACGCCCACCGCGACACGGTCGCCGAGGAGCGCGACCACCGGTGCCACACGATCACCGCGGCCAGCCCGGCGACCGCGACCAGCGCGGGCCAGGACAGTGCGGTGACGATCGTCGCCGCGGGGAGCAGCGCGATCGCAGCGAGGCCGGCGGACAGGCCCCGGGCCCCGCGCGACCAGGCGAGCAGGGCGCCTCCGGCGAACACGGCGAGGACCAGGGCGGTGGAGCTGAACAGGATCTCCATCACTCGTCCCATCCCGTGCGCTCGGCCCACGCCGCGACGTCCGCCCGGTGGCGGGCGCAGGAGTCGGCGTGACCGGTCTCGTTGTCGGTGGGGTGGGACTCGAACGGCCCGTCATCGGTGATTTGCTGGTCGCAGGTGGTGCAGCGCCAGTACGCCGACGGCGTCCTGAACGACCGGATCCCCTCCCGTTCGGGGTCCGGGACGCGGCCGCAGACCAGCCAGTCGAACGCCGCTTCCCCGACCGGCACTCCGCCGGTGAGCAGGCTGAGGACCGCGCCGATGTCGTCCCACGAGCGGCCCGCGGCCCGCGCGGAGCGGGCGTAGTCGTAGAGCTGGCCTTCGGCGACGCTGCGCATCAGCAGCGCGGCCCGGACCCCGGCGAGCGGGTCGTCGATCTTGCGGTCGGTGAAGATCGTGAACCCGGGGATCGGGACCTCGGTCTCGGTCGTGCCGAACACCTCGACCGCGACCCGGCGGATCAGCTCCCGGATCCGGCCGGCGGCCTGTCCGGACTCGGTGACCCTGAACGTCTCGCTCATCGCCGACCACCTCCGGCGGGGATCGCGAGGGCGGCGGCCCAGCGGTCGACGGTCCGGCGGGTCACGCCCAGCGTGCGGGCGACGTCCCCACGGTCAGCCCCGGCGGTGAGCGCCGTCTGGCCCGCGGCGATGACCGGGGCCCGGTCGGTACGCGGCGACGGGCCGGGCACGACGGCCGAGAGCTCAACGCGGCGAACCTGTCGGGGCGTGATTCGGCGGGCGCGGCGGCGCTCGTCCTCGGTCAACCCGCCGGCGATGCCGTGCGGCTGCTCGACGATCGCCCACGACCGGCAGGCGTTCAGGACCGGGCACACCCGGCACACCGCGAGCGCCCGCCGCTCCTCCGCGACGAGGGTGGCGCCGGTGACGGCGGTCGGGAAGAACAGCTCGGGGTCGACGTCGCGGCAGGCCGCGCGGGCCCGCCAGTCCAGCTCCTCGCCCCGCGCGGGGCTCGGGTCTACGGTGAACATCTCTCCTACCTCCATGTGTTGGTTGGTGAGAGCGGCCCGGCGGTCGTGTTCCGCCAAGATCCCGTCGCCGGGCCGTCCCATCTCGTGGTTCTGCTTCCGGTCGTTCACGGCTGCCCCCGGTCCGGGGCCCGGACGGGTGCGGCGAACAGCCCCGGCAGCCCGTCCTCGATCCGGCGCCGCTCGTCCCGATCCGCCGCGGTGTCGCGGCCGGTGCGCGCCGGGGATCACCTCGGCCAGGTGCGCGAGCCGGACCGGCAGGGGCCGGTTGTCCAGCAGGCACACCGCGACCTGACGTGACGGGCACTCCTGGCGGCGCAGTACCGGCCACCCGCACCCGGGGCACCGGCCCGCATCCGGCACGTAGTGCTCGACCACCACCTGCAGGCGGTCCGTGCGACCGGTCGGGCGCAGCAACCGCGGGTCCAGGTCCTCGGGCCCGGCGGCGCGCTCCGGGACCGTCCACTCCGGCGACGGACGGGCGGTCACGCCGACCACCCGCGCGCCTTGTCCACGGCCGCGGCGGCCCCGGCGTCGGTGAGCCCGTAGCGCAGCGACGCCGCCTCGACCGGCTCCGGCACCCGCCCGACCCCGTCCGGGCACAGCACCGACCCGTCGAGGTGCGAGAACTCCGGGCAGCGGCCGGCGCTCGCGGACCACCCCGAGTGCGGGCCGTCGACCACCGGGCGGGCGCAGCCCGGGCACACCAGATCGGTCACGTCGACAAGGTCGATCGGGTCGTCGTCCAACTCCACGACGGGCGGGCCGGGCAGGAAGATCGCGGTCATGCTGGCCTCCGGAAGGGGTGAGGAGGGTCGGCCGGTCCGGCCCACCGGTGGCGGGCGCTCGCCCCGCCGCCTTGCGCGCAGCGCGCACGGCCTCGGAGGCTCGCCGTCAAGGGCCGGACGGAGTCCGGTCGCGTAGCGACGCGCAGCGCCCTTGATGGGGAGGGAGGCCGGGCCATACTCGGGCCGGACGGCCCTCCGCCTCGCCGCAGGCGGGTCCACCCGGTTCTCGGCCTGCCCGGCCGTGAGGGCGAGGTCTCCCCCGCCAGAACCGGCGGCCGGGCTCACTGACCGCTCCCGCTCGACGCACCCGCACCGTTCAGGGCGGGCGTGGCGGCCTGGTCGAACGCCGAGACGAACGTCGAGATCGCGTCCGGCAGCCCGGCACCAATCGGCGTGGCGATGAACAGCACCAGCGCGATCAGCGAGAACACGACCGCACCCATCGCCACCCGTGCCTTCGCGCAGATCACCGCGCCGAGCACCATGAAGAGGATCAGCACCCCGACGCTGCCCATCAGCCCGCGCTCCCGTGCTGCACCGACACCCAGCCGGAGGCGTCGACGACGGTCTGCTCGGCGATCGCGAGGTCCGCGATGGCCTCGATCGCCTTCGCCGGGACGATCAGCCGACCGCGGATCCGGACCGCCGGGAACTCGCCCGCCGCGATCGCCCGGTACACCGTCATCGGCGACATCCCGAGCAGCTCCGCGACCTTTGCCACGCTGTAGAACCTCGGCGCCACCGGCACCGTCTCCGTCCCTCGGAGATCACTCATCACAACCCCAATCTGTACATGTTAGGTACATGTACTGAACAAGTAAGGCACGAGTGGCGATCGGAGTCAATCGCCGTGGCCTTCCGTGACCTGAGATTGCAGTCGTGAACGGTGTTATCGGGAGATGACGTGGGGTGACGCGAGGTGATGCGACCATCCGCATCAGGGTTGATTTCCCCAGCTCAGCGGGCCACCGTTGATCTCGGGACGAGGGGGCGTCGATGGGCAACCGGCTCGCGCGGGTCCGCGAGGAGCGCGGCTGGAAGAAGGCTCGGCTGCTGCACGAGCTACGTGCCGCAGCGGCCCGACGGGGCGAACAGCTCCCGAAGGACGAGAGTCTCGCGCGCCGCATCGCCGTCTGGGAGAACCAGGGCGGCGTCGTCGGCGACTTCTACCGCGAGCTGCTGTGCGAGGTGTACCGCTGCTCCCCAGTCGAGCTGGGCCTCGTCGAGCCTTCGCCGCCGGAGCAGATCGCCGCGGCGCCGGTCACCGAGCCGCTGGAGCTGCCGGAGTTCACCCGCCTCGACCCCGGTCTGGTCGACCTCCTGCGATCACAGACGCAGGCCATCCGACTGCTGGACCGCCGGCTCGGCGGGGCGACGGTGCACGGCCAGGCCGTCGCGCACGTCGAGACCGTGGAGAGCCTGGTCCGCAACGCCCTGCCCGGGAACGCGCGCGAACAGGCCGCCGACGAACTCGGCCAGGCCGCGGCGCTCGCCGGATGGCAGGCCCTCGACATGGGCCGCCTCCCGGAGGCGTGGCGGCTGCACGAGGCCGCCACCGCGGCGGCACGCGAGAGCGGGCAACCGGCTGGGCTCGGGTACGCGCGGGCGCAGCAGGCGTTCATCCTGCTCGACGCCGGACGGGCCGCAGACGCCCTCGACCTGATCGCCTCGGCCCACGACATCGCCAGCGGACCGGTTCCGCGCGAGCTGCAGGCCTGGCTGCACGCTGCACGGGGCGAGGCACTCGCTGCACTCGGCGACCGGGACGCCGCGCTGCGGTCCCTCGACGCCGCAGCGGGCGCGCTCCCGACGCAGCCGGAGCACGCCCTGCCCTACCTGATGCTCGACGCCGGGCACCTCGCCCGGTGGCGCGGACACTGCCTCGCCCGCCTCGGCGAGACGTCCGCGATCGACGACCTGAGCACCGCCCTGGCCGCGATGCCGGACGGCAAGTACGGACGCGCGGAGGTCAGCCTCCGCGTCGACCTCGCGCTGGCACTGCGGGCGCGTGGGGAAGTCGGCGAGTCACGAGCCCAGGCGGAACGCGCCGGTCGACTGGCCGGCCGGACCGGATCCGAACGACAGCGCCGCCGGATCCGAGAGCTACTCGGCCCGTGACGCCGCCGTTGGCCCGGACAACGCCAGGACGTGGAGTAGCCCGACCAGCGCGCCGGAGTTGCCGACCTTCCCGGTCGCGATCAGATCCGGGACGTCGGCGAGCGGCACCCACCTGAACGTGCCCTCGTTGAGCTCGGTCGGATCGGCGACCCGCTCGGCACCGCGCGCGAGGAAGACGTGGTGCGCGCTACGGACGGTCCCGGCCATCGGCTCGAAGGTCACCAGGTGCTCGACCGTCCGGGGCCGATACCCGGTCTCTTCCTCGACCTCTCGGGCCGCGGTCTCGGCGGGCGACTCGCCGTCGTCGAGCAGGCCACCGGGGAGTTCCCAGTTCCACAGATCCGGCACGAAGCGATGACGCCAGGACAGTAGGACGTTGCTGCCGTCATCGTCCAGAACGACCGTCATGGCCGCTGCGGGCAGCGTGACTGTGTGGTGCTCGAAGCGCTCGCCTGAAGGCTGGGAGATGTCGGCCAGACCGACAGTTACCCAAGCGTTCGCATAGATCGTCCGCTCGCCGTGTACGTCCCATCGTGCAGACTGCCCAACCTCGACCATGCGCCGAAGGTAACAGTTGCCCATGGAACCACTATCACACGCTCACGGCTTTGACTAGCTATCCGCCCATTGGCCTACCGTGGTGGATTCGCACTGCGCGCACCACAAGTAGCGAGAGTTCGATACGATGAGATAGAGAGGCGCCACAGCATGGAGGTCGAACGTTGACGACGCTGACTACTGACTTGAATGCCATGTCTAGCACCCCCACCGTAGGACCGAGACTCAGCCACAGTGCATATCAATCATTCTTTCAGTTTAGCAGTGACTCCATGTCTCAAGAGTATATTCTTGGTCAGCTTGAGACATGGCTCCGCACCCAGAAGAAAATTGACCTAAACACTAGATCGAATATCAGCTTCCAGCAAGAGAACCGAAAGCTAGTCGTAGTCCATAACACCAACCGAAGCGGATCGTCTGTTCGTTGCCGACTTGTAGAGTCGGGCGAGAACACATGGAGGACGGACCTCACCTTTTTCACCCCTGCGCGCCCGGGGACCGGCTGGGTTGACGTAACCATTGCATCAGATTTACGAAGCACTCCGAAGCCGCCCAAATTCTTCGATCGCATCGCGGATGTAATTAATGCACCGCGCGACGGGCAACTGCCGCTTTTGAGTACACCTCCACTCATCAGCCTTTCCAGGTCAGACGAAGTCATCAATTGGATCGCTGACAGCTCGCGACATGCCCTCCTCTTTGTGGCCGGAACCAATGACCAGCTAGACCTGATGGCGTGGCAGAAGAAGGTACAGCTATGGTCACGAGACTTTCGTGGCCTTGCTCAGGCCGTGATTCTTGATCCCGCCACAACCGAGATCGTTAACGATAAGCTTGCCCATTCGCATCAAATTCATCCTTGGACGATCAGGACGTTTCTTCCAGGCGTCAGGTTAGATGAGCCAGCCGATGGGTCCCGTCACAAAATACTTGGATGGCAACGACTGGGCGAGGATACCGACCCCGCCATTCGCGCTCTCCTAGCAAGCATCGCACGACGCCACGCCAGCAGGCGTCCGCGCCCAATCGAAGTAGTCCGCGCAACTCGCGATCTTGACAGAGTAACCAGCGCCCTGTTGCTCGAACAGATTTTCGGAACGAGTGATAACCAGGACCATGAGCCCGACCCAGAAACCACCGCTGACGACTCGACCACTGCCGACGTGGTTGAAACGCGACTCACGACCTCCGATCGCGCATCAGGCGCTATAAACAAGGAAGAGATTGAGCAACTTCGCGACCTTGCATCCGAGCAGAAGTCGCTACTGGCGAGCGTCGCCGGAGTTCTGGGCCTTAAGAGCACCTGGTCGATTGAGGACCTACAGCAAGTAGCGTCTCAGCTTCAGAACGAAAGACAAGCAAGACTTAAGAGCGAGCGCAACCTGGTGATTATGCAACGCTCGCGCACAGAGTTACAGAAGAGCCTCACCGAAGCGGATGACTTGCGCGAGAAGATCGAGCTCCTTCAGCTTGAATTGAGCGAAGAGGAACAAGAGCGCCAACTGGCCGATCTTCTTCGAATCCACGCCGAGGAGGAAAGCCTCTGGCTTCGACGGAAGTTTCGCGAGCTTCGCGAATGGGACCTGGCGTCCGCACGTCTGCCCGCCGATGCCGAGCCAGTCATCCCCGATTCGTTCGACGAGCTAGTGGATCGAATCGGAGAATTCGAGTCATCCAGAATATTCTTCACCGGGAGTGCAACGACCACTAGGAAGTTGTGCGACCTCGACGGCTCGGGAAAAATTGCACGCGCCACATGGGAATGTCTCCTTGTCTTGCAATCATACCTCGCGGCACGCGAGTCCGGCAATCATGACGGGAACGTTCATCACTACCTGGAGTCTACGCCAACAGGCTATCGTGGATATTCGCCTAAGAAACACGCATACAGCGAATCTGAGTCTACGCTCGCCAAGTTCGGAAGCCTCCGAATGTTGCCGGTTCCCAGCGAGTGTAGAGACGAGGGATTTGTCGTAATGGAAGCTCATTTCAAGTTGGGAAAGGTTGGAATCCGTAGTCCGCGAATGCACTACTTCGACGACTACTCAGGAAATCGAGCCATCTATATCGGCTACATTGGGCCGCATCTTCGGACCGTCACAACCAACTAGTCGAAATCCCTGCTAACGTCCTTCTGGTCGATCTAGTACGACTGCCCCAACTCCATGATCGACTCGAATTAGGTGACTTTCGCGCAGCACGTTGTAGGCACGGCGAATCGTGTTGCGCGAGACCCCGTATTGTGCCCGCAACTGAGCCTCGCTTGGAAGGACGGATCCGGCACTAAACTCTCCGGCAAGGAGGCGTCCCTCTAGTTCTCTTGCGATTCGCGCATACGCAGCGATAGGCTCCGCGTCCGGGTTCTCGCCAGCAACCTTCCGACCCACGCCGGGAACTACCTGCACCACTCCCTCAGCGGAAAGAATGCTTAAGGCACTCCGAATGGTTCCGCGAGAAACTCCGTACTTCTCGGCCAACTGTAACTCGGAAGGCAGATGCTGACCTGGCTGCAAGTCGCCACCGCGAATTTGTCGACGAATTTCGTCCGAGATCTTGCGAGATGTACCTCGAGGCGTCACGATGCAACTTCTCCTAGTCCAGAGATTTTTCCTCATGAGCATACCTAGATACCTGAGCGAATTGCGGCAGCACTCTGCGCAGATCAGTAACGAAACACCATCGGTTCGCAGCGCGAAACAGCGAGCGGGGTGACCTCAAGCTCGTAGCGCCCTACCCAAGACTCAGTCGAATCTGTGTTTTCAACGTCTTCTAACCGCGCGATACCGATCAGGTGTTTTCGGAAGGCTCCCGGATCAGCGAGGCTGCCAGCCACGACCCGCGCCGGATAGCGGCGGCCATCTGGCCCACGAACGACGATCGAAAAGAAGGTGTCCGTGGACCTTTTCTCTGAGCCCAACTGCTGATGTATAGCCGGGATTGTCACCGCTGGGTCGCCACCTCGCGCCTGCGGTGCAGCCGTAGGCCGCGCACCTTGGTCGCCAGAGAGCACACCCCACTTCTTTAACAGTTCGAACGCCCGATGCACAGTGCTCGGCGCGAGCCCCTTCTCGGCGGCAAGTACCTTGACCCCCGGCAGATGCCCACCCACCGCCACGGCCCCGGACTCGATCCGCTCCAGCAGCTCGACCGCCAGCCGCTCCCGAGCCGACCGCGGATCCCGCCGCACCCGCTCCATCTCCGACCCAGGACCCGATGGCCGCTCAGGCATCCGTGACCCGAGCCCGCTCGCCGCCCGCTGATCCGCCTCCGATACCCACGCCGCATACACCCGCAGCGTCGTCACCCCACCCCCGGAGTGCCCGAGCCGCCCCGCGACCGTCCGCACGTCCACCCCAGCCGCGATCAGCTCCGTAGCCGAGTAGTGCCGCAGGTTGTGCAGATGCGTGTCCAGCCCCAGCCGCGCCGCCATCCGCGAGTACCGCTGCGTCACCGACCCCGGCACCAGACTCGCCGACCCGTCCGGCGCGAGCGAGAACATGAACGCCTCCGGCCGCAGCTCAACCCCGAGCGCCCGGGCCCGCTCCTCGCACCGCGCCCGGTGGTCACTCAGGACCTCGACCGTCTCGGCGTCCAGCGCGAGGCGGCGCTGCTGGTGGGTCTTCGTGTCCTTCTCCTGCAACGCCCGGCCGTCCTGGGCGATCGCCCGCCGGATCGTCAACGTGCCTGACTCCAGGTCGACGTTCGACCAGCGCAGCGCGCACAACTCGCCGCGGCGAGCGCCGGTGGTCATGAACAACCAGACCAGCGCACCCCAGTCCAGGTCCCGCCACGCCTCATTGAGCAACCGCGCCGCGTCCCCCGCCGACGGCGGTTGCGGGTCCGGCGGCGGCTTCGCGGGCGGCGAGACGAACTCGACCGGGTTGACGGACACCCAGCGCCACCGCACCCCGCGCGAGTACGCCCCGTTCAGCACGAAGTGGATGTGCCGGATCGTCGCCGGCGCGAGCGGCCGGCAGCGGTGCGGACGGCACCGGTCGTCGCACTCGTGCTCCCGCGGCGTCCGGTGGTCGACGCGCTTCGCCGACCCGGAGCAGTGGTCGCGACAGCGGCGCAACTCGGCGTAGAGCGAGTCCAGGGCCTCCGCACCGACGGCGCCGGCCTTCGTCCGCCCCAGGAACGGTCGGACGTGCAGCTCCAGATACCGGGTGTAGGCGCGGTGCGTGGTCGCGCCGACGTCGAGGGTCTCCAGGTACCGGTCGAGCAGTTGGTCCAGCGTCGCGCTCGTGCGGGGGCTGCGCTGCTCGTCGACGGCGTTGAGGAGCCGCGTCCGCGCGGCCTCGGCGCGGGCCTCCTGGCGCGGGCCGGGCTCGATCACCTCGACGAGGGTGTTCCGCTTCCCCGACACCGGGTCCTGACCGCCGTACACGCGGACACGCAGGGCACCGCTCGGCAGCCTGTCGATCGTCCCGCGCTGCCTCCGGCGACCGGCCTTCGCCCGTGTCATGAGCCGAGGATACGAGCCCTTCGTGTCACGAAACGTGTCACGTGGACTAGCTGGCGATCTTGCCGGGAGGAAAACCCCTGGTCAGATGCGTGGGCGCGGCAGGGTTCGAACCTGCGACCGCTCGGGTGTAAACCGAGTGCTCTCCCGCTGAGCTACGCGCCCGGGACGCACACAGTTTCACACGACCCCGAGCACCCGCCGCCACCCGTCCTGGTCCCGCGGCTCCCCCGGCTGGTTCACCTCGGCGAACCCCACCCGCCCGTCCGGACGCACCAGGAACGTCCCGCGCAGGGCCATCCCCTTGTCCGCGTTGAACACCCCGTACGAGTCCGCGACCGCCCCGTGCGGCCAGAAGTCGGACAGCAGCGGGAAGGTGAATCCCGCCGAGGCCGCCCAGGCCGCGAGCGCGAAGGTCGGGTCGCAGGAGACGGCGAGGATCTGCACCCGCTCGTTCTGGAAGTCGTCCAGCGAGTCCTGCACGGCCTGCAGCTCGCCGCCGCAGATCCCGGAGAACGCGAACGGGTAGAACACGATCAGCGCGCTGCGCCCCCCGGCGAGCACCGAGCCGAGCGACACGGGCTGCCGCTGCGCGTCCGGCAGGGTGAACGCGGGCGCCGTCCCGCCGATCTCCGGGGCCATCCCGGCACCGTATCGGGACGCCCGATCACTGGTCTCCCGGGACGTCCGGTGGCGACGCTCCCCGCCATGACGATGACCGATCTGCCCCATCCGACCGTCGACCGCTCCCGGCTGCTCCGCACGGCGGGCGCCGGCGCGCTGCTCGCCGGGCTCTCCTACGCCCTGATGCCCGTGCTGGTGTTCACCCTGCTCGCCGAGGAGAACCCGGACGTCGCCGCCGGGAAGCTCGCCGTGCAGTGGGTCGGCGCCGTCGAGCTCGCGGTGTTCGCCGGGCTGGCCGCCGGCACCGCGATCCTGGTGCTGAGCGTGGACGCGCTGCTCCGGCACCCGTTCCTGCGGGCGACCGGCCTGCTGTCGGCGGCGGCCTGGCTGTTCGTCGGCGGCCAGACGTTCGCGAACGCCGCGTCCGGCGCGAACCTCGCCGAGGCCGCGCCGGCCCTGGCCGACCAGCAGGTCGCGGACCATGCGGTGAGCGTCGTGATCACCGGTTCGGTGGCCGTGGCGGCGCTGACCGCCGCCGGCTGGCTGCTCGGGCTGGCCACCGCCGGCCGCAACGCGGGGATCGTCGGGCTCCCCGGAACGGTCGTCGCGGTCGCCGCGACGGTCGTCATGATCGGCCCGATCGTGGCCTGGCAGGTGCCCTTCGGCGCCGTCGCGCTCATCCCGGCGTACCTGGTGCTGGGCGTGATCCTGCTGCGCCGCGCCCGGACGGCGGCTCGACGCGCCGACCTCACCACCGGATGATTCCCGCACCATGACCGGCGTCCCCGTCCTCGTCGAGCAGGTGACCGTGCTCGCGGTGACCGTGCCGCTGGTCGTGCTGCTCGCCGTCACCGCACGCGGGCGGCCGCGCCGCGAGCTGCTGCCGCGGGCGGCCGTCGCGGTGCTGCTGCTGGAGTCGGTGGCGAGCGCCTTCCTGCCCGACGACGGCCGGATCGGCGCCGCCTGGTTCGCCGCGTTCCCGCTGCTCATGGCCACCTACCCGGACGGTCGCGTCGTCCCGCGCTGGTTCGTCGTCCCGGTGGTCGCGTCGTTCGTGCCCGCGGTCGCGGTCGTCGTCACCCACGGCGCCGTCACCGACACCGCATGGTTCGCGCCGTGGATCGGGATCGCGCAGACCCTGCTGGTGGTCGGCCAGATCCACCGCTACCGGCGGCGCGCGTCCACCGCCGAACGCGAGCGGGTCCGCTGGGGGCTGCTGGGCGTGCTCGTCTGCGTCGGCACCTTCCAGCTGATCATGCTGGTCGAGGGCGGCACGATCGGCGCCGCCGGCCCGTGGTCGGAGCTGGCCGCGGCACTCGCCGTGCTCCCGGCCACCGCCGGGCTGGCGGTCGGGCTGATCTCCCCCCGGGTGTACGACGTCGACGTCGCACTCCGCGCGGTCGTCGCGGCCTGGCTCGCGGTGCCGGTCCTCGTCGGTCTGCACCTGGCGGTCCTCGCGGTGCCCGGCGCGGTGGCCTGGTGGGCGGCCGCCACGGTCGCGGTGGCCGCCGTCCCGGTGCTGCGGCTGGCCGGCGCCCTGGCGGACCTGCTGGTGTTCCGCGGGCGCCGGGACCCGGCCGCCGCGACGGCCGAGCTGGCGCGCCGGCTCGCCGCCGAGCCGGACCCGGCCCGGGTGCCCGGCGTCGTGCTCGGCACCGTCGTGGACGCTCTCCGGCTGGACGGCGCCGCCCTGCACGACCGCACCGCGGCCCCCGGTGAGCCGGGGCCGCTGTCGGCGGTGATCGGCACGGTCACCGGACCGACCACCGACCGGCCGGTCCGCCATCTCGGCGAGGAGCTCGCGACCCTGGTCGTCCCGGCGCGGCGCGGCGAGTCCGGTCCGACCCGCCGGGACCGGGACGTCCTCGAACGGCTCGCCCTGCACGCCGGCCCGGCCCTGCACGGCGCCCGTGCGCTGGCCGATCTCGCGCACGCGCACACCCGGACGTTGCACGCCCGCGAGGAGGAACGCCGCCGGCTGCGCCGTGACCTGCACGACGACCTCTCCCCCACGCTCGCCGGGCTGCGGCTCGGGGCCGCCGCGCTAGCCCGCCGGGCCGGCGACGATCCGGCGCTGGCCGCGGACGCCGAGCACCTCGCCGACGGCATCCGGGCCGCCGCCGGGCAGGCCCGGGAGATCGCGCACGACCTGCGCCCACCCGTCCTCGACGACGCCGGGCTGGCCGAGGCGATCCGGCTGCGCGTGCACGGGTCGCGGGCCGACACCCTCGACGTGCGGGTGCACGCCCCGGCGGAACGGCTCGCGCTGCCCGCCGCGGTGGACCTGGCCGCGCTGCGGATCGTGCAGGAGGCGGTGGCGAACGTCCGGCGGCACGCCGGGGCCCGGCAGTGCACGGTCACCCTCGCCACCGCCGGCGACGAACTGCTGGTCACCGTCGACGACGACGGCGCCGGCCTCCCGGAGCGGGTCCCGCCCGGTCTCGGGCTGGCCTCCATCCGGGAGCGCGCGACCGAGCTGGGCGGGCGCGCCGGGATCGGCCCGCGCCCCGGCGGCGGCACCCGGGTCCGGGTCCGGCTGCCCTTCCGCCCCGCGACGTCCGGGCCCCCGGAACCGACCCCCGGAGCCCCGGACACGCGGGCACCGCAACCGCACCCGGTCCCGCCAGTCCCGGATGCACCGGAACCGGCACCGCAGCCGATCCCCGGGGCCCCGGCGTGACCCGCCTGGTCGTCGTCGACGACCACCCGGTGTTCCGCCGCGGCCTGGTCTCGCTGCTCACCGCGAGCGGCCTGACCGTCGTCGCCGAGGCCGCCACCGGCGACGAGGCCGTACAGGTCTGCGCAGCCGACCCACCGGACGTCGTGCTGATGGATCTCGGGATGCCCGGGCTGGGCGGCGTCGCGGCCACCGAGCGGATCGTCGCGGCGCACCCGCGGACCGCGGTGGTCGTGGTCACCCTGTTCGACGACGAGAGCTCGGTCCGCGCCGCACTCGACGCCGGCGCGTCCGGCTACGTGGTGAAGGAGGCCGATCCGGACCAGATCGTCGCCGCCGTCCGGGCGGCCGCGATGGGCGCGCTCTGGCTGGGCACCGGCGTCCCCCGGCCGCTCGCCGCGATCGACGCGCGCGGCCCGGAGCCGCTGCCCGGGCTCAGCCCACGCGAGGGCGCGGTCGCCGAGCTGCTCGGCCGGGGCCTCACCAACGCGGCGATCGCGGCCCGGCTCGGCCTGTCCGGCAAGACCGTCGCCAACTACGTGAGCACGGTGCTCACCCGCCTCGGCGCGGCGGACCGGGCCGAGGCGGTGCGGATCGTGCGGGAACGCCGCTGAGCCCTAGCGTTTCCCCTTGCCCTGCTTCGGCGGGACCAGCTTCGACCCCACCCAGTCCTCGCCGAGTGTGGCGTTGCTCGTCTGCGACAGCCCCGCCGTGGGGGCCGCCTCCGCGATCTCGGACGGTTGGAGGTGGCCGTCGCGACCGGTCTTGGGCGTCAGCACCCAGACCACCCCGTCGTCGGCCAGCGGGGTGCGGGCGTCGACCAGTGTGTCGACCAGATCGCCGTCCCCGTCGCGGAACCACAGGAGGACGACGTCGATGACCTCCTGGGCGTCCTCGTCCAGCAGTTCCTCACCGATGACTGCCTCGACGGCCTCTCTGACCTGCTCGTCGACGTCGGTGTCGTATCCCAGCTCCTGGACGATCTGGCCCGGCTCGATGCCGAGCCTCCCCGCGATGTCGGACGCACCGGCATCTGCCGCGGTCACCACTCGGTCCCCTTTCACGCTGCTCACGCAGTCCATCGTTCTCGGTTCCGCGCGCAGGCGCCACCGTTGACACGAAATCGGATGCGGCATCCGAACACGCGGGCGGGACCCTGCGCAACCGGCCGTCACCGGTTGGGAACCGAGAGCACGGTGCCGCGCACGTCACCTCACCGTCCGTTCAGTTACGTCGGAGTAGTACCTATCCTCGCCCGGACGTCCCGCAACAGCTCCCCGTGCACGGGGAGCTGAGTTTCGGGCCCGCGCCGGAACAGGCACGATGGGTGCTGGACACGCCCATCGCGCCGGTCGGCAGAACCGCACCTGCCATCCCGTCGACCCGGGAACCGGTGTGGTGAGCGGACGTGAGGAATACAGGGCCGGGCGGACCCCGGCCACCGACTGATCAGGCAGGGAGAACCCTTGACCGCGCAGAGCAGCAGGGCGGGCAGCAACGACGGCGAGGAGCCACGCCGCGTCAACGTGATCCGGGGCGGGCTGGCGGCCCACCTGCCGGACATCGACCCGGAGGAGACGGCCGAGTGGCTGGAGTCCTTCGACGCGGTCCTGGACAACGCCGGGCAGCAGCGCGCCCGTTACCTGATGCTGACGATGCTGCAGCGTGCGCGCGAGAAGCACGTCGGTGTCCCGTCGCTGACCACCACCGACTACGTCAACACGATCCCGACCGACCAGGAGCCCTGGTTCCCGGGTGACGAGGACGTCGAGCGGACCTACCGGCGCTGGCTGCGCTGGAACGCCGCGATGACCGTGCACCGCGCGCAGCGGCCCGGCATCGGCGTCGGCGGGCACATCTCGTCCTACGCCTCGTCGGCGACGCTCTACGAGGTCGGGTTCAACCACTTCTTCCGCGGCAAGGACCACCCCGGCGGGGGTGACCAGATCTACATCCAGGGGCACGCCTCCCCCGGCATCTACGCCCGCGCGTTCCTCGAGGGCAGGCTGTCCGAGGACCGGCTCGACGGGTTCCGCCAGGAGCTCAGCCACGCCGGCCCGGGCGGCGGGCTGCCGTCCTACCCGCACCCGCGGCTGATGCCGGACTTCTGGGAGTTCCCCACCGTCTCGATGGGCATCGGCCCGATGAACGCGATCATGCAGGCCCGGTTCAACCGGTACCTGGGCGACCGCGGCTTCTCCGACACCCGCGACCAGCACGTCTGGGCCTTCCTCGGCGACGGCGAGATGGACGAGCCGGAGTCCCGCGGCATGATCCACGTCGCGGCGAACGAGGGCCTCGACAACCTGACCTTCGTGGTGAACTGCAACCTGCAGCGCCTCGACGGCCCGGTCCGCGGCAACGGCAAGATCATCCAGGAGCTCGAGGCGTTCTTCCGGGGCGCCGGCTGGAACGTCATCAAGGTCATCTGGGGCCGCGAGTGGGACTCGCTGCTGCACGCCGACCGCGACGGCGCGCTGATCAACCTGATGAACACCACGCCGGACGGCGACTACCAGACCTACAAGGCCAACGACGGCGCCTACGTCCGCGACCACTTCTTCGGCCGCGACCCGCGCACCAAGTCGCTGGTCGAGCCGATGTCGGACGCCGAGATCTGGAAGCTCAAGCGGGGCGGCCACGACTACCGCAAGGTGCACGCCGCCTACGCCGCGGCGACCGCGCACCACGGCCAGCCGACCGTCATCCTGGCGAAGACGATCAAGGGGTACGGCCTGGGCACGCACTTCGCCGGCCGCAACGCCACCCACCAGATGAAGAAGCTGACGCTCGACGACCTCAAGCAGTTCCGCGACGAGCAGCGCATCCCGATCAGCGACGCCCAGCTCGAGGCCGACCCGTACCTGCCGCCGTACTACCACCCCGGCGACGACGACCCGGCCATCCAGTACCTCAAGGAGCGGCGCCGCCAGCTGGGCGGGCCGCTGCCCTCCCGGCGCACCACGTCGAAGCCGCTGGTGCTGCCCGGCGACAAGGTCTACGACTTCATCAAGAAGGGCTCCGGCAAGCAGGAGGTCGCCACCACGATGGCGTTCGTCCGGCTGCTCCGCGAGCTGATCAAGGACAAGGAGATCGGCGACCGCTTCGTCCCGATCATCCCGGACGAGGCCCGTACCTTCGGTATGGACTCGATGTTCCCGACCCAGAAGATCTACAACCCGCACGGGCAGAACTACACCTCGGTCGACGCCGAGCTGATGCTGGCCTACAAGGAGTCCGAGCAGGGCCAGATCCTGCACGAGGGCATCAACGAGGCGGGCTCGGTCGGGTCCTTCACCGCGGCCGGCACCTCGTACGCCACGCACGGCGAGCCGATGATCCCGGTCTACATCTTCTACTCGATGTTCGGCTTCCAGCGGACCGGCGACTCGATCTGGGCCGCCGCCGACCAGATGGCCCGCGGCTTCCTGGTCGGTGCCACCGCCGGGCGCACCACGCTGACCGGGGAGGGCCTGCAGCACAACGACGGCCACTCGCTGCTGCTGGCCGCCACCAACCCGGCCGTGGTCGCCTACGATCCGGCGTTCTCGTTCGAGGTCGCGCACATCGTGCAGGACGGCCTGCGCCGGATGGTCGGCGAGGACCCGGAGAACGTCATCTACTACCTGACGGTCTACAACGAGCCCTACGTCCAGCCGGCCCAGCCCGCCGACCTGGACACCGAGGGCGTGCTGCGCGGCATGTACCGCTACGCCGCCGCCCCCGAGGGCAGCGGGCCCGTGGTGCGGCTGCTCGCCTCCGGCGTCTCGGTGCCGTGGGCGGTCACCGCGCAGCAGATGCTGGCCGACGAGTGGGACGTCCGCGCCGAGGTCTGGTCGGTCACCTCCTGGGGCGAGCTGCGCCGCGACGGCGTCGACGCCGAGCGCCGCAACCTGCTCGCCCCCGGCGACGACCCGGTGGTGCCCTACGTGACGACGAAGCTGGGCGAGGGCGACCACGCCGACGCGCCCGTCGTCGCGGTGTCGGACTGGATGCGGTCCGTGCCGGACCAGATCCGGCAGTGGTCCCCGGCGCCGTTCCTGTCGCTGGGCACCGACGGGTTCGGCCTGTCCGACACCCGGCCCGCGGTGCGCAGGCACTTCGCCGTCGACGCCGAGTCCATCGTGGTCGGCGCCCTCTCGGCGCTGGCCGGTCAGGGCCAGATCAAGCGGGAGACCGCGGCCGAGGCCGCGGCCGGCTACAAGATCGACGACCCGCGGGCGGCCGGCCCGCAGACCAGCGACTCCGGCGCCGCCTGAACCACGGCGCCGCAGCGGCGGCCCGTCGTGACCCGGCCCGGGGTGCGGCGGGCCGCCGTCGGCTTTTCGCCCCTCCCCGGGCGGCGCAGATCACGATAAGCTCCGCCCGACGGTGCGTGTGGTGATCACTCGTCGCCCGGCAGCACCGTCCTGACCAGGGCGTGGACCGTGTGCGTCGCTGGCCGGCGGCAACGGGACGAGGTGTCCCGGGCCGATGAACGAGGGAGCAGGAATGGCAGAGGGCACCGTCAAGTGGTTCAACAGCGAGAAGGGCTACGGCTTCCTCGCTCCCGACGGTGGTGGCGCGGACGTGTTCGTGCACTACTCGGCGATCCAGACGAACGGCTACAAGACGCTCGACGAGGGCCAGCGCGTCGCGTTCGACATCGAGCAGGGTCAGAAGGGACCGCAGGCCAGCGCGGTCACGCCGCTCTGAGCGGCGTCCCCGGAGCGGACCGCCGGTAACCGGCGGCCGACCTCCGCACATCCGGTCCGGAGCACGCCAGCCGGACCGCGACATTCGCTGCCCCGCACCCGGCAGGGTGCCGGGGCGGAGCCGGTGCGCGGCGCCCGGATCCGCCCGATGTCGCAGACGCCCCGGGCGTCGCGGTCTGCTCAGCCGTCCAGGCTGGGCCCCGGCCCGAGCGCTCCGTGCATCTCCCACACCAGGATCTCGGCCCCGTCCGGCCCGGCGGTGATCCGCCGGCCGCCGCCGTCGTCGACGATCCTGGCCGCATCGCCGGTACCCAGGGGGCCGGCGCCGGTCGCGGACGTCGCCGCCTCCAGGTCGGCACTGCCGCGCGCGACGAAGGCGTGCAGGTAGGGCGCCGCGGGCAGCGGCGTGCCGGCCCCCGGCTGCAGCCGCACCACGGTGAGCGCCGCCCGCCGCTGCCGCAGCGCCAGCAGCGAGCTGCCGCGGTGCCGTTCCAGCCCGGACGCCAGCACCACCGGCTCCCCGGTCGCGGTCGCGTCCCGCACCTCGTACTCGGGCGCCCCGCCCGGCCCGTCCGGCACCACCCACATCTGTACGAACCGGACACCGGCCTGCGGGGTCGCGTGCTCGGAGTGCCGCACCCCGGAGCCGGCGCCGAGCCGCTGCACCTGCCCGGGCGCGACCCGCTCGGTGCGGCCGCTGCCGGTGTCCCGGTGCTCCAGCTCCCCCTCCAGCACCCAGGTGAGGATCTCGGTGTCCCGGTGCGGGTGCTCGTCGTAGCCCCGCCCGGGCAGCACCCGGTCCTCGTTGTGCAGCAGGAGCAGCCCGAAGTGGGTGTTCGACGGGTCGTAGTGCGCACCGGCGGAGAAGCTGTGCCGGGAGTCCAGCCAGCCGGTCCGGGTGCGGAATCGTCCGCCCGCGCGGTGCAGGGTGACGCGCGGGCCGTGCTCTGCGGTGCTCATCGTCGTGTCATGCTGCCCGACGTGCGCCACCCTCCGATCGCGAGCGCGACGTTGCGCCGCCTGGAACTGGCCTCCGCGCCGCTCGCGGCGGCCTGCCTCGCCGAGATGGAGCGCACCCGTCCCTGGTTCGCCGAGCTGCCCGCCGACCAGCGGGCCGGGGTCGCGCTGGTCACCCAGACCGGCGTCGCGAACTTCGTGTCCTGGCTGCGCGAGCCGGACCGCACCACCCCGCTCACCGCCGAGGCGTTCCGGATCGCGCCGCGCGACCTGGCCCGGCGGATCAGCCTGCGGCAGACCGTGGAGCTGGTGCGGATCGCCGCCGACGTGTTCGAGGAGCACCTGCCCCCGCTCGCCGGGGACGCCACCGAGCAGCACGAGCTGACCGAGGCGGTGCTGCGCTTCGGCCGGGAGATCGCGTTCGCCGCGGCGACCGTCTACGCCGGCGCCGCCGAGTCCCGCGGCGCCTGGGACGCCCGGCTGGAGGCGCTGGTCGTCGACGCGGTGCTGCGCGGCGACGACGACGGCGCGCTCGTCTCCCGGGCCGCCGCCCTCGGCTGGAACCCGGCGGCGCCGGTGCACTGCCTGGTCGGCCGGGTGCCCGGCAGCGGATCGGAGTCCCCGCAGCTGATCGTGGAGCTGCGCAAGCTCGCCGCGCGGCTGCACCACGACGTCCTCGTCGGCGTCCAGGGCCGCAGGCTGGTCGTGCTGCTGCACCCCACCGGCCGGGTCGCGGCCGGCACGACCGCACCGGTGCTCGGCGAGATCGCCGCCCGCTTCGGGCCGGGGCCGGTCGTCGCGGGCGAGCCGAGCGCCGATCTCGCCGGGGCCGGCGCGTCGGTCGCCGAGGCGATCGCCGGGCTGGCCGCCGCGCCCGGCTACCCGGACGCGCCGCGGCCGGTCGCGACCCGCGACCTGCTCCCCGAGCGGGCGCTGTGCGGCGACCCGACGGCCCGGCGGCGGCTCGCCGAGGAGGTCCTCGCCCCGCTGCACGACGCGGGCGGCGAGCTGCTCCGCACGCTCGCCGCGTACCTGGAGGGCGGCGCGAGCCTGGAGGGCTGCGCGCGGGCCCTCTACGTGCACCCGAACACCGTGCGCTACCGGCTGCGCCGGATCGCCGAGCTGGTCGGCCTGTCCCCGACCGATCCGCGCCAGGCGTTCGTGTTGCGCACCGCGCTCGTGGCGGACCGCACCGGCGGAGTCCGGGAGAGCGGGGCCGGCACCGAACCGCTGACCCCGCTCGACGACGCCCGGCCGACCGGGATCGGCTCGGGCGCAACAGCCGAGGTGATGTCGTGAACCCTACAAACAGAGACCCGTACGGGAGGGTAACGAGGGCTCGGTCACACTCCCGTATTGGAGGATTCCTCCAACTACGGTGGGCCGAAGTTCGTCGTAACCGATATCCCGCCGCCGACCCCGTGAGGTGTGTGATGTCCCGGTGATCGCCCTGCTCGCGCCCGGCCAGGGGGCCCAGACCCCCGGCATGCTCGCTCCGTGGCTGGCGGACCCCGCCGCCGAGAAGCTCGTCGCCGGCTGGTCCGACGCGGTCGGTCTCGATCTCGTCCGGCTGGGCACCACCGCGGACGCGGCGGAGATCACCGACACCGCGGTCACCCAGCCGCTGATCGTCAGCCTCGGCCTGCTGGCGGCCCGCCGGCTGCGCGAGACGGTGGAGCTGCCCGCGGACACGGTCGTCGCGGGCCACTCGATCGGCGAGCTCACCGCCGCGGCGATCGCCGGGGTGCTCGACGACGACGCCGCGGTCGCGCTGGCCGGGGTGCGTGGCCGGGAGATGGCGGCCGCCTGCGCGGTCGCCCCGACCTCGATGGCCGCCGTGCTCGGCGGCGACCCGGACGTGGTGCTGGCCCGGCTCGCCGAGCTCGGCCT
Source organism: Pseudonocardia kongjuensis (assembly GCF_039526905.1). Lineage (NCBI taxonomy): Bacteria > Bacillati > Actinomycetota > Actinomycetes > Pseudonocardiales > Pseudonocardiaceae > Pseudonocardia > Pseudonocardia kongjuensis. The sequence continues at coordinate 24,922 of NZ_BAAAJK010000046.1, read as the reverse complement.
GGACCCGGCCAACCGCAACGGCGCGGGCCAGATCGTCGCGGCCGGCGCGAAGGAGGCCGTCACCGAGCTGGTCGCCGGTCCGCCGGAGGGCGCCCGGGTCAAGGAGCTCCCGGTCGCCGGGGCCTTCCACACCGCGCACATGGAGCCCGCCCGGGCCGCGCTGGCCGAGCACGCGTCGTCGGTGACGGTCGCCGATCCCGGACTGACCCTGCTGTCCAACGCCGACGGCGGTGTCGTCGGCTCCGGCACCGAGGCCCTCGAACGGCTGGTCGCCCAGGTGACCCGCCCGGTCCGCTGGGACTCCTGCATGCAGACCCTGGCCGAGCGGTCGGTCGGCGCGACCCTCGAGCTGCCCCCGGGCGCGACGCTGACCGGGCTGGTCAAGCGGGCGGTCAAGGGCACCCCGACGCTCGCCCTGAAGACGCCCGAGCAGCTCGACGCCGCCGCACAACTCATCGAGGAGCACCGGAAGTGACCCGGATCCGCCTGGCCGAGCCGACCGTCGGGGCGCGCGTACTGGGCCTGGGCAGCGCGCAGCCCGAACACGTCGTCACCAACGACGACCTGGCCCGCCGGGTCGAGACCGACGACGCCTGGATCCGCTCGCGGGTCGGCATCGCCGAACGCCGGATCGCCGACGACGCGACCTCGCTGCCGGACCTGGCCGTCGACGCCGGGCTGGCCGCGCTCAAGGACGCCGGGCTCGACGCGGCCGGGCCGGGCGCGGTGATCGTCGCCACCTGCACGATGCCCAACCCGATCCCGAACGCCGCCGCCCAGGTCGCCACCCGGCTCGGCGCAAACGGGGTCCCCGCGTTCGACCTGAACGCGGCCTGCGCCGGCTTCTCCTACGCGCTCGGTGTCGCCGCGGACATGGTCCGCGGCGGCAGCGTGCCGAACGTGCTGGTGATCGGCGCCGAGAAGCTCTCCGACTGGATGGACTGGGACGACCGCTCGACCAGCATCATCTTCGCCGACGGCGCGGGTGCCGCGCTGGTCGGACCGGCGACCGCGCAGGACGGCGTCGGGATCGGGCCGGTCGCCTGGGGCAGCTCCGGGGACCAGGCGTCGGCGATCCGGATCCTCGGCGAGTCGACGAACAAGCTGCACCAGGAGGGCCAGGCGGTGTTCCGCTGGGCCACCACCGCGGTGGCGCCGGTCGCGCTGGACGCGATCGAGCGGGCCGGGCTGGCCCCCGCCGACATCGACGTGCTGATCCCGCACCAGGCCAACCTGCGGATCGTCGAGGCGATCGCCCGCAAGCTGCGCTCCAAGGGCGCCCGGGACGATCTCGTCGTCGCCGACGACATCGTGCACTCCGGCAACACCTCGTCCGCGTCCATCCCGCTGGCGCTGGACCACATGCGCAGTGCCGGCCGGGTACGGTCCGGCGACGTACTGCTGCTCGTAGGCTTCGGCGCAGGACTGTCCTACGCCGGACAGGTCGTCGTCTGTCCGTGAGACGGTCGGCCCTGGCACACCGCACCACCCCGTACGACCGACCCCCACCCATCGGAGGAGAACCGAACGTGGCTGACAACGCTGAGATCCTGTCCGGGCTTGCCGAGATCGTCGAGGAGGTCGCCGGCATCGACACCGCCGAGGTGACCCCCGAGAAGTCGTTCGTCGACGACCTGGACATCGACTCGCTGTCCATGGTGGAGATCGCCGTGCAGGCCGAGGACAAGTTCGGCGCGAAGATCCCGGACGACCAGCTGGCCGAGCTGAAGACCGTCGGCGACGCCGTCGACTTCATCGCCAAGCACCAGTGAGCCGAACCGGCGAGCGCTGTCGTCTCGTCGGGGAAAAGGAGACGTCATGACCGACGGAGTGGTCGTCACCGGTTTCGGGGCCACCACCCCGCTCGGCGGGGACGCCGCCTCCACCTGGGAGGCACTGCTCGCCGGGAAGTCCGGCGTGAGCACCGTCGAGGCGGAGTGGACCGAACGCTTCGACCTCCCGGTGCAGATCGCGGCTCAGCTCGCGGTCGAGCCCACCGAGGTCATCCCGCGGGTGCAGGCCCGCCGGATGGACCGGTGCGAGCAGGTCGCGATGGTCGCCGCCAAGGAGGCCTGGGCGCACTCCGGTCTCGGCGCGGTCCCCGGCGAGGACGGCGCGGCCGTGGAGGCCGAGCGGCTCGCCGTCGTGATCGGGGCCGGCATCGGCGGGGCGCCGACCCTGCTCGCGCAGGACGACCTGCTCGAGGAGCACGGCCTGCGCAAGGTCTCGCCGCTGACGGTGCCGATGCTGATGCCCAACGGGCCGGCCGCGATGGTCAGCCTGGAGTACAAGGCCAAGGGCGGGGTGCACTCCCCCGCGTCGGCGTGCGCGACCGGCGCCGAGGCGCTCGCCTGGGCCTACCGGCTGCTGCAGGCCGGCGAGGTCGACGTGGTGCTGGCCGGCGGCGCCGAGTCCTGCATCGTGCCGATCACCGTGGCCGGGTTCGTGCAGGCCAGGACCCTGTCCACCCGCAACGACGACCCGGAGCGCGCCTCCCGGCCGTTCGACACCGGGCGCGACGGGTTCGTCCTCGGCGAGGGCGCCGGCGTGCTGGTGCTCGAGCGGGAGGAGTTCGCGCGGGCCCGCGGGGCGACCGTGCACGGCAGGCTCGCCGGGATCGGGATGACCTCGGACGCCTACCACATCACCGGGCCCGACCCGGAGGGCGAGGGCCAGGTCCGCGCCATGCGGAAGGCCGTCGCCAGCGCCGGGCTGGAGGTCTCCGACGTCACCCACGTCAACTGCCACGCCACCTCCACGGTGGTCGGCGACGTCGGCGAGTCGGTGGCCGTGCGCAAGGCGCTCGGCGACCACCCGGTGCTCACCGCGCCCAAGTCGGCGCTCGGGCACCTGGTCGGCGGGGCCGGTGCGGTGGAGGGGATCGTCGCGCTGCTGTCGGTGCGCGACGACGTCATCCCGGCCACCCTGAACCTCGAGGACAAGGACCCGAAGGTCGAGCTCGACGTGGTCGCCGGGGAGCCCCGGAAGGTCACCGTCGACGCGGCCCTGAACAACTCGTTCGGGTTCGGCGGGCACAACGCCTCGCTGCTGTTCACGAAGGTCTGACCCGCGGTCACGTCCACGGCGGCGGTCCCGGACCCGGGACCGCCGCCGTCGTCGTTGTGGGGCGCGCTCAGCAGGGGGCGCCGAGCACGCCGCCCGCGTCACCGACCAGCATCCGCGGCGGCGACCCGGCCATCGGGTACGCCGCCTGCCAGCAGATCCGGCCGACCTGCAGCCCCGGCGGCCCGTCGGACGGGTCCTGGACGCTGACGAAGCGCACCAGCGCGACCACCCCGCCGCCCGGCGCCGGATCGATCCGGTCCACCCGGATGGTGCCGTCGATCGTGGAGCCGACGCCGTCCAGCCACACCTCGCGCGGCTGCTGCTCGGCGCGTTCCGGGCTGACCACCCGCGCCCACGTCTCGTGATCGCGGCCGTTGACCGCGTCGAAGTAGAGCTGGACCCGTTCGAGCACCAGCCGGGCCGCCGGATGGCCCGCCGCGCCGGCGCTGATCGTCACGGTCCCGTCGCCGGCGCCGTCCTGCGGGAGGCGTGGCGGAGCCGCCCCGGGGGCGACGCCGCGCGGCGCGGCACCGGCCGCGGTCCACGCCGTCCCACCGATCGCGACCAGCGCGACCACCATCCCGGCGGCGACCGCCGCCGCCCGGGCGCTCATCCCTGCCTCCTGCACACATCGGACAGTGTGCCGGGGCCGGGTGCGGTCAGCCGACCCGGTGGTTCAGCCAGGTGACCGCGGCGCCGTCGCCGGCGAAGCGGAAGGACTCGAGCTCGTCGTCCCAGGCCGTGCCGAGCAGCTGGTCCAGCCGCCGGGACAGGCCCGAGCCGCCGTTCTCCGCCATCACCGCCCGGAGCTGGTCCTCGGGCAGCACGACGTCGCCGTTCGCGCTGGTGCGCCCGTGCCACATGCCCAGGCCCGGCACGTGCATGAACCGCTCGCCGTCCATGCCAGGGCTCGGTTCCTCGGTCACCTCGAACCGCAGCATCGACCAGGCCCGCAACGCGCTCGCGAGGGCGGACCCGCTCCCGGCGGGACCGCTCCACGAGCACTCGGCCCGCATCTGCCCGGACGCGACCGGCTGCGCGGACCACTCGAGGGAGACCCGCGTTCCGAGAACGCCCGAGAGCGCCCACTCGACGTGCGGACAGACCGCAGTCGGCGACGAGTGGACGAACACCACTCCGCGTGTGCTCACTGCCAACCTCCGCTGTCGTCGACGAGGATCGTCTTCCCCTACGTCCTCGGGACTCTGCGGTGTGTGGCGCGGCGACCGTGCGCTGGTGTCGTGTGCTGGTTCGTGTGCTGCGTGGGGCTCGGGGAGACCTCCGTTGCGGGTGGTGAATCCGGTGGTGTCACTGTGCCGTATTCCGGCTTCGGCGGCCACCCCGACACGTCCACCGGGTGAACGACCACCGGCGTGTCGCGGCCCGCCGCGCGGATCAGGCGGTGTAGGTGGCGAGCGGCGCGCCGGTCCCCGGGTCGTCGGTCTCGGTGCGGGTGAGCTCGCCCAGATCGGCGAGCACGTCGAGGTGCGCCACCGTCTCCAGCACGGCCAGCATCCGGTTGAACAGGTTCATGTCGTCGAACCGGTGCTCGCGGCGGGTCCAGCGCAGCACCCGAGCCACCTCCCAGGCGGTCGGGTTGCCGGCGGCGACCGCGTCCCGGCACTGCGCGAGCCGGACGTCGTGGTGCGCCAGCAGCTCCTCGACGCGGGCGTGCACCCGGCCGCCGACCGGCCCGTGCGCGGGCAGCAGATCGGCGTCCGGCCGGGCCCGGACCAGCCGCAGCGAGTCCAGGAACTGGCCGAGCGGGCTCGCCACCGGCGCCGGCTGCAGCCCGATCGACGGGGTGATCCGGGGCAGCACGTGGTCACCGGCGAACAGCAGCTCGTGCGCGTCGTCGGCGAACACCAGGTGGCCGCGGGTGTGCCCGGGGGTCTCGACGGCGGTGAGCGACCGGACGTCCGCCTGCTCCCCCAGCGTGATCACCGCCCGGTCGGCGATCCACTCGTCCGGCGCCTGCCACTCCTCCGGCTCCGGCCGGGGCCACGGGCCGCTGCGGCCGATCTCCTCGACCAGCGCCGCCGCGCCGCAGCGCAGCAGCCGGGTCCGGTCGGGTTCCCGGGCGGGGCGGGCCGGATCGGCGACGACGTCCAGGTTCGGCTTCTCCCCGGCACCGAGCAGCACCCGGGTGCCGTACTCGCGGCGCAGCACCGACGCCAGCGTGTAGTGGTCGCGATGGGCGTGGGTGATGAGGAACCGGCGGACGTCGCCCAGCCCGGAGCCGAGCGCGGCGAGCGACTTCTCCAGCAGGTCCCGGGCCTCGTCGATGGCCCATCCGGAGTCGACCATGGTCCAGCCGCCGGCGTCGGCGACCGCGTAGACGTTCACCGCCCGCAGGCCGTCGTTGGGCAGCGGCAGCGGGATCCGGTAGACGCCCGGGGCGCTGCGGAACACCCCCGCCGCCGTCCAGTCGCCGCTCGGATCGTCGTCGGTCACGGTCGGGAGGCTCACCCACAGCACGATAGATCGTGTGCAGTGCTATCGGGCTCGCCGGGCTCGCCGGGCCGCCGGGTCCGGCGGGCTACCGGGTGAAGGCGTCCCGGCCGGTCGACGGCGTCGCGAACATCGACTCGCCGTAGAGCTCCCGGAAGGTGGCGAGCACGTCGTCCAGCGGGAGATCGTGGAAGGTGCCGCGGTCGTGCTCGTAGCTCATGTAGCGCGCACCGGAGCCGTCGAACTCGTGCATCAGCGCGTCCGCCGTCCCGTCGAACGCGATCGGCTCGACGCCGAACCGGGCGCACAGCTCGGCGTTGAACGCGGGCGTCGCCTTGACCCACCGGCCGTCCAGCCACAGCGCGCTGTAGCCGTGCCAGGCGAACAGGTCGGCGCCGCCCATCCGGGCCCGCAGTCGCGGGGTGTTGAGATGGTTGCGGACATCGGCGAACCCGAGCCGGGCCGGGATCCCGGCCGCGCGGGCGGCGGCGGTGAGCAGTACCGCCTTCGGCACGCACCAGGCCGCCGTCCGCTCGGCGACCCGGCTCGCCCGGTAGTCGCCGGGATCGGTGACCACCCCGAACGGGTCGTACCAGATGCCGTCGCGGACGGCGTCGAACAGCGCCACCGCCCGCTCGACGGGATCGCCGCGGCCCACCGTGACCCGCTCGGCGAACGCGCGCACGGCGGGCGCGTCGGAGTCGGTGAACCAGCCTGGCTCCAGGTCGGACCCGGTCGGTACGGACATGTCGCCCTCCTTCGACGTGACCCCGTCTCGCACGCCCGAGGATCACCATACGTGCACCCTTGGTGACACAGCGCCGATATCGCTCGCCGAGTACACCCGAGGGTGGGACATGCTCGCACCCGGAGGAGGCCGGAATCCGCGCTACCGTCCCTGCGTTCGGTGATCACGATGGTCGGGGCCCTGTGCGGTGCCCGATCCGGGGAGGGGCGCAACGATGGGGGCAGGGATCCCGGAGCAACGGTCCGGGCAGGACGCGCCGTTCCTCACCGTGGCCGAGGTGGCCGAGCGGATGCGGGTGTCGCGGATGACGGTGTACCGGCTGGTGCACTCGGGGGAGCTGCCGGCGGTCCGGTTCGGCCGCTCGTTCCGGGTGCCGCCGGAGTCGGTCGAGTCGTTGATCGAGTCCGCCCGCTACACGGGGAGCTGAGGCGGGCCCGATGGTGCCGACCGATGCCGCGAGCGCACGGCGGGTGGCCGGCACCTACGACACGGCGGAGGCGGGCGCCGAGCGCGCCCGGACGCTCGCCCTGCTGGCCGCGCGGCCGGGCGAGCGGGTGCTGGTGATCGGGAGCGGCCCCGGGCAGCTCCTCGCCGAGCTGGCCGACGCGGTCGGGCCCGGTGTGTACGGGATCGACCCGGATCCGGTGATGGTCACCCTGGCCCGGCGCCGCTGCCGTACCCGTGCGGTCGTCGAGCAGCGGGCGCTCGGCGGGCCCGGCTCGCTGCCGGACGGACCGTTCGACGCCGTCGCCTGCCTGCAGGTGCTGGAGTTCCTGCCCGATCCCGGTCCGGCCCCGGCCGAGCTGCACCGGGTGCTGCGCCCGGGCGGGCGGCTGCTCGTGCTCGACACCGACTGGACGTCGCTGCACTGGCCCGGCCCCGGGCAGGACCGGCACCGCCGGATCCGGGACGCGTGGTGCACCACGGTGCCGCGGCCGCGGTTGCCGCACGAGCTGGGGCCGATGCTGCGCGCCGCCGGGTTCACCGGCGAGTGGTCCGAGCGGGCGCCGATGCGCGGACCGGCGTCACACGGCTACGGGCTCGCGCTGCGCGAGATGGTGGCCGCCGCGGCGCCCGGCCGGTGCGGGCTGAACCGCGCCGAGGTGGACGCCTGGGTGTCCGGCGTCGCGGCCTGCGGGGACGAGCCGTTCTCGGTGGACCGGTGGTTCCTCGGCGCGACCAGGCGGTGAACCGGGCACCGGGCCGGGGTGCGTCAGCCGAAGCCGTGGCTGCGGATCGCGGCCGGGCCGCCGTCGCGCAGCGCCTCCAGGACGGCCCGCTCGTGCGGCACCGTCGCCGCCGGGAGCGCGGTCAGCAGGAACCAGTCCAGCCCGGCCGTCTTGCCGGCCTCGGCCGCCCGCGGTTCGCCGGTCCAGCCGCGGCAGGTGAAGAAGAAGTCGACCCGCTCGTCGATCGGCCTGCCGTTGCCGTGGGTGCGATGGACCGCGGTCAGCGGGACCAGGTCGTCCCGGGCGATCGTCAGGCCGAGCTCCTCGCGGGCCTCGCGGACGGCGGCGGCCGGCGGGTCCTCCCCCTGCTCGACGTGCCCGGCCGCGGCGGCCGCCCAGTGGCCGTCCATGTAGCCGGTGTTCGCGCGCAGCTGCAGCAGCACCTCGGTGCGCTCGCCGGTGCCGCGCAGCAGCAGCACGTAGGACGCGGGGACCACCTGGTAACGATCGGTCACCACCCGACCCTAGGCCGTGCCGGGGCGCGGACGGTCGCCCGGTGCGGTGTCCCGGTGCGCTCCCGGTGCGCGATCCGTCGGTGCAACACCGGGGTAACGCGGCGGCACTACCGTCGGCGGATGGCGGTCCACACCTCCCGGCCGGTCCGGGTCGACGACCGGCTGGGCGTCGTGCCGCCGCGGGGCTCGGAGCTGCGGTTCCGGACCGTGCACGGCTACCGGCGGGCGTTCCGGGTCGCCGGGTCCGGCCCGGCGGTGGTGCTGGTGCACGGCATCGGTGACAGCTCCGCGACCTGGGAGGCCGTGCTGCCCGCGCTCGCGCGCAAGCACCTGGTGATCGCGCCCGACCTGCTCGGGCACGGCAACTCGGAGAAGCCGCGGGCCGACTACTCGGTGGCCGCCTACGCCAACGGCATCCGCGACCTGCTCGGCGTGCTGGGCGTGCAGCGGGCCACCCTGGTCGGGCACTCGCTGGGTGGCGGCGTCGCCATGCAGTTCGCCTACCAGTTCCCGGAGCGGACCGAACGGCTCGTGCTCGTCGGCACCGGCGGGGCCGGTCCGGACGTGACGCCGCTGCTGCGCGCGGTGAGCATGCCCGGCGCGCAGGCCCTGCTCGCCGCGCTGCAGCTGCCGCCGCTGCGCTGGCAGGCCGGCCTGGTGATCGACGCGCTGCGGCTGCTCGGCACCGATCTCGGCCGCGACGCCGACGACCTGATCCGGGTGATCGACGCGCTGCCCGACGCCACCGCCCGGGCGGCGTTCATCCGGACCCTGCGCGCCGTCGTCGACTGGCGCGGCCAGGTCGTGACGATGCTCGACCGCTGCTACCTCACCCGCGGGATGCCGACGCTGCTCGTGTGGGGCGAGCGGGACGCGGTGGTACCCGTCGAGCACGCCTACACCGCGCACCGGGCGATGCCGGGGAGCCGGTTGGAGATCTTCGGCGACACCGGGCACTTCCCGTTCCACTCCGATCCGGCCCGCTTCGTCGGCCTGCTGGAGGAGTTCCTCGCCTCGACCGAACCGGCCCGCTGGAGTGCCGAGCAGTGGCGCCAGCTGCTGCGCTGCCCGCCCGCCGCGACCGGGGCCCGGCCGGGGCCGGTCTCGGCGACCTGACCGGCGCGCTCACCCGAGCACGCCGAGCCACTGCGCGGCGCAGTCCGGGCAGACGCCGGTGGTCGGGTCGGTGCGGTGCACCTGGCGCAGGCAGACCACGCAGTGCGCGAGCCGGCGGCGGGCCCGGCGGACCAGCCCGTCCCGGATCTCGCGGACCAGCAGCATCGCCTCGCTCTCCGGGTCGGCGCAGTCCTCGATCGCCGCGATCTCCTGCACGTCGGCCGGCTCGAGCGCACCGGTGGGCGGTCCCGGTTCGGGACGGGCGAGCAGCGGCGGTCCGTGCGGCGCGATGCCGAGCATCAGCTGCGCGGGCTCCCCCGCCAGGAACCACTCGACGGGCTCCGGCCCGGCCCCGGGCGGGGTCAGGCCCGCGGTGCGCAGGTCGGTGTCGGTCCAGCCGCCGGCGCGCAGCTCGGCGGGGCTCAGCCCGAAGTGCCGCAGGCCCTCCGCCGGGAGGCCCAGCTCCCCCAGCTCGGACGGGGACGGGACGCCGACGTACATCCGGCCGCGGCCGTCCGTTCCCGGACCGGCCCCGGGGCCCGGACCGGTGCCCTGTGCCGGACCGGCGGCCCGTGCCGGACCGGCGCCGGGACGGGGGTCGCCGCCGGCGTCGGTTCCGGGGGCGGCGGGGCCACGGCCCGGATCGGGGACGGGTACTCCGGTCCCACCGGTCCCACCGTCGGCCGGGCCGCCACCGGTCCCACCGTCAGCAGGGCCGCCGCCGGTCGCGCGGCGCCAGGGGGCGCCGAGGACCAGGGCGAGGATCCTCGGGTCGGTCCGCAGTCGCTCGGCGATCTCCACCGTCCGGTCGGTCCGGTCGGTCAGGTCGGGCACGGCCACCCCCTCCTCGCTCGCTCACGTCCGTTCCGGCGACCGGGCTTGCCGGCGCCGGGTTCACCGGCGTCCGGGCTCACCGGCGTCCGGGCTCACCGGCACCGGGCTCACCGGCACCGGGCTCACCGGCACCGGGCTCACCGGCACCGGGCTCACCGGCACCGCGCGGCCCCCGGGAACGGCAGCCGGGGCCGAGACCGGTGGCCGGGGCCGATGACCGGCCGGGCGCCGGCGGACGTCACCGATGGCGCCGCCCGGACCGGGACGCACCGCGGGGCGGCACCGGAGTCCGGTACCGCCCCGCGGGTGAAACGTCAGCTGCAACCGCTGGTGGAGCCGCAGCCCTCGCAGAGGTAGCAGGATCCGGCGGGCCGCATCTTCGTCCCGCAGGTCATGCACAGCGGGGCGTCGGCAGCCTTGCCCAGCCGCAGCTCGAGCAGCTCGGTCGAGCTGCCGACCTCGACCGGGGCCGGTTCGACGGCCGGGTCCTTCTTCTCGGTGGTGGTGGGCACCGACGAGCGGAACTCGTCGAGGTCCAGGTTCTCCCCCGAGCCGTACTCGTTCTCGACCTGGGCCGACCGCTCGTCCGAGGAGAAGATGCCCAGCTGGGCCCGCTTCTCGTAGGGCAGGTGGTCCAGCGCGAGCCGGCGGAACAGGTAGTCCAGCACCGAGGTGGCGATCCGGACGTCCGGGTCGTCGGTCATGCCGGCCGGCTCGAAGCGCAGGTTGGAGAACTTCGAGACGTAGAACTCCAGCGGGATGCCGTACTGCAGGCCGACCGAGATCGACATGGAGAACGCGTCCATCACGCCGGCCAGGGTGGAGCCCTGCTTGCCGAGCTTGACGAAGATCTCGCCGAGCCCGTCGTCGGGGTAGCTGCCCGCGGTGAGGTAGCCCTCGGCGCCGCCGACGGTGAACGACACCGTCTCGCTCGGGCGCTTCTTGGGGAGCCGCTTGCGGATCGGCCGCTGCTCGACGACGACCGTCGGCGCCGACTCGGCCTCCGCGGACTTCTCGCCCGAGCTGCCCTTGCCCGCCGACAGCGGCTGCCCGACCTTGCAGTTGTCCCGGTAGATGGCGAGGGCCTTGAGGCCGAGCCGCCAGCCCTCGAGGTAGATCCGCTCGACGTCCTCCACGGTGGCCCGCTCGGGCATGTTCACCGTCTTGGAGATCGCGCCGGACAGGAACGGCTGCGCGGCCGCCATCATCCGGACGTGCCCCATCGGGGCGATCGACCGCTCCCCCATGGCGCAGTCGAACACCTCGTAGTGCTCGGGCTTCATGCCCGGGGCGTCGATGACGTGGCCGTGCTCGGCGACGTACTCGACGATGGCCTCGGCCTGCTCGGCCTGGTAGCCGAGGTTGTCCAGGGCCCGGCGCACGGTCTGGTTGACGATCTGCATGGAGCCGCCGCCGACCAGCTTCTTGAACTTGACCAGCGCCAGGTCCGGCTCGATGCCGGTCGTGTCGCAGTCCATCATCAGGCCGATCGTGCCGGTCGGGGCCAGCACGGACGCCTGCGCGTTGCGCCAGCCGTTCGCCTCGCCGATCTCCTGGCACTTCTTCCAGGTCTGCGACGCGAGCTGCTGGACCGGGTTGGACGCCGGGAAGCTGCGGATCCCGTCGTTCGCCGCGGCGTGCTTGCGGATCACCCGCTGGTGGGCCTCGGCGTTGCGGGCGTAGCCCTCGTAGGGGCCGACGACCCCGGCGAGCTCGGCGGAGCGCTTGTAGGCGGCGCCGGTCATCAGCGAGGTGATCGCCCCGGCGAGTGCCCGGCCGCCCTCGGAGTCGTAGGCGTGCCCGGTCGCCATGAGCAGCGCGCCCAGGTTCGCGTAGCCGATGCCGAGCTGCCGGAAACGCCGGGTGGTGTCGGCGATCGGGTCGGTCGGGAAGTCCGCGAAGCAGATGGAGATGTCCATCGCGGTGATGATCAGCTCGACGGCCTTGGCGAAGGTCTCGGCGTCGAACCGGTCGTCGGCGTCGAGGAACTTGAGCAGGTTCAGCGACGCGAGGTTGCAGCTGGAGTTGTCCAGGTGCATGTACTCCGAGCACGGGTTCGACGCGGTGATCCGCCCCGACTCCGGCGTGGTGTGCCAGTCGTTGATCGTGCCGTCGTACTGGATGCCGGGGTCGGCGCAGTTCCAGGCGGCCTCGGCGATGCCGCGGAAGAGCTTCCGCGCGTCGGTGCGGTCGATGATCTCGCCGGTCATCCGGGCGCGGAGGCCGAAGTCGGTGCCCTCCTCGACCGCGCGCATGAACTCGTCGGTCACCCGGACCGAGTTGTTCGCGTTCTGGTACTGCACCGACGTGATGTCGGAGCCGCCCAGGTCCATGTCGAACCCGGCGTCGCGCAGCACCCGGACCTTGGCCTCCTCCTTGGCCTTGGTCTCGACGAACTCCTCGATGTCGGGGTGGTCGACGTCGAGCACGACCATCTTCGCCGCCCGGCGGGTCGCGCCGCCCGACTTGATGGTGCCGGCGGAGGCGTCCGCGCCGCGCATGAAGGAGACCGGGCCGGACGCGGTGCCGCCGGAGGACAGCAGCTCACGCGAGGAGCGGATCCGGGACAGGTTGAGGCCGGCGCCGGAGCCGCCCTTGAAGATCAGGCCCTCCTCCCGGTACCAGTTCAGGATCGACTCCATGGTGTCGTCGACCGAGAGGATGAAGCAGGCGCTGACCTGCTGCGGGCTGGCGGTGCCCACGTTGAACCAGACCGGCGAGTTGAAGCTGAACACCTGGTGCAGCAGCATCCAGGTCAGCTCGTGGTCGAAGATCTCGGCGTCGGCCTCGGTGGCGAAGTAGCCGTGCTCGACGCCGGCCCGCCGGTAGGTGCCGACCACCCGGTCGATGAGCTGGCGCAGGCTCGACTCGCGGGTCTCGCTGCCGACGGCGCCACGGAAGTACTTGCTGGTGACGATGTTGGTGGCGTTCACCGACCAGGCCCGCGGGAACTCGACGCCGCGCTGCTCGAAGTTCACCGTGCCGTCCCGCCAGTTCGTCATGACGACGTCCCGGCGCTCCCACTCGACCTGCTCGTACGGGTGCACACCCTCGGTCGTGAAGACCCGCTGCACGGGCAGCCCGGCGCGCTGCCTGGCGCCCGCCTTCCCGCGGCCGCGCGCCTTCGCGGGCGCGTCGCCGTTCTGGGCCGTGTTCTGGGTCGTGCTCCCGGTGCCTGTCGCCGGGCCCCCGACGGTCTCGGTCATGAACTGCCTCCGCATCCGACGTTCCTCTCCCGCGCGCTGGGGTGCGCGGGCACCCGAGGCGGTGCTGGGACACCGCCCCCGTTCCCGGTCCGGCCGATCAGTGCCGGTCCGCCGCCGGTGGATGCGCCCCCTGCGCGCCCGCACCGGTACCGGCGGATCGGCGTCAGCCGTCCCGGTTGCCGGCCCCGTCGTCGGCTGCTTCCCCGGCAGCCGCCGAACGGAGGTCGGCGATCTCCTTCTCGAAGTCCTCGATGGAGGAGAAGGATCGGTAGACGCTCGCGAACCGCAGGTACGCGACCTCGTCGAGCTCGCGCAGCGGTCCGAGGATCGCCAGCCCCACCTCGTGGCTGGGAATCTCGGCCGCACCGCGGGCCCGCACCGTCTCCTCGACCCGGTGGGCGAGCTGCTGCAGGTCGTCCTCGTCGACCGGCCGGCCCTGACACGCCCGGCGAACCCCGCCGACAACCTTCTGCCGGCTGAAGGGCTCGCTCACCCCACTGCGCTTGACGACGGCGAGCACGGTCTCCTCGACCGTGGTGAACCGGCGACCGCAGGCGGTGCAGGACCGGCGGCGGCGGGTGCAGGTCCCGTCGTCGGCGGTCCGGGAGTCGATCACCCGCGAATCCGGGTGGCGGCAGAACGGGCAACGCACGTCGGCACTCCCCTTCTCCCGTGACCCGGCGGGAATTCTCCGCCCCGCACCGCGATGTACCGCGGTGACGGCTCCCCCAACCAGTGGGAGAACGACACCAATGTAACCCCTACATATTGGGGTGCGCCATCCCCGGGTCCGGTATGGCGCCGAGCTTCGCCCGATCGGGAACGAGGGTCGCACACGGCCCCCGCGCGGCCGCCGGAGCACACGGATCATGAACCTGCACATCCGCCCTGATCAGCGCGCGTGACGCGATCCCGGGGTCCGTCCGGCGCCCCGGGCGGACCGCGACGGACGGTGTCGCGGGTCGGGGACACGCCATCCCGACGCGCCGGGCGGCAAGGCTCCTGTCACGCGCGGCGACCGTGCCCGATGTGGTCTCCGGTCGGGCGGGCGACGCCCGGCACGGCTGCTGGTCGGTCGGATCGCATGCGGCGCGGACCCCGCTCGGCCCGGCAGCGCACGGCACGGCCGCCGACCAGTTCGCATCGCATACGGCGCGGACCCCGGTCGGCCCGCCGCAGCGCACGGCACGGCGGCCGACCGGTCGGATCGCATGCGGCGCGGTCCCCGGTCGGCCCCTGCGGGTACCCGGCGCGCCCGGCGTCACGGAGCGGCCGGAGCCGTCGCCGCCGGCCCGGGTGCCGGGGCGACCTCGGCGTTCCATCCGGCCGCCGCATCCCCGAGCAGCCCCAGGACCACGACCACCGTGGCCGAGCAGACCACCGTGGCGACCCCGGCCAGCAGTCGCTCACCCCGTGAGCGACGTCGCACCACCGGACGGTGCAGCCGGGCAGGTGCCACGCAGTGGCGCCCCGGTGGGCGGACAGCGCGGACCCGCGCAGTCGCGTGCCCGGCCGGAGCCGCCCCGGGATACCGGGTGAAGGCCACGCCGGACCCGGCGACCCGGGACGCCGTGGACGCAGCAGGGCACGCCACGCTCGATGCCATGGCCGGGGCCGCGCCGGACGCCGCTCCCGGGCCGGCGGGCGATGTGCGCGGACCGGAGGTCCGGGCGGCCGCACCGGCGACCGGACCGGCGACCGGACCGGAGCCCCACTCGGAGGCACCGGCGGCCGGACCGGAGGCCCGCTCGGGGGCACCGGCGGCCGGACCGGAGGCCCGCTCGGGGGCACCGGAGGTCCGCTCGGGGGCACCGGGCACGGGAGCGGAGGCCCTCCGGGGCGCGCCGAACGCCGGACCGGAGGCCCGCTCGGGCACCTCGGATCCGGGGACGGGCATGTCCCACCGGGCGGCGGCCCGGGCCGCCGCGGATCCGCGGGCCGGACGCCGCGCCCCGGCACAGCGCACCGCATGGGCGGCCCCCGCACGCACCCGCTCGCGCACCCCGGCAGCGCCGGACCACTGCGGCGCATTCGCGGCCGCCGCCCGGCCCGGCCGACCGGTCCGTGGCCGCGGTGCCACCTCACGCACGTCGAGCTCTCGCATGGCTCCTCCTGCTCCTCGAGGACCACCCGCCTGCTGCGGCGGAACGGTCACCGTCGACGCCGGCCACACCCGGCCACGCGTCCTGCCCATCCCGCCCGGCCCTTCCCCGGGGCCGGTCGAACGGGCGTGCGAGCTGTGTAGCACCGGGCACCGACAGGAATCGGATCGCCGCTGCTCAGCCCGCTCCGGCCGGGCTCAGTGGCCGGCCGGCAGCACGCTCTGGACGACCACCGACGGCGGTGTCGACACCGGCGCCACCACCGCTGCCGAGACCTCCGCGAGCAGACCCAGCCCGATCACCGTCGCCGCCGAGGCGAGCCCGATCCCCAGTCCCTGGACGGCCCGCCGCAGCACGCCACCGGGTGCCGCCACACCCCGCGCCCGGGCGACCGGCCACCCCGCTCGCGCCGGCCGCACCGACCGCACCGGCCGCGCCGACCACGCCGACCGCACCGGCTGCACCGGCCGCGCCCGTTGCGCTGACCGCGTCGGCTGCATCGGCCGCCTCGACTGCTCAGTTCGCCCCGGGCTCGCCGGCGGCACGGATCGCGCCTGCCGCCCGACCTCCCACGGCCGGACCTCGGTCACCACACCCATGCCGCTCGCCTCCCTGCCCGCACGGGACGCCCGCCCCGGACACCCCGGCGCTCGAATCGATGTTCGATCGAACGCCTGTGCGATGTTGTACCACCGGTGCCCGACGGAATCCACGACACGCGGGTGACGAACTTCGAACGCATGTTTGGCGGACCGGCCGAAGGCGGCTAGTGTCCGTGCCGGTACATCCTCGAGGAGGCGAATGCGATGGCAGCGGACGAGTCCGGAGGCGGTGCGTCCCCCGGGCGGGGTTCCGCCGACGTCCGGGAGTTCCCCGAGCCCCCGGCCGACACGCGCGGTCTGACCCCGCGGCAGCGGAAGGTCCTGGCGGTGATCCGGGACTGGGTCGACCGCTACGGCTACCCGCCGAGCGTGCGGGAGATCGGCGACGCGGTGGGGCTGACCTCCACGTCGTCGGTGCACCACCAGCTGCGGACCCTGGAGCGCAAGGGATTCCTGCGCCGGGACCCGAACCGGACCCGTGCGGTCGACGTGCGCAGCCCCGACCAGACCGCCGCGGGCGACGGGACCGACGCCGACACCGAGGCAGGGCGCTCGGAGCGTCCGGCACCCGCGTTCGTGCCGCTGCTCGGCGACATCGCCGCCGGTGGGCCGATCCTGGCCGAGCAGGCCGTGCAGGAAGTGTTCCCGCTCCCCCGCGAGATCGTCGGCGAGGGCACCCTGTTCCTGCTGAACGTCAAGGGTGACTCCATGGTGGACGCGGCGATCACCGACGGGGACTGGGTCGTCGTCCGGCAGCAGCCGGTCGCGGAACAGGGCGAGGTGGTCGCGGCGATGATCGACGGCGAGGCGACCGTCAAGACGTTCCGGCGCCGGGACGGTCACATCTGGCTGATGCCGGCCAACGACGCCTACGAGCCGATCCCGGGTGACGAGGCGTCGATCCTGGGCCGGGTCGTCGCGGTGCTGCGCCGGCTCTGAGCCGACCCCCGGGCCGGGGCACGGTGCCGACCCCCGGCGGGGGCACGGTGCCGATCCCGGGCCGGGGCGCGGTGCCGATCCCGGGCCGGGCCACGGTGCCGATCCCGAGCCGGGCCACGGTGCCGATCCCGAGCCGGGGCGCGGTGCCGATCCCGGACCGGGGCACGGTCACCGCCTGCGGCGGCCGTGCAGCGCCATCGCCCCGACCCCGGCGAGCAGCACCGCGACGACGACCGCCATCCCGGCCGCGGCGGGCAGCCACGGCGGGAAGGACCGGACGTCGGGCGCCTCCGCCGGCTGGGCCGCGACCGGCGCGGCCGGTGCCGTCGCGGCGGCAACCGCACCGGCGACCGACCGGATCGCGGCCGGGGACAGGCCCCGCGCCTCGGTGGCGGAGTGCAGCGTCCCGCGGCCGTCCAGAGCCACCGCCTCGCCCTGCGGCTCACCGGGCAGCGGCACCTGCAGCGGGGCCCCGCCCAGCGCCCCGACCAGGACATCCCCGGTCACCGGGCCGTCGGGCAGCGGGAACAGCCAGGCGTCGGTGTAGGTGCGCAGGGCCGCGGCCCGCCCGCCGTCCGCCGCGACCGGTCCGACGGCGCCGCCGGTGATCGTCCGCGTGCCGACCGCGCCCAGCGGGCCGCCGGTGGTCGCCGAGTACGGCAGGACGACGTCGGCCACCCGTTCCAGCGCCACCGCCGAGTCCTCGGTGAGCGGCCCCGCGGGCCGGTACAGCCCGGCCGCCCCGGTGGTCTTGTCCACGATCAGCGGGGTCCCGTCGTCGGCGAGGAGCACCGCCTCGGCGTCCCGCGGACCGTCCGGGTAGACGAGGTCGTAGCTGCGGGGCGGTCCGTCGACCGGCAGCACGACCAGGCGCACCGACTCGCGGCGCGCCGTGTTGTCACCGATGTCGGCGAGCCAGAGCCCGCCGTCCGGTGTGCGGCCGAGATCCTCGACGTCGGTGACCCGCACCGGGGCGTCCCGTTGGGCCGTCACCGTGCAACCCACCGGATCGAGGGTGAACACCTCGGCGGTGCCGCCGCCGTCGACGATCGCGTGAAAGTGCTGCGGCGGCTCCCCCGGTGCGCCGTCGGTGACGAGCCCGGAGATCTCGGCCAGTCGCGGATCCTCGATCGTGCAGACCGGGCGCGGCTCGTCCAGGGACGACGGGTCGGCGTCAGGCGGCGGGACGACCGGGTGCGCGGCCGGCGGCGGCGCCCCAGGCATTCCGGGCGCTCCGGCCGTCCCGACGGCAGGCGGCCCGGCGGCCGCCACTGCGCAGGCCGGCCCGAGGGTCACGAGGACCAGAGCCAGGGCGGCCCGCCACAGCGTGCCCAGGGCGGCCCGCCGCCGCGTTCCCAGGGCGGCCCGCCGCCGTGTCGCCCGGACGCGGCCGCCCGGCCCGCCCCTCGATCCGGCCCGGACCGCCCGGGTCAGCGCCCCGCCGCCGTCGCCGGCAGGTCGGGATCGGACCCGCTGCCGGTACCGGCCGGACCGCCCGCCACCGCGAACGGCAGGACCGCGGTGCCCAGCTCCGGCCCGACCCTGGCCCGGACCCGGGTGCCCTCGGGGGTGTGCTCCTCGGCGAGGACCTCGCCCTCGTCGTGCAGGCGGGCGACCAGCGCGCCCTCGGTGTAGGGCAGCAGCAGGTCGACGTCGTACTCCGGGCGGGGCAGCAGGCCGGCGATCCGGTCCCGGAGCAGGTCGATGCCGTCGCCGCGGTGCGCGGAGACGAACACCGCGTCGGGCTGGGCGTGCCGGAGCCGGGCGAGCGCCAGGTCGCCGGCGGCGTCGGTCTTGTTGACCACGAGCAGCTCGGTCGGCATGCTGCCGCCCTGCTCCTCGCCGATCTCGACCAGCACCTTCCGGACGGCGGCGATCTGGTCGCCGGGCAGCGGATCGGAGCCGTCGACCACGTGCACCAGCAGGTCCGCGTGGGCGGCCTCCTCCAGCGTCGACCGGAACGCCTCGATCAGCTGGTGCGGTAGGTGCCGGACGAAGCCGACGGTGTCGGTGAGGGTGTAGACCCGCCCGTCCGGCGTCTCGGTCCGGCGGGTGGTCGGGTCGAGGGTGGCGAACAGCGCGTCCTCGACCAGCACGCCGGCGTCGGTGAGCTGGTTGAGCAGGCTGGACTTGCCGGCGTTGGTGTAGCCGACGATCGCGACGGACGGGACCTCGTTGCGCCTGCGGTTGCCGCGCTGGGTCTCCCGGACCTGACGCATCGCGCCGATCTCGCGGCGCAGCTTCGACATGCGCGCACGGATCCGGCGGCGGTCGAGCTCGATCTTCGTCTCACCCGGGCCGCGGCCGCCGATCCCGACGCCGCCCGCGGCACGACCGCCGACCTGGCGGGACAGCGCCTCACCCCAGCCGCGCAGCCGGGGCAGCAGGTAGGACAGCTGGGCCAGCTCGACCTGCGCCTTGCCGTCCCGCGAGCGGGCGTGCTGGGCGAAGATGTCGAGGATCAGCGCGGTCCGGTCGATCACCTTGACCTTGAGCCGCTCCTCGAGCTGACGGAGCTGACCGGGCGACAGCTCGCCGTCGCAGATCACCGTGTCGGCCTCCGCGGCGCGCACGGCGACGCCGAGCTCGTCGACCTTGCCGGAGCCGATGAAGGTCGCCGGATCGGGTGTCGACCGGCGCTGGACCAGGCCGTCGAGCACCTCGGAGCCCGCCGTCTCGGCCAGCCGGGCCAGCTCGGCGAGCGAGGCCTCCGCCTGCTCGGCGGATCCCTCGGTCCAGACGCCGACCAGCACCACCCGCTCCAGGCGCAGGCGGCGGTACTCGACCTCGGTGACGTCGGTGAGCTCGGTCGACAGGCCGCCGATGCGGCGGAGCGACGAGCGCTCCTCGAGTTCGAGTTCCCCGGTGGACGGGCTGGCGGGCGTGTGGGCTTCAGTCATCTTGCCCCCGAGTGTCCCACGTTCCCCGAGCCGCTGTCCGGTCCGTTTCGCCGGGCGGGTCACCCGGGTAGAGCGCCAGGTACACGGCGAGCGGCTCGGCGGCCGGCAGCACCGGCTCGGCGGCGTAGCGCCCCAGCAGCTCGTCCAGCTCGGCGCGCAGTGCCGCGACGCGCTCCGGTGGCAGGCGCAGCACGAGGCGGGTCTGATCCAGCGCGGCCGGGCCGACGTCGGCGACCTCGCCGAGGAACGCCTCCAGTCCCGCCTCGGCCACCGGTTCGTGCCTGCCCGCGTCGTCGAGCGACCAGGACAGCCCGGTGCTCCGGTACGGGATCTCCCGGGATCCGCGGGCACCGCGGCGGGCCGGCTGGGCCACCAGGAAGCCGTGCGCGACCAGCCTGCGCACATGGTGCAGCGTCGTCGCCGGATCACGGCCCAGCCGGGCGGCGAGCTCGGCGTTGGTCAGCGCGTCCACGTGGGTCAGCCGGATGATCCGCAGCCGGACGGCCGAGGACAGCGCGGCGATCTCGGCCTCGGTGGCGGGTCGGCGGGCAGGCATCGTCGCAGGTTAACTGATTGACGTTTTCCAATCAGTGGGCGCATGCTCGGTCCATGCCCCGATCCGCGACCGGCGCGCTGTGGCGGCACCGGGACTTCCTGCTGCTGTGGGGCGGGGAGACGACGAGTCAGGTCGGCACCCGGATCGGTCAGCTGGCGGCGCCGCTGCTCGCGGTCACCGCGCTCGGTGCGACGCCGTGGCAGATGGGTCTGCTCACCGCAGCGCAGACCGCAGGGTTCCTGCTGATCGGGCTGCCCGCCGGGGTGGTGATCGACCGGGTGCGGCGGGTGCCGGTGCTGGTCGCCGCCGATCTGGTCCGGTTCGCGCTCCTCGTCACGGTGCCGATCGCCTGGTGGTACGAGGTGCTGGGGTTCGGCCACCTGCTGCTCGTGACCTTCCTCGCCGGTCTCGCGACGGTGTTCTTCGACGTCGCCTACCAGTCGGTGCTGCCGTCCCTGGTCGGCCGGGAGCATCTGGTGGAGGGCAACGGCAAGCTGGAGTCGACGCGGGCGGCCGCGGAGGCCGGTGGGCCCGCCCTCGGTGGTGGGCTGGTGCAACTCGTCGGCGGGGCGATCGCGATCGCCGCGCAGGCGGCCGGCCACCTGGTGTCGGCGATCGCGATCTCCCGGATCCGGACCACCGAACCGGCACCCGCCCGCACCGGGACGACGGTGCGGGCCGAGATCGTCGAAGGTCTCCGGTTCGTCGTCGGACACCGGTTGCTGCGGCCGATCGTGCTGTGCACCGCGTCGTCGAACCTGGCCGGCGGGATCCTCCTCGCGGTCCTGGTGCTGTTCCTGGTGGACGACCTGGGCCTGCCCGAGGTCGGGGTCGGTGCCGCCGTGGCCGCCGTCGGCGTCGGCGGGCTCGCCGGTGCGCTCACCGCCGGAGCGTGGACGCGACGGCTCGGGCAGGCCCGCACGATCGTCGTCTCGCTGCTCGTGACGACGCCGTTCGTGCTGCTGATCCCGCTCGGCGGACCGGGCCCACTGATCCTGCTGACCGCGGTGGGCCTGTTCGCCGACGGCTACGGCGGTGTCGTCTACAACGTGGCGCAGGTCAGCTTCCGGCAGGCGATCTGCCCGGACCGGCTGCTCGGGCGGATGAACGCCGGCGTCCGGTTCCTGGTCTGGGGGACGATCCCGGTCGGCGGCCTGATCGGGGGCGGGCTGGGTGAGCTCCTCGGCCCGCGCGGCGCGCTGCTGGTGGCCTGCTGCGCGCAGCTGCTGTCCCTGCTGCCGCTGCTGCTCTCCCCGCTGCGCCGGCTGCGGGACCTGCCCGGGCAGTGAATCCCGCCGTGATCAACGTATAGCGCGACCCGGGTCTTGCGGCAAGCCCCCGGTCCCGGCGGAGGATCTGCGCCGACCACAACACGCGGACACGGAACGGGGTCGACCATGACGGGCACACACGACGGCGCGAACGGGCCGACGCCGTTCGAGGTCTTCCGCCCGGGGACGCTGCTGCACGGCACCCGGGCCGATCTCGCGGTCGGCGACCTGCTGCTGCCCGGACGGTTCTCCAACTTCGAGCCGGGACGCGTGATGAACCACGTCTACCTGACCGAGACGCTCGACACCGCGGCCTGGGGCGCCGAGCTCGCGGCCGGCGACGGGCCCGGTCGCATCTACCTGGTCGAGCCCACCGGCGACGTCGAGGACGACCCGAACGTCACCGACACGAAGTTCCCCGGCAACCCGACCCGGTCCTACCGGACCCGCGAACCCGTCCGCGTCGTCGGCGAGCTCGAGGACTGGACCGGTCACACCGCCGAGCAGGTGCAGGCGATGCGGGACG
Organism: Pseudonocardia kongjuensis; assembly: GCF_039526905.1. Taxonomy (NCBI): domain Bacteria; kingdom Bacillati; phylum Actinomycetota; class Actinomycetes; order Pseudonocardiales; family Pseudonocardiaceae; genus Pseudonocardia; species Pseudonocardia kongjuensis. The sequence goes on along the minus strand of NZ_BAAAJK010000046.1, from coordinate 2,921 downwards.
GCCTCGCCGACCTCCGGCGGCGCGGCGTCGCCGTCATCCACGACTGACGCCGGCGACCGGTCAGGCCGGGGACTCCCACCAGCCGCGGTCCAGCTCGCCGGTGGCGAGCAGCACGGCGGGGCCGTGCAGGACGGTGGCGCCGGTGCGATCCGCCGATCCGGCCTCGACGGTGACCCGCAGCTCGCCGCCGGGGGTGTCGACCCGCACGTCGCCCGCGGCGTGCCCGGCGGCGCGCAGCGCGGCGACGACGGCGGCGACCGTGCCGGTGCCGCAGGCCCTGGTCTCCCCCACGCCGCGCTCGTGCACCCGCATCCGGATCCGGCCGCCGACGGCGGGACCGTCGAGCGGGGTCAGGAACTCGACGTTGACGCCGCGCGGGAACACGTCCGGATCGTGCGCCGGGGCGCGGGTCAGGTCCAGCGCGTCCGGGTCGGCGGAGACGACGCAGGCCAGGTGCGGATTGCCGACGTCGAGCACCAGCCCGTCGAACCGGGCGGTCCCGCTGGTCGCGACCGACGCCGGACCGATCGTGACCGGCCCCATCTCCACCGACACGCCCTCGCCGGTGACGGTCGCGGTGCGCACCCCGGCCCGGGTGCCGATCGCACCCCCGCCCGGCGACCAGCCGCGCTCGTGCAGGTAGCGGGCGAAGACCCGCACGCCGTTGCCGCACATCTCGGCGATCGAGCCGTCGCCGTTGCGGTAGTCCATGAACCACTCGACGCCGGGGACCGGCTCCGGGACCGTCTCGTCGCCGGCCAGCTTCGCCCAGCGCACCACCCGCAGCACGCCGTCGGCGCCGAGACCGCGATGCCGGTCGCAGAGCGCCGCGACCCGCTCCGGGGTCAGGTCGAGCGCGGCATCCGGGTCGGGCAGCACGACGAAGTCGTTCTGCGTGCCGTGCCCCTTGGTGAACGCGATCCCACCGGTCATGACACCAGCCTACGAGCCAGCACCGCCAGCGCGTCCGCGGCCGGATCGTCGGCGGCCCCGTCGATCCAGTGGATCCGCCGGTCCCGGCGGAACCAGGCCCGCTGGCGGCGGACGAACCGCCGGGTGGCCTGCACCGTCTCCGCGCGGACCCGCTCCCGCTCGTCCGGGCCGGGCTCGGTGCCCGCCCGGTCGAACGCGTCGAGCACCTGGCGGTAGCCCAGCGCCCGGGACGCGGTGCGGCCGCGGGCGAGCCCGGCCGGGAGCAGCCGCCGGGTCTCCTCGACCAGGCCGTCGTCGAGCATCCGGTCCACCCGCCGGGCGACCCGCTCGTCGAGCTCGTCGACACCGCGGTCGACGCCGAGCAGGACGGCGCCGTAGCGCGGCGGGCCGGTGGTCGGCAGCGTCGCCCGGAACGGGCGCCCGGTCAGCGCGATCACCTCGAGTGCGCGGACGATCCGGCGCCCGTTCGACGGCAGCACCTCGGCCGCGGCCGCCGGGTCCACCTCGGCCAGCCTGCGGTGCAGGGCGGCGGGGCCGAGCCGGTCCAGCTCCTCCTGCAGCCCGGCGCGCAGGTCCGGATCGGTGCCCGGGAACTCCAGCTCGTCGATCACCGCCTGCACGTACAGCCCGGACCCGCCGACCAGCACCGGGGTGCGGCCCGCGGCGCGCAGCCGCTCGATCACCGCGCGGGCCTCCCGCTGGTAGGCGGCGACCGACGCGGACTCGTCGACGTCGAGCACGTCGAGCTGGTGGTGCGGGACGCCGCGGCGCTCGGCCGGGGACAGCTTCGCGGTGCCGATGTCGAGCCCCCGGTAGAGCTGCATCGCGTCGGCGTTGACCACCTCGCCGTCGAGCGCGAGCGCGATCTCCAGCCCCAGGTCGGACTTGCCGGTCGCGGTGGGCCCGACCACGGCCACCAGGTCCGGCGTCACGACGGCGCCCAGAACGCGACGTGGTAGGCGACGCCGTAGGGCGCGCCGGTGTGCCGGTGGGTCGCCGACCAGCTGCGGCCCGCCGCGGCACCGGCCAGCACCTGCCACGGCGCGCGGCCGGCCGCCCACAGCTGCGCGGCCGCCGCCGGGTCGAGCCCGGCCAGCGCGTCCGGGTCGGCCCGGTCCAGCGCGTCGGCGACGACGGCGTCGAACGCCTCGGCCCGCTCGTCGAACCCGCCGGGGGCGGTCGCCGTGTGCTTGGCGGCGCCGTCGCCGACGACCAGCAGCCCGGCATCGCACACGGCGAGCTCGGCGCCCAGGGCGAGGCAGTCGGCGACCGGCGCGTCCGGCGCGACGAGCTCGCCGCGCACCGAGCGCACCCCCGACCCGGCGGCCGCCCATCCGGCGACCAGCAGCGGCAGCGGCAGCTCCGCGCCCTCGTCCGGCCCGTCGTCGCCGGGCAGCGCGACCGGCACGTCCCGGCCGTACCCGGCGAACGTCCCCCGGGCACCGGCGGGCACCGACCGCCGCCCGCCCGGGTCGGCCCCGACCGCGATCCACTCCGGGGCGACGGCGGCCAGCGCGGCGACGACCTCCCGGACCGCCGCCCGGACCGCCTCGGTCCCGGCGGCGGTGTCCCCGCTCAGCTCCGGGACGAGCAGCGGCGGCTGGGGGATGACGGCGATCGCGGCGGGCACGACGTCCGAGCCTAACGACCCGCCCGCGGCCACCGGCCCGTGGGCGGTGTCGCCGCCGGTCGTCACCGGGCAGGGGCTCTGCGGTTCCCCCGGAGGCGGTTCACCTGCTTGAATCGCGTTTCCGACTCCCGCCGCGGCGCGGAGTTCGGCGCGCGCACGGCCCCGGCCGGACACGGACGGGGCGCCCGCCGGTGATCCGGTGGGCCGAACGAGGAGGACACACCGGTGCCCGAGACCAACGCCGCCACACCCGGACGACCGGGCCCGCCACCGGCCGGGCCCGCACCGAAGCCGGGCCCCCGGCCCGGACCGCCACCGGGCGCCCGCCCGGGGCCGCCGCCCGCCGCGGCCGGCTCAC